>JAFUGP010000134.1 GCA_017469335.1 Succinivibrio sp. | reverse complement strand
GCACAAGCCATGCAACAGGACATAAGCAAGGCACTTGAGCTCATGGCTGACTTCATCGACCCCAAGCACTGGGTGATGAACTACCCCTACGGCAATTACAGCCCGGAGGTCCTTGATTTCATCCAAGCCCACGGTGCCTGCTTGGGACTTACCACCGAGCCTCGGGCCGCGAGCCTGGGCACTGACCATCCCCTCCTGCTGCCGCGTCTTGACTGCAACGACTTTCCGCCTAAGAGCGGCAGGTATCTGGAGCTTGGGAATGAGGCGGGGTGATCGCGATGAGGCTTGAGCATTACACCATCAGGCGCTGCCAAAAAGAGGAATACCCCGCGCTGATCCGTTTTATTCATGATCACTGGAGCGAGAATCACATCTTTTGCAAGAGCCGCGCGATCTTTGAGTTCCAGCATGGCAGCGCCTCCGGGGGCTATTACGACTTTATTATCGCCGTCCACCGTGAAAGCGGTGAGATCCACGCGGTACTGGGTTATATCTCCTTTTCCACCTACGATAAAGGCAGTATCGAGCAGCCGGTGGCGGTGTCAGGGGCGCTGTGGAAGGTAAGAGAGGATGTGCAGGGACCTGAGGTGGGCAAGCTGGGCCTGGGACTTTTGTATTATCTGCTGCAGTCATTTCCCCATTCTGCTTATGTGACTCTGGGGCTGAGTGCTGATTCTCAGAGTGTGTATCAGGCGCTGCATTTTCAGTTCGGTCTGATGGGGCATTACTATGTGGCGGCAGCGCACATGAGTGATTTTAAGCTAATTGAACACCCTGTGAGGATGTAGACGGAGCCTAACCGCAAGGTGAGGCTCAAATTCATCGACCAGGTTCCCGCAGACTTCGATCCTTACTATTTTCCGCCTAAGAACGGCACCTATATCGCAAACCGCTACCTGCATCACCCTGTTTACCGTTACCGCCTGTTGGGAGTGCTCTGTGAGGGTACTCTTAAATGTGCCATGGTGGTGAGAATGTGCCGGGCTGCCGGGCGGCGTCTGCTCAGGATTGTGGATATGGTCGGCCGTATGGAGGGACTTGCGAGCATAGCGGGTAATTTGCAGGTGCTGTTAAAAGAGCTCAATGCCGAGGCGGTGGATTGTTATAACACCGGCATCGACCGGGAGACTTTTGTGGCGGCCGGTTTTCTGGAAGTGGGCGGTGCTACGGTGATCCCCAACTATTTTGAGCCTTTTGTCAGGAAAAACATCAGCATTCACTACGCGGCCTATGCAGCGCAACCGGTGGTGCTGTTTAAGGCCGATTGCGATCAGGACCGGCCTAATGTCCTAAACAGTGAGGATGAGGCAGATGAGCTCTGATAGTGTGCCGTCCGCGCTCAAGCAGGCAGCCGTGCCGGTGCTCGGCGTTGATCATCTGGGCTGGGCGTTACGGAGCATCTCCGCCGCCGCACCCTTTTTTACCGGGCTTGGTTACAGTTTGGGGCCGGTAATGAGAGATGAGTTGCGCCACGTTGAGGTATGTCTGGCAGTATTCGATAATAACACCATGAATAATCAGAAAAATTTGCGTGGGGGGGGGGGGTACGCATAGAGCTGCTTGAGCCGGTTAAGGGGGCGAAGAGTGCGCTTAATGGGATCTTGGAGCGCATGGGCAGCACTCCCTACCATCTGTGCTATGAGGTCGCCGATCTGCAACGAAGCTGTAAGGCTCTGCTGGAGTGCGGCTTCATGCAGCTCTCTGAGGCCGCACCGTCCGTACCGCTGGGAGGGGTGGTGTGCTTTATGTGGGCAGAGCCTCTGGGGGTAATTGAGCTCATTCAATACCCCGCTGCCGGGACTGCTGATATGTCCGCATTGCCCACGTTACGAAGCACTGATTAGGCGTTCGGCCCGCCTAAGGTTACCCACCTGACCAGGCGCTCCATGATGAACATGCCATCCCAGGGAGACTCGAAGTTCAGCATCCTGCCGCAGGCAGGAAAGCGCACGGCCCCGCGCTCGGCGGCGGCAGCGGCAAAGCGCTGCGCCTTGTCACCAGCAGCGGCCAGCCCCACGCTTTGAATGTCGGGTGTGATGAAGTCTAACACCTCGTCGATACTGTCCACGGCGTGAACGAAGACCACCCGCGAGTAGAGAGGAGGATTGAGGTAGGGCCGGTCATCGTAGAGCACCGTCCACACCGAGTCCTCAGCGCCGAACACGCGCCCTTTGAAATCATAAATCCCCCGCGCGGCATGTACGGCGGCATATTCTTCCCTGCTCATCTCACCCTTGGGCATCTGCACCGCTACCTTGGCCATGCTGTGGGCGAGCAACTGCGCGAAATCCTCAGGTGAGATCCCGCCGCCGCGCTCCACAAAGATATTATGCGTGGAGGCACAGCCGGTCTGGTCAAAAACACTGGCATCCACGGCGCATTTGCGGGAGAGCTTACGCGCGGCTCTCTCATCGGTCAGCGCTTCGCGGCTTACCACGGACAAGGAGAGTTTGGGGCCCATGATGATGTCGGGACAGTCGTAAGGCGAGGGAAAAGAGGTGACCGCCGTGACCGCCTCCGCACCGCCCCAGGCAATTCTGGCAGCGGCTGCCCGGGACATGGCAGATCCGGCCTCGCCATCGTCATGAGGATAATAGATAAGGGCGATGGTGGAGAGCAGGTCCTCGCCCTTTAGCACCTGACCGCCCGAAGTGGTGAAGGTTTCGCCGTTGAAGGCGCTTAACAGGGCGGCGAGAGCGCCGTGATCGCGGGAGGATACCCTGATTAAGTTAACGTTTTTGCACAGTATGCTCTGGATGAGCACGAACATGCCCAGCACGAGCACGTTACCGGCCAGCCAATGGCAGATAAGACCGCGGGAGGTGGCTTTCAGAGCGCGGGAACCGTAATCATCCAGGGGCAAAAAAGCGTCGACGTGATGGCGGTTACCGCGCAGTCCTGCGTTGGCTATGGCATTGAGATTGTCAACTGAGCACCAGTTGACCAGAAAGTTCAAGCCCTGTGCCTGAGCGGTAGGCAGACTTTCGCGGTTATGCAGCCATTTTTGAGCCACCTGCGAGATAAACCCGATTAAGGCGTCCACCGGCAGTGCTCTTAGGTAGGCAAGCTTTGAGGTGAGCTCGGTTTTAAGCTCCGCGATAGCCGCCGCAACCGGAAGTGTGCTTTGCTGCGTACTGCCGTCGTAGTTATAGCGTATGAGAGCGGCATGGTTGGGCGCGATTTTGCCGGCGGCCATGGCCGGCGCCGTGAATTTGAGTTTAGTGGAGAGTATGTCGCCGCAGCCGCGGATCTCGGCGTTTTTAAGTCTCCCGGAGATCTTAAAGCTGGTACCGGCGCGATGATAGGGGCAGGGACCGGGGACTATGACACCTAAATCATCGGTAAGCACGGCATTGCCCGGGTAGGAATGGGGAATGGGGGTGACAAACTCCAACAGCCCGATCTCACCTGGGGGGAGGATCTGATTGGTGGTAATGTCGCGGATCAAGACTTCCGAGTAGAGCGGAGTATGCTTGCAGCCGCAGGGACAGTCGGGGTAGTTAAGCCCCATCTGCTCGGTAAAGCCGTAGATGTCCACTACCTTAGCAGGACTAAGCCCCAGAGTTTGTGCGGCCAGCTCGTTGAACCTCTCCTTGCTTACTTTCTCACGCTCCAGCTTTTTCCAGCCGCCGATATGGATGAGCTGAGAGCCCTCCGGAAGTTTTAGCTGTATCCCCTGCTCAAAGAGCGGCTTTAGTACCTGCGCGTACAGGATGTAGGTGAAGCCGAAAATCACCGCGCTCTCACCTTTCAGGGCGTCAACGGCCGCAGACAAAGCGGGGATATCGAAGCTGAAGGTATCAGGACCCGTGGCCTTTAGAAAATAAAAGGCCTCGGAGGCGAAATTAAGATAGCCGCTGACGGCCGCGTAGCGGGCTCCTAACTGTTTTCTGAAGCCCTCGCGGGGATCGACGTCCATGATAAAGAATGGGCGGCGCTCATTGCCGATAATGCTGCCTACGGTTTTGACCATGGAGAGGGCCTGACGGCGGGAGGTTACTTTGTCGATGGGCGCGCTGCTGGGAACTCCCGAGGTGGCCGAGGATTGCAGCGTGAGACGAATATCTGATAAAGGCACGCTGTTAAGCTCTGCGCCTAATTCCTTGAACACGCTGGCATGCACTGGCGGAATGGCGCTTAATGATCCGCTAAAGCCGCGGGGATCAAAGCCCTTACGCTTGCAGAACTCCCGGTAAAGCTCATTGTGCTCATAGTGAAAGACAAGCTCCTCCACCACGGCCTGATAAAAGAGCTCTCGGGGAGCGGTGCTCTGAGAGCCTTCGGGGGAGTTTGGCCATGAAACCTTATCCTCATAATAAAAGGGGTCCAATTTGAGCAGTTCTTCGGTTTTGGCAGTCATTTACAGGGACTCCACTATGAGCTTGAGAAAATCTGCGGTGAGCGGGATGGGGTTGCCCTGACCGCCGGGATCGGCTAAGACGTTCTCGCAGAATTGCCGATCCTCAAGACCATGGGAGAGCAGACTTTTCAGCTCTGCCTGGCGTGAGGCAATCCCCGCGCGGATCTGGATCTGCCCTATAAAGTCGCAGAGCCCCTGCGGATCGGACAGCGCGAGCAGGCGGCAGAGAGCCGTGTATTTCTCACGGGGCTGCGGCGCGGAGAGGTTGGCCTTGATCACCGCCGGTAACAGCAATCCCACCGCCTCGCAGTGGCCGTAACCGTAAGCGGTGAGCTGGTGGGAGAGAGCATGGGCTGCGCCGACCAGACAGTGGTTCTGCAGCTGACCGCCGATAAAGCCTGCGTACTGCAGCAGGGGCAAATCGGGCTGATGCTCGGGGCTCTTGCACAGAGACACAAGCTCCGGGCACAGGCGCAGCAATACCGCCTCTGCAGAGCGCTCCAAGAGGGGATGGTCAATGACTGAGACATAGCCCTCCAGCAGGTGAGCCAAGCAATCAAGCGCGGCCAGGCAAAGCTGTGCATTTGAAGTGGCAAGATAGCGGGGATCATAGACAATGGCCGCGGGCTGCAATTCGTGCGCCACCACCATCTCCTTGCGCTTTAGCTCCCGGTTGACGAAAACCGCCGCCGAGGACACCTCAGCGCCGCTGCCAAAGGTGGTGGGCACGGCGATGAAGGCAGTACGCAGCTGCGCGGCATCAAGCGGGGCTCCCGGGCGGAAGGAGGGATATTCCAACAGGAGACGGCAGAGTTTGGCACCGTCAATGACCGAGCCGCCGCCGCAGGCGATGATGAGATCGGGCCTTAGGGATTCCAATTCCCTGATCACGGGTTGCAATGATGGCAGATCAGGCTCCTCATTCCAACTGCGGGCTATGAAGGTGCAGAATTTTTTGGCAAAAACCGCGGTAAAGAGCGCCTGATCGTTAAAGTGAGTGCCGTGAATGACGGCTACACGACAGGCAGGATAATTGAACAGGCCGCGTATGGCCTCCTCACCGCTTAAAATTACCGGTGAGCGCAGAACAAAACGGGTGAAAATGCCCTGAGGTTGCCACATAAGCTGTACCTTTAAAAAGTGAGAGTCAGGTAAGGAGCCGACGCTGTATTTTGCCTGATGAGGTGCGGGGAATTTTATCAGTGACGGCGTAGAGTGCGGGGTGTTTGTAACCCTCAAGGCGATTGCCGATCAGGGGATCTATGCTCTCAAAAGTTATAAGCTCAGGTCGGTCGGTGACGATAAAGGCTTTTACCACCTCCGAGAGTATGCCGCGCGGATCGGGCGTCGGGACACAGGCACAGTCCTGTACGAAGTCCAAGGAACGCAAAACTTCTTCGACTTCAAGCGGGCTTACCTTCTCGCCGCCTACGTTGATAAGCTCCTTTTTGCGGCTGTAAAAGGTCAGATAGCCCTGAGCATCAAGTCTGCCCAGATCGCCGGTGCGAAAAGCCCGACCCCAGAAAGAGCCCTCGCGTGGCAAATCAAGATACCCAGAGGTCACGCTCTCACCTTCCACACAGATCTCGCCTAAGGTATCACAGGGCAGTACCGTGCCCTGCTCGTCGCGGATGGTGATCTGCGTGTGGGGGCTCGGGCGCCCTGCGGTATCAAGAAAAGCTTTTTCGGTGTGAAACTCGATAAAGGCGCTGCGTGAGGCCTCGGTAAGGCCGTAGTGCATGCAGATGCGGGTGTGCGGCAGGAGCCTCATCAGCTCTTGTTTGTCGGCAAGCTCCATGGCCGAGGAGCCCAGCTCCAGATAACGCAGTTGATCTTTGAACTGTGCGATCTTATCCCCGCTTAAGTGGTGTAGCATGGCCCAGCCTGAAGGCACCAGACCCAGACCGGTCACCTGAAACTCCTGCATCAGCCGGAACAGTCTTTTGACATTCCCCAGGCCTCCCGAGAGTACCAGAGTCTGGCCGTTGCTAAGAGCGCAGCGCAGGCGGTTGAGACCGAAGGAATGGGAGAGCGGCAGTACCAGAAGTTCAATGTCATCTGTGGTATTGCCGATGAACTCGCCTATGTTGCGCACTGAGGCGGCGAGGTTTTGCTGGCTTAGCAGGACACCCTTGGGCTCACCGGTGGTGCCGGTGGTAAACAGGATCTCGGCGAGATCACTTAGGTCAGGTAATTCGGGGCAGTCACAGGACGTCGGCTCTGCTTTCACCTCTGCTTCATCGCCGCTTGCAAAGGCCGACAGCGCAAGTGTGGAAATATCCGGATCGGTGAAACCTATGATGAGCCGGGGATTGACCTTCTTTTTGATGAAAGCATAGCGGGAGGGGGCGATGTCAGCTGGCAGAGGTACGGTAACGGCACCTGACAGGTGGCAGGCCAGGTAGAGGGGGACGAAGCCCGGCTGCCTATCAGCCACTATCATGACGCGATCGCCATAACCTACGTTCAGGCTTTTTAAGCGCTGTACGTTTATGAGGATCGCCGAGCGCAGCTGCGCGTAGGTCAGCGTGATCCTGCCGTCGGTGAGCGCAGTCTTGTCGGGCTGACGGTCTGCCTGCCTTAAGATTTGGCCTGCAACCGGGATCACAAAGAAGCCCGCTCTGTGGTGGCGGCAATCAGATCTGACACATCTTCCAGCTCCATCATGACATCGGGAGTGAAGCGGAAGTTGAAGTTTTTCTCCAGCGCGGTGATGATTTGCAGATGGTGCAGTGAGTCCCACTGCGGCAGATCGCCTATGGCCGTTTCTTCGGTGATGGCGTCCTGGGACACTTTGAGGATAGTGCAGATTATTTCCTTTACCTTGGAGGCAATTTCAGTATCAGTCATGGTTTCCTCGTGAAATTAAGGCAGCTGCCAGGCCGGGTTCAAAGCAAACCCGGACAGCATCAGATTTAAGCTTATTGATTGTTATTATACATCATTTATGTGTTTACTGGGCCGGATACGGCGCTGTGGCGGCCTGAGTTTCAGAGCTGCGCTTTTTGCGGCGGAAAAAGGGCTGCGCGGGGACACCGATGACAGAGGTATCATCCTCAACGTCCCGGATAACCGAGCTTGCCATGCCGACAGTGGCATGAGTACCGATATGCAGCCCCTGCCGGACGGCGCAGCCGCTGCCGAACATAGCGCAGCGCCCTACCGTAACGTTGCCTGAGAGATGCGCGCCGGGGTTTAGCGAGACAAAATCAGCAAGCACACAGTCGTGACCTACGGTAGCGTTGAAGCTAAGAAAGCAGAAAGCACCTAAACGCGCATCAGTGGAGATCACGGCGGAGTGGGCGATGATGCAGCCTAAACCGTAAGATGCACTGGGGGAGATATGAGCACCCGGTGAGATCACCGAGGGGAAGGCAAGGCGGGGATTTGACCTATAAAGCTGATAGAGCCTGCTGCGCTCTGCCCCGTCCCCGAGGGCGATTACTACGTTGAGGTCCTGTTGGTACTCAAGCAGGAAGCTGTCATCGCCCAATACAGGCAGGCCGTCTATGGTGGTACCCGCGTCACCGGGGGCGACAAAGCCTATGATGTGATAAAGACCGGTCGACTCAATCAGCTCCCTCACCTCGCGAGCCATGCCGCCGGCACCGGCGATGATCAGATCTTGGCTCATCTCAGCTGCCCCTGCTTAATGAGGAGAACAGGGCCTTTGACGCAGATAATGGTGCAGTTGCGGGGAATAACTGCGGGATTGTGTTTTCAGAAAAAAGGCGGGCAAGGGGGAGAAAATGAAGGCTGTGCTTAGGTTCTAAAAATCTGACGGGGGGGGGTAAGCACTTGATTATTAGTCATAAAATAGGGTTCCCTGACTTGAAAAGGCCGGCTGCTAACAAAGTACGGACTTGGCAACTCCTGCGCCGATCATGCGGTTGAGCCATTATAACCCCTTTCAACTGCATTATGGTGCCGGGATCAGCACCGCCCCCGACCGGGCGAAAAGATCATGATTATCAAAAAGGCCTACGCCGTAAAGGATCGGCCTAACAGCCAAACCAGACTCAATCGCAGTTGAAATGGCGCAGATACCAGGTCATGGCGAGCTGTTTTTCAAGCACGTAGTCGGGCAGTGGCACGACGGCACCGCGCTCAATGAGCGCAAAGGGATCATAGGAAGGGAACACGCCGCGGGAGAGATCGTTGACTACCGAGGAGAAGGTGTTCTGGCGCCCAAAGGGAAACCAGGCTTCCACGGCTTTGAGATAGACCGGGGTGTTTACCAGCACCAAAGGCGTGCCGTTAAAGCGGATCACGTTATCTGGCCCCAGGGTGTTATAGTAAGCGCGGTTAATTATTAGAGCTTGAGCGAAAATTATGGTACTCTACTTTTGCAGTTCGATTTTAGACTCAAACCCGCGGCCTAGCGCCAACGGTGCTCTTTAAAAAACTATGCTTGCAATAATTGGGCTTTTCTGGCTGGCCAGTTTAGCTGCATGCTGATGAAGGTCAGGGTATCGGT
>JAFUGP010000133.1 GCA_017469335.1 Succinivibrio sp. | reverse complement strand
CGGCACGCTCCAGCGCTCCGGCAACGACGGTTTGGTGTCTCTGACCTACAACGATGAGACTGCCTCTGCCTGGTTGGAGAAGACCGACGATTCCATCGCCGATCCGATTAAGGCTTATGCCGCTCAGACCACCGGTGTGGGCAACCAGTTCACTGCCAACTCCTTCGTGAACAAGGCTCTGAACCTGACTGACGCCGATGAGGTTGGCAAGTCCCTCAACTCCGCTGCCCGTATCGCCGTCTTAGGCGGTGCCACGCAGAACACCCAGTTGGCCCACCGTGCCTATACCGATGCTCTTGAGGAGCGCAATGGCTTCATCGCCAAGACCTCTTCTTCCATCGGTCAGGTGAGCGGTCAGGATGTGACCGTCTGGGTCACCCCGCTGTACGCCACTCAGGATTCTGACGGCTACGACGGCGGCAAGTCCGGCGACTTAGGTGTCGACGGCAAGCTGTGGGGTGTGACCTTAGGTGTGGACGGTGCCCTGGAGAACGGACTGACCATCGGTGCTGCCTTCCACGTTGGTAGCGGTGATTCCGACTCCAACGGCTCAGGCTATGCCTCCACGGACGGTGACTTCGACTTCTGGGGTCTGTCCTTCTACGGTGCCTACAGCTTCGACGGCTTCAAGGTCTTAGGCGATATCTCGTACACCTCGGTGGACAACGATATTGACCAGGACAATGCCGCCGGACATCTGGATACCTCCATTGACAGCTCGCTGCTGTCCGTGGGTGTGCAGGGCAAGTATGACATCGACCTCGATGGCATCACCGTCACTCCGCACATTGGCCTCAGGTACCACCACCTGGATGTGGACTCCTACACGGTACGCGTGCAGGGTGGTGAGAGCATCTCCGGTAAGTCCTTCGATGCCAACTACGTGACCATTCCGGTCGGTGTGGGCATCTCCAAGGACATCCTGACCTCCGGCGGCTGGACTGTGAAGCCCGCCGCGGACTTCAGCATCATCCCGGTGGCCGGTGACAAGGACGTCAAGACCAAGATCGTCAGCAATGACATCACCATGTCTGCCGAGTCCGACATCACCGACGATGTGCTCTTCAGGCTGCGCCTGGGAGTTGACGCTCAGTACCGTAACTTCGGCTTAGGCTTTGGTTATGGCTACTTAGGCGGCTCCGACACCAAGAGCCACAACCTGAGCGCTACGCTGCGCTACACCTTCTAATTAGCTTGCGGTAGGGGGAACCTTCCCCCTCCGGACCACCCCTTCTTAGCCTCGGTTTTGAAGGGGTGGGTTAGAAGGACGTAAGCAGTGATGCGAAGGTCTTTGGTTTAGTCAAAACCTGAAACATTCATGAGGGCGGTTTTAACCGGCCGCCCTGTTTCCTGAGAGCCCCACCCGGAACTGTTGGACTCTCAGCAAACAACATAATTAACTGATAAAGAGGAATATTTGTATGTCCATCAAGAAAACTCTTAATGAGGTCAAGGTGATCTTGGCGAACAATCAGATCACTTTTATCGAGAGCACTATCGCCAATGCCACCGGCACCAGACTTGATCTGCAAGGTTCATATGCAGGCGTAATCATCAACTGCTACAGCAGCGGCAAGGTTACCGTGCAGGGCAGTAACAGCCAGCTTATCCCGGCAGTTGAAAGCTTATTGAAATAACGGATGCCTTTTTACCTGAACGGTACTGATTAGCAGTCTGAGTTTTGATGACGACATAAGGAGTCAGAAATGTCTAAACACAACACCGATGAAATTATCGATGAGTCTATGGTGGTGGTCCCATCACCTTTAACTTCAGGCAAAAAGCTTTCCAGAGAGATAGATACCTTTTGGGGCAAGTACACTGACTTTTTAGCCAGCCATGGTCTGCCCACGGAGTCAGTGGTGGCTGATGTGGATGAGCGCAGGACTGTCATCAATAATTTTGCCACCGTACTTAAACACTATCCAGAAGGTCAGTTGTCCAGTGCGGTCTACATATCCAAATTTGTCGGTGCCGTGGCGGCAGGTCTGTTTGATGCCGCGCTCAATTACATGTGGGATGAGACGGTACGCATACTGCGCCGTCGGGTTGCTGAAGCAGGGTTGGACACCTTTTATGACATTTGCATAGGTGGCAAGAAGAGGGATGAATTCAAGTCCGAGCAAGATCTTAACAAAATTTCGGACAGCCAGCTAGTTCAGGGCGCGCAGGAGCTTGAGCTGATAAGCGAGGTTTGCGCCGCACAGCTTACCCATATTCTCTACATGCGCAATTACGCCAGCGCCGCCCACCCCAATCAGTCTGAACTTAACGGCTTGCAGTTGGCTCATTACTTGGATACCTGCATCAAGGAAGTGGCGGCCTTAAGTCCCAGCGATCCTGCCATCAGCATACCGGTGCTGTTAAAAGGCATCAAGAGCGACAAATACAACGAAAGCGCTCTGAATTTAATCATTGAGAAACTGCCTGACATGCACCGCAACAAGCTCATTTCCTTGTCCAACGGTCTGTTACAGATCTACTGCCGTGATGAAACGGCTCCGGGAGCCCGTCTCAATATACGAACCCTGATGACACCTCTGTGGAAGTTATTGGACGACCAAAGCAGAAAAGATCTCGGTGTCAGATGCGTAAAGTTTAGTCTTGACGGCGAAGGCGACGCCCATGAAAAGGCACTTGAACTGTTAGACCATGTGGACGGCAGAAGTTACCTGCCTGATGACGTCAGAGCTGCGGAGATCCGCGCGGTACTCGATGAGCTGATGGAAGCACATCGCAGCATGGGCAACTTCTACTCCGAGCCTCCCTTGGCGCGCAACCTGAGCAGTCTGGTGGGCAAACTGGGTGAAATCCCCTCCGAGATTGAAGCCTACTACATAAATGTGCTGATAAACGTATACCTAACCAACGGTTATGGCACAGCTTTTAATGCCGAGCCTGTTTACAGAGAACTGCTGGCCAAATTCAGCCCAGAGCAGGCCAATGCCGCCGTGATCTCATTCATGAGACCGGACATTGACATGAAACTCCACACGCAGCTGTGTGTTGACAAATATCTGGCCATGCTCAATCTGCTGCGGCCCATAGCAGCCCAGAGTGAACTTAAGACATTCATTGACCACGTTCTGGCCACCTGCAAAAAGCCCTCAGACTTCAAAAATCTAAAAAACTCACAGCAAACCAACGCATTAATCACCGCCCTTAGGCGTTTAAAGAAGCTGTAACTCGGTGCTTTGTTTGTATGGACAAGAATTATTCCAAGCTAAATAACTCTGGGGAGGCACCAGTCCTGCCGCCTTCCTGCTTAAAGTTAAGAGAGCACTTGAAACAGCGCTCCACGGCTTTTTGTTTCCTCTTGGAAGTCCTGCCCATGGACGCCTCGGCGGGACTGGAACTCTCCTCTTTTAGGAGGGCCGGGTTATTCCGTGAGTACTTCGGCACCGAGTGCTGGATACTCACCACCCGCTATCAGCCTGACGGAGTGGAAAATGCCTTAGAGCAGATTAGGTTGGGCAGGTTACAGTCAGCCCGGCTCATCAACCTATATGACTTCATCCAGAGGGTAAACCGGGGCAGTTTAAAAAGAGTACTGCCCACCATTGAGAAGAACCCGGGGTGGACTGAGCTGAGGGTGCAGGGTACTGCCGACATTCTGGTCAGAGATAACGGCGGCAAGAACCTCATGTACGTCCACAGGGATGACAAGAGTCAGGCCATCTCCTACATCAATTTCATCAAAGATGATCGGTTGACGAGGAGAGATACCTATGACCGCCAGGGCTGGATCTCCAGAACGGAGTTCATAGATTCCGCCACCTCACGTACCCATACGGCCATCTACTATCGTCCCGACCACAGTATGGCCTTGACCGAGACCTATAAGTACACCGATGATGGTGTGGCCTTACCTGACACCATCCATGTGCATAACGAGCGGGGAGATACCATTCAGCGCTTTACCCATCGGGATGAATTAATCGCCTGGTGGCTACTGACCCTACTGAGGGACAAAGATACTGACTACGTTCTGATAGCCGACCAGGTGATGGACTATCAGAGAGCTTTCATTGAGTTAAAGCGCCAGCAGGATAACTACCCCTATGTGAGGGTCGTAGGAGTATCCCACAACTGTCATACCTTAGATCCAGAAGACGTAATGAACTCCCGTATCGGCGATAACTACCTCTTCCTGGTCGACCAAAGGCAGAGAATTGACCGGGTGGTAACCCTCACCGAGCGCCAGAAGGATGACATCCAAGCCCGCTTCGGTGCTCAGGCTCACCCGATCACGGTCATTCCTCATCACTTTGTTGCCCGACAGCTCCCTGCCGCCGGCTCAAAGCCCGATCAGGGGGAGGGACCGGAAAAAGTTCTTCCTCCCGCCTCAATTATCCATGTTGGACGGTTTGCCCCGGCCAAGAATCAGGAATCGGCACTGCAGGCTTTCAAGCTCATTCACGAGCAGGTACCGGAGGCTACCCTGCATTTCTTCGGCTCAGGAGACTGCGAGCAGGCTGCCAAGGACAAGGCAGCAGAGTTAGGTCTTACAGACTCAGTGATCTTCCATGGCTTTGTGGCTGACATGGCTCCCGTTTATGCTTCCGCGACCTGCCTAATCCAGACCTCCCGCCATGAGGGCTTTCCGTTGGTCCTGCAGGAAGCGCTCGCGCAGGGCTGTCCCTGCCTTGCCTTTGACTGCCACTACGGACCATCTGCCCTTATTGAGAATGGCAAGTCAGGCTTTCTCGTTCCCGAGGGCGACACCAAGGCCCTCGCGGAAAAAACCGTGGCTGTTTTAAGCGATCCCGCGCTCAGAGAGCGGCTCTCTGCTGCCGCCATACGCTCCATGGGCAGATTCACCCCCGCTGCGATTGCCTCCTTATGGGCTGATTTGATTACTGAACTTCTCAAATAAGGCTGCACTCATGATTAAAAAAACTAAGACCAAAGCAGAGTCTCAGACCCCGGTTGTTACGCGCAGCCCGGCGCAGAGCGCGGCCGATACCCGCGCCATCAACAAATTTAAAAAGCTTTACGCCGACAGTCATGCCCGGCTGTGTTTTCTCTTAGACGATATCCCGCCGCGCGATTCTGTGGCTGGTCTTGAGATGTCGTCATTTCGCCGTATCGCGCTGTTCGAGGAAATGCTGGGGATCAAGCATCTCATGATCCTCACTCACAGTTTTCAAAACCACGGACTGCAACGTATTCTCGATCATATCGAGGTCGGCCGTTTTGACTCGGTGAGTGTCCTGAATCTCTATGACTACCTGCAGGAGATAAACCGTGCCGCACCCCCGGTTACGGCACCGGAGCCAAAATTAAACCAGCTGTGGCATGCCCATCCTGCGCAGAACCCCACCGATACCGCTGTGGACGATGAACAGGGGCATTGCGTGATGTACATCCACCGCTATGCCAACGGTAAGGGTATTGACTTTATCAATTACCTGGAGCACGACCGTTTATACCGCCGCGACACCTACGACATTCAGGGCTTTCTCTCCCGCTCTGAGTTCATCAAACCGGGGACTAATTTCGGCTACGCCAACGTCTTTTACCGGCCCGACGGCACTGTCGCCCTGACTACTACCTGTGTGGAAAGCCAGAAGGAGAAGAATGTCGCCATCGTGGACGGTGCTGAGATCATGGATCGCTGGGGCCGTGTTACTCATCATTTCACCGATCCCTCCTACCTCGTATCCTGGTGGCTCAGACAAGTCCTTGCAGATCGCAGCTTCAACTATCTGGTGCTGGGTGACGCCCCTGACAAGTGGCAGCAGGCCTTCCGTGATCTTAAGACCTACGAGGCAGACTTTCCGCATGTTAAAACGCTGGCTGTTTCCCATAACAACCACACGATGGATCCTGCAGATCCCTATTCAAAACTGGGCGATAATTTTCAATTCCTCTGCGATCAGACCCAGAAAATGGACGCGGTGGTCTCACTGACCGAGTGGCAGAAACTGGATGTGGAGAAGCGCTACGGCAAGGATGCCCATCCCCTGACCGTGATCCCGCACTCCATGCCGGATCTAAAGCCAGTTCCCAAAGATTTCAAACCGATCCTGCCGCCTCATTCCCTGGTGCTGGCGGCACGTTTCTCTGCACAGAAAGGCCACAAAGAGGCAGTCATCGCCTTTCAGGAATTAGTTAAGACCGTACCCGATGCCAGTCTGCATTTCTATGGCTTTGGCACCGAGGTGAAGACCGTTCGCGCTCAGATAAAAGAGGCCGGTCTGGAAGATAAAATCATCATTCACCCCTTCACCTCTGATATCGGCTCAGTCTACGCCTCAGCTGCTTTGCTTTTGTCCTGCTCGAAATTTGAGGGTTTCGGTTTGACCATGCAGGAAGCTCTCTATTTTGGCTGTCCGGTGATTGCTTTCAACTGCCGCTACGGTCCCTCGGACATCGTCATCAACGGCTACAACGGCTACTTGCTTCCTGTGGGTGATACCAAAGGCCTTGCCAAGTGCTGTATTCGTCTGCTAACCGATGAAAAACTGCATAAGCGTTTTTCTGAGAACGCCGTAAAAAGCACCGAGCGTTTTGCCAAGAAGGTTATTGCCGCCCGTTGGGCCCGCCTGTTTACCGATTTATTGACCAACATTGCCCCCGGCTTAGACAAAACCGGAGATAACCCCGGAGATCAAAATGACCACAAATAAAAAAACCGGTAAAGGTGATTCAACTCAGTATGTGAGATTTGCGCGGGAATTCAAAGCTCAAAACGGAGTGATGTGCTTTCTAATCGACTTTATGCCCGGAAGTGCCGCCGACGGTCTTGAGATGGCCGTTATACGCCGTGCCAGCCTGTTTCAGCGTTATTTTGACTGTGACATCATCATTTTCACTAATCTCTATCAGAGCCGCATCACTGAGGATACACAACGCCAGATTGAGCTTGGCCGCATACAGCGCCTAAAAGTCATTAACCTCTACGATTATGTCCAGGGGATAAACCGCAACGGACAAAACACAAGTCAGATCGAGCCGGTACTGCCTGAATTGGATCCCTCATGGAAAATTGAGTCAGGTCGTGAAAAACACGATACCTCCGTAACCGACAAGAACGGCAAAACCGTTATGTACATCAGGCGCTACCCATCGGGGCAGGGGGTCGACTATATCTGTTATTACACCAAAGGGCGTCTCAGTCGGCGTGACACTTACGATCTCCTGGGCTTCATCTCCCGCATGGAATTTATGGATCCCACCGATGGCACTATTTTGCAGCGCGTGTACCTCAGACCAGATCACAGTGTCGCATTGATGGAAAGACCCGGCCACGGTCTGTTGCCAGGGAAAAATGCCAATGATTATGCCATAGATCTCTTAGATCGCAAGGGCAACACCGCATTGCACTTTTTCTCACATGATGAGCTCATCGCCTGGTGGCTGCTCACCATGCTCAGAGATAAAAGCGTGCTCTATATGCTGATCTGCGACCGTCCTAGTTATTACCAAAGGTCTTTCCGGGAATTTGGCAAGAGAAAAGAGGAATATTCCAATATCAGGACGATCTGCATTCCCCATTCCCGCCATACTCTCACCGAGGACACCTTAAATGGTGAGCTCAGCTACAACTATGGTTATCTGGCCGACCGCTCCGTCAATATGGATGCGGTCTGTACGCTCACGGACTGGCAGAGAGATGATATCGTCAACCGCTATGGAGATAATGATCGCCTGTTTGCGGTGATCCCGCATTTTTTGGACCCCATCTCAAACCCAGGCCACACTTCCCTTGCCTCCAATATCCTGCCGCCGCATTCCATGATCCTGGTAGGAAGATTAACCAGAGGTAAAGGGCAGTTCGAGGCGCTTTCAGTATTAAAAAAGGTCTTGCAAAGAGTTCCCGATGCCACCTTGCACTTTTTCGGTAAAGGAGAAGACGAGGCGGTACTGCGGCAAAAGGCCGCACAGGAACAGCTTGCGGATAAAGTTTTCTTCCACGGCTTCGTCACCGAGATGCCGCCTGTCTACGACCAGGCATCGCTCTTGCTTTCCTGCTCAATGGTCGAAGCCTTTGGTCTGGTCATTTTGGAGGCTCTCTTCCATGGCTGTCCTGTAGTGGCATTTAACGTACGCTACGGTCCTTCTTCCATGATCAAGGAAGGGGAAGACGGTTATCTGCATCCGTTAGGAGATCTTGACGGCATGGCAGCGCACTGTGCTGACATCCTCTCGGATGAAAAACTGCGCAATCGTCTCTCCGACGGTGCCCGAAAGATTGCCGAGTCCTTTCTGCCTTCTGCCATCGCCGCAAAATGGGCTGAACTGCTCGGTGCAGTTTTACCCAGGCGCAAGCAATCTGCGTCAAGTCGGGAGTAGTGCCATGACTTCTCTGGAACAGTCCTGCAGGAACTTACGATGATTTTGGCCGCGCAAAACCATCACCGGCAGTCCATAGTCGGTGCTGAGGAACCTCGCCATAACAAGACCAGGGTCGACTGGCTCGACCTTGCCAAATTTATAGGCATGATCCTGGTCATAGTAGGGCATAGTCTGGAACCTGGTGGCGGACAAAGTCTGCCGCGCGGGATCATTTTTTCCTTCCACATGCCGCTCTTCTTTTTGTTGTCAGGCCTGGTATTCGCACCGTCCCAGTCTCCCGCGCAATATGCACGCAGATTAAAAAAGTCTTTTCGCCGTCTGATCGTTCCGGCCCTCGTCACCTATACCGGTATTTTGGTTCTGATCCACCTGCAATGGTCTCCGCTGAAATTAGCTGATCTAAGGAACATCATACTCACGCTCACCATGTTCAGCGGCACCTACTTCACCATCTACGGCATCACCGTCCCTCCGTCCGGCCCCCTATGGTTCCTTTGCGGACTCTTTATCGCCAGGGCGATCTTCGATGCGCTGCATTTGTTTTTTGACCACAAGCAATTTGTGCTCTACTGCCTGGCATTGTCCGTGCTGGGCGTGACCGCCGGCTATGCCCATCGCCTGCCTTTTAATCTCGATATTGCTCTGTCAATTTTACCCTTGCTTCTTTTGGGCTATTACTTAAAACATTTCGATTTTGACGATGAGGCCGGAGGTTGCGCCGTGCTCTGCCTGCTGGTCTGGGGCCTGACTTTATTCATTACTTTTCCCTATCTGGATAAGGACACCTATATGGATATAGCTATGCGCAAATATCCGTTCTTCCCCATCTGCTTTGTATGCGCCACAGCGGCATCCCTGTTTGTCTTTTATCTGTGCCGTTTCCTGCTGAGCAGTCGTGTATTCCGCGTCATATCTTCACCCGCGTTGTTTTTTGGCAGGCATTCTCTGGCGCTTTTCTGCTTCCACTGTCTGGACATGTATCTTGCCAGATTTTGGAAGCTTACCGACATACTGCCATACAACATATTGATGCGGATTTCACTGGATCTCGCAGCCACCTTGGTATTCGTCGGCACCCTTGCACTGCTGCGCCACGTGCGGGGTGAATACAGTGAAATACCTTCACAGGTCAAATGAGGCTAGGTCTTTTAAATGATGAATGAAAGCTCCCAAATTAATATAACCCTCCATCCCTGGCTTAGGCTGTTGGCCACCGGGCTCTCCCCGCATGTCCTGCTTTTTTTGCTCTGCCTGGCCTGCGCTCTGGCATTTGAAATCTTCATCTGCAACTCTCATGCAGTGTTTTTTTCCGAAAACTCGTACCCGGAGCGGGAAATTCCTCATGCGGTTAACGAGAAATACGGCAAAACCGGTGCCCTGCTGACTTCACAGTACCCGGGTATGATCTACAACTCATTGAACATACCGGCCGACAATGTATTTGTAAAAATGTGGTCGCTCACCCCTTATCCTATCAAGGTCAAGGTTTTGTTCAGTGACGACACATACCTCGACCGAGTTCCCGCCTGTGAGTTCATCCTCAATCCGGCTGATACTCAGAACTCTTATACCTGCCGCATACTCTCTCACGGCAACATTCAAACCCTTTCAATCATGGTGGACCCCTCCACCATCCGCAGTGACGTCATGCTCACTCAGGTAGTGATCAACCATCGCCCCTATCTGGACATCTCATCTTTCAGAGTATTGCTGCTGTCAATTCTATCTTTTCTGTTGATCTCGGGGATCCGCTATAAATGGCACCGCCTTACCACAGATCACCTTGAAGGACATAAAAAAACTCTGGTGTCCTGCATCGTTCCCTGCCTGGCGCTGCTCATGACCTACCACGTTTTCACAGTCTTTAGTCCGTACAACTGTCACGAACTCAGCGTTTTTCAAAGTGGTGGCTATATCGTTGAGAACATCTCTCCGCCCGACCATAAACTGCTGCACCCCCTGCCTGATACCCAGGATCTGCGCTTTTACGATCGCTACACCATACTGTTGCACGCGCTGTTGCACCATCGCCTCAGTCTGGATCTGCCCGTTGATCCGCAGCTGGCCGCCATGGAGAATCCTTACTCGCCCTCCCAACGTGCCGCACTGGGGGTAAAACACTTCTATGATTACGCTTTTTACAAGGGCAAGTACTACTGTTACTTTGGTTTGGCCCCGGTGCTCGTGGTCTATCTTCCCATCTACGCCATTACGGGCAAGGTGCCTACATTGGCCCTTACGGGATTCATCCTGGTATCTCTGCTGACAATAACTCTGTCTCTGGCATTCCACTCTCTCTTTGCCGCCATCATACGCAAATGCAATTTGCTATTGTATTTGGGCGTCCAAACTGCATTCCTCTGCACCTGTGGTCTGTGGCTTTTCCAGTCCGCGCTCATGGAGTACAACTTTCCCGTTATAACCGCCCTGATCTTCACATCTCTGGCTGCGGCGTGCTGTTGGTCCCTGCTTAATTCGCATGGTCTGCCCGCCAGATGTCTGCTGCTTTTTTGCGCCGGACTCTGCGTGCCGCTTATAGTGATGTCCCGCCCCCTCATACTATTTTTTGCTATCTGCCTCTGCGCACCTCCTCTGCTGTCTTTCTTGGCACACCTGCCGATACGCAAGACAGCAACTCATTTGTCGACTTCAGAGGAACTTGCCGCCACCACCGACAACCGTGGTGCTGACCATAAATTCCAAGGACACACCACCAGCCTCAAGCTCATTCCCGCGTCTCTCATCTTTGGCGTACCGGTCATCATCGGCGCCACAATTGTTATGGCCTACAACTATTATCGTTTCGGCAGTGTCTACGACTTCGGCGCTTTTTACAACCTCACGGGTTATGACATGCCTAACATAAGTTTCAAACCTTCACTGCCATCGCTCCATGCCATGATATTTCACTATTTTTTTGAACAGCCGGACTTAATCAAGAACTTCCCGTTCATCACCTCACCATCCCATAGCTATAGTGACTTCGGCAAACCTGTCTACCTCGTAAACAGAGTTGCTCTCTTCGCGTGGCCTCTGCTCTGGTTCCTGCCTCTGGCTCTATGGAAAGGCACTTTCAAGCCAGATCCCGCACTAGATAACGGATCTGCAGTCTCTGTATTCAAACTCACCACCTGCCTGACCTGTGTGGTTCTGCCGGTGCTTGTCTATCTGGATTCCACCACTGCCGGGTACTCTTACCGCTACATGGGGGAGTTGACCATGCCGGTTGCACTGGTATCGGCCTTTCTGTTACTGCGTTTTTTCAGGGAGATCCCCATATCCGGGACTCAGGTGCTACTGTTTATCGTCCTCAGCCTGCTCCTGCTCAAGACCGTTTTAATGTCGCTCCTGCTCCCATTCACCATCGATCAGGTCGATTGCCTGTCACATATGAACGCAGACCACTATGTATTAATGTCAAGGATCCTGTCGCCTTTTAATTTTTAAAAATTAGAGATGAAAATTATTAATCAATAATTGAAGTTATAGATTATTAAATATAAAGGATTAGAATGTTTAGCACTACATCCATAGCCGTATTGATCCCGTGCTATAACGAGGCTCAGACCATAGCGGAAGTTGTCCGCGACTTTAGCCTGGCCCTGCCGCAAGCTAAAATTTATGTCTATGACTTGACTTTTGCACGAGTGCAGTAGTCTCCGAATGGCTCAACAATGCGGTTTAACATCGCATTTCGCTCTTTAATTTGGAAATTTAACCTTTTTGGGTAAATGTGCTTGGCACTTTTGACATGAAAATTAACTGTT
>JAFUGP010000132.1 GCA_017469335.1 Succinivibrio sp. | reverse complement strand
TCTTGCAGAACAACAAAGAAGAGCTCTTTGTCACGGTGTTCATGGCCGTCTTGAACTTAAAGAGCGGTGTGCTTGATTATGTCTGTGCCGGGCACAACCCGCCCCTGATCGGGCACGGTCCGCAGCCTGGGCGCGATCTTGAACAGCGTGAGGATCACGGTGAAGGTCAAAACGTGGGAACGTCTCAGGGGCAATTGCCGCAAGGCAGCACTGACACTCTTGACGCTGCAAACGCAGCCGACGATGAAGGTGCTGACGCTGCAAACGCTGACAACGGCACTCCCCAAGAGCCGGGGGCCTTCCGGTTTATGAGCGCCGAGCACAATCTGCCCATGCTGGGAGTTATCGAGGATCTGCACTTTGTGCAATACCAGACCCGCCTTGCTCCCGGTGACACCCTGTTTATGTACACCGACGGCGTCAACGAGGCCATGAACGCCCATGGCCTGCAGTTTGGCAATGAAAAGCTGCAAAAGACTCTGGATCAATACGCCGCTCTCTCCCCCGAGGGTTTGTGCCGGGCTCTGCTTTCTGAGCTTAAAGAGCACGCCGCCGGAGCCGAGCAGTCCGATGACATCACCATGCTGGCGCTGCGCTATCAGGGCATCAAGCCTTAGCACCTCACCGGACAGGAGTTCGCCGAAACAGGTGCTCTGATAGTGGTTTGAGATGCCAGGTTTGATAAGCGTGGTTTGAGAGGTGCGGCCCCGGGCGCTTGCGGGTGTTACCCAGATGAGGTTTACCGGGGATGAGTTTACCCGGAGGGTTAAAAAAACGAGAGCTTAGCCTGATGAGGACTCAGAGCTCAGGCTCGGGAAGGACTCGGTGCTCCGGCCGGCGCCCTCTCTCCCGGTCCGCCTGCTTTGCACTGCCCGATACTGTCTGAGCTTTACTTGTAAGGAGATAATGGTGCCTGAGGTGGTGGTTGAAGATCCTGAGATCCAGGATGTGGTGGAGAAGTATAACCGGGAGCACCCGGGGCCGGTCCCCATCGTGGCGGGCATCAATGAGCAGCATTCCTGGCCGCGGGAGGTGCTGCAAAAGAGAATTGAGGCTCTGCCCGAGCGCTTTGACGGTGCAAGCGAGGAGGATACCTTTGAGGATATCCCCGAGACCACCTGGGAGGAGGCGTGCCGGATTTTTCCCCACGAACTGACTTTCGTTCATAACTGTCCTCATTGCGGAAAACCACACGAGATTATCCACCGCTTCGGCACTGAGCAATATATCTACTTCAATCCCTATTTCCCGGAAGAGTGGCCCCTCTCCGATAATCCTATGGTAAATGACGAGAGGTCATTTGACTATCAGATCTCACAGATTCGAGAGTTAGGCTATAAGGTGAGCATCATGCACTGCTGTTATAAGTGTGCCACCAAAGAATTCTCTGAAAGCTTTTTTGCAGGCTACGATCTTGAGCACACCACTTTCGTCGAGATAATGAGCTTTACCCACCTGCATGAGCACAGGGTCTGCCGCTGCCCGGTTACCAACCATGATCTCAAGATCCTGCTGACCTTTTTAAAAGGCAACAACGCCACCGTCGACGAGTGCGATGAGGTGTGGCCCTTAGGCGCTTACAAGGCCAAGCTTAAAGCCATGTTGGGGCTTAATGAGCAAAAGAGCGCAAGCAGCAGGAAAAAGACTTCCAAAACGGGAGCGGCGCGTAAGGTTGTGGCAAATGGCAAAGCGGCCGACCAAGCCTGAGCTGAGGCTCCGCTCAGCCCTACTGCCACGCTGTGCTGCTGTTGACTGAAGTTGGGGAACATAATCGCATCAAGCTTGGAGGCTTTTTTTGAAATTACCGATTATTTGACTTGGCGGCCAATAATAGTTTTATTTTTTAAAATTGCTGTTACGCCATTGCACATGGAAATCTGCATCAATCTCATTTTGATTTTTGGCAGATTTTATTGAATATTAAAATTTCTGTGATATAATGCTCTCTTGTAAGCAAAATCTATTTTTTAACCTATAATAAAGAATAATCATGAGCAAGAGCATTCAGGATCAAAGAGACGATGCCGCACGGGAGTGGGAAGCTCTAGGTCTGAAAGACAATAGGATGTTCCAGTTATTGATGGTTAACCCCAAAATAGCGCTGGGAGTAATTAATGCAACCGGACTGGGTTGGAATATTCAGGGGATCATCAGAAGTGAGTCGGAGACTCAGTTGTACCGGACTTTGCTGAGCAAAGCCTGCCGCCTTGACATGTTGATACAGACGCCGCGGGCTCTGGTTCAATTTCGAGATGGAAAATAACGTTGATAACCGGAAATTCCTGATCTCGCGGCTGCGCTTTTACACGGCGCAGATTGATGCTTCGAGACTTACGCAGGGGGAAAATTACGACGAACTGCTTGGTTTGTGCCAGATCTGCTTTTGCACCTATGATCCCTATCCTGAGCGCTCTCGGGCCTTTTATCATTTCGTGTCCCACTGTCCGGACCTGAGCACAGATCCGACCGTCAGTCAGGATGGCGTGCACCGTTTGATTTTTTACACCAAGGCAAAATACGGTTTGAAAGCACTGACACCCGACATGAGGGCCCTGTTTAAGCTCATTAACGATAACGATCCCGGCCAGAATGAATTGTGCCATGAGATCTTAAAGGAAATCAATGAAATTAAACGAAACGAGAGGAACAGAGAAATGTTTATAGAAAGAACTTTAGAGTACAACGAGGATATGCGCCGGGCTGAAAAGAAAGGTATAGCCGAGGGTATAACCCAGGGTATAGCTCAGGGTATAACCCAGGGTATAGCCCAGGGTATAACCCAGGGTATAGCCCAGGGTATAACCAAAGGCGAAGGAATGTTACAAAAGCTCATATCTGCCATGAAGGACGCCGGTAAATCTTCCGATTTCATTGTTCAAGAAACCGCTGACTCTGCCAAACTCCCCGGTCTGTACAAGGAATATGGCGTTACT
>JAFUGP010000009.1 GCA_017469335.1 Succinivibrio sp. | reverse complement strand
TCTCACGCAGCCCCCTCTTCTCAGCGTCATGGGTTGTATCATCCTGCTCTGGCATAAATAATCCTCCAAGGAACACCGTCTGGATACCTTGGCATTATATCATGTGCCTGCAGAAATGCCACCTTTTTCTATCCGCACCCGTAATTTTGTCAGATACGCACTCCCACCGCTCACCTGTCCCGGGATGCACCACGATCACGGCCATTTCCCTTACGGGTCATAAGCAGAGCACCGTTTAGAAATGCGCCTCGTGCGCGGCCAGCACCCTGACAATTTCATCGTGCACGCGCTTGTCAGAGACCGGCCCCTTTACCCCCAGCTGCTGGGCATAGTAGGAGACCTTAAGCTCCTCCAGCATCCAGCGTATGTTCAGGAGCTCATCGGGTGCCTCATTTTGACGGTAGCGTGTCAGCGCTCCGCGGTACTCGTCATACAGGCCTTGCAGAATGCGCATATACCCCAGATCCCGCGTACTCTCGCGCACCGCCCGCTCCAGACGTTTGGCGGCAGCCTCCAGATAGCGGGGAATATCCTTTAAATGCTCGTAGGGCGTGGCCGCCAGAAAGCCCTGGTAGACCAGGGAGTCTAAGTGATCGCTTACATCCTTGAAGATGAGGGCAGCGCTCAAGTCAAAGCGCTGCTTGAGTCTGCCCTTGAGCTCATAAGTTCGGCTTAAGATCTGCTCCAATACCAGAGCTATCTCCAGAGCCGTGTCGTTGAGGGAGCCGCGCACCGACTGCTGCAAGGCGGCAAATTCACTCTCATTCCACACCGGAGCGCCCTTTCTTACCATGATGAGATCGACGGCGGCCGTGCACAGGTCGTCTATGAGCTCGGCAATGGTGCCCAACGGACGGTAATACATGGCCAGTTTGGCCTTGTTGGGCAGATGATCCTCAAGATAGGAGGCCGGACTCTTCAGTCCCCGCTTAAGCAGTGCGCGCTGCCCCTGCCACATGGCCCGCCCCTGCGCCTGGGCAGTCTCGTACAGCTCCAGTCTCACCCCGTCCTTATGCTCGGTCAGCGCCGGATACACCGTCAGATCCAGAGCACCCTGACGGGTGCGTTTTACCTTTTGAATGGTCCCAAAACGCCACACCTGCTCCAAGCGGCCGCGCTCATGCTGCTCTTTGCGAAAGCTGTCGAGCGCCTCGCGCGCCTGCCCCTGCAAGGTACGGGCCAAGGCGGCAAAATCGCGCCCCTGCATCAGCACTTTGCCACTCTCGTCCTCGATGATGAAATTGACCTTGAGATAATCGGGGATCTGCTTTAAGTCAAAATCATCCTCGTACACCCGCTCCCCGCCCATGCGCGTGAGCTCATGGCACAGCCGCTCATAAAAAGGATCCTGACTGCCCGCGACTGCCTCATACAGTGCTTTGGCATACTCAGGGGCGGGGATTAAGTTGCGGCGCAGCCGTTTGGGCAGCGAGCGGATGAGCTCGGTGAAGAGCTCCTCGCGCAGTCCCGGCACCTGGTAGAGAAAATCGCGCTCGCGCACCTTGTTGAGCACGGCCAGAGGGATATGCGCGCTCACCCCATCCTGGGGGTTGCCGGGGTCGAAAACGTAACTCAAAGGCACTCTGAGCTCCCCGGAGATCCAGTAATCAGGAAAGAGCGCGCGCTGATCGGGCAGCGCTCCGTTGCGGGTGATAAGCTCCAGGCTGAAATCCAGGCAATGGGGATCGGATTTTTGCTTTAGACGCCAAAACTTATCCAGATGCCTGACCGTCACCATCTCCTGCGGCAGACGCTGAGCGTAAAAATCCTCCAGCACGCTCTCATCGGCCAGAAGATCGCGCCGGCGCTGCCGATCCTCTTCAGCGCGCACGCTCTCCACCAGAGCGCGGTTGCGCTGCAAAAAAGGATAAGAGCGGTCTATCTCTCCCCCCACCAGGGCCTCCCTGATCATGAGAGTACGGCACAGCGCGGGATCCACGGCCGAATACAGCACCTGCCGCCCGCTCTCCAAGGTCAGTCCGAACAAGGTCACGGTCAGCACGGCCTTCACCGCGCCGTCCTTGCGCGACCAGTGCGGCTCCTGATAGCTTTTCTTGATAAGCCGCTGCCCCGGACCCTCCAGCCACAGAGGATCTATTTTGGCCAGGGTGCGGCCGAACAGGCGCGAGGTCTCGGTCAGCTCGGCGGCACATACCCATTTGGGACGGCGTTTACTAAGACCTGAGGAGGGGTGCAGCGCGAACTTGAGGCCGCGCGCGCCTAAATACAGCCCCTTGTCGTTTTCATCCATCACCCCGCACTGCGAGAGCAACCCGGAGATCACCGCCTTGTGCACCTGCTCATAGCCGGCCGGAGCCTCGTTGGGAGTGAGCTTGAGCACCCTGCAGGTAGCGCGCAGCTGCCGCAGCACGTCAAACCACTCGCGTACCCGCAGATAGGAGAGATACTCCTTTTTGAGCAGGCGGCGGAAGGCAGCGTTGGACAGCGTGCTCTGCAGCTTAGTGAGGTAATGATAGAGCTTTAGGTAGGAGAGAAAATCGGACTGCTCGTCATCAAAGCGATGATGCAGATTGCGCGAGGCCTCCAGATGATCAGGCGGGGTGAGCCTGGGGTCCATCACGCTTAAGGCAGCCACTATAATCAACAGCTCGGACAGCGCCCCCTGACGCTGGGCCTCAATTAACATGCGCGCTAAGCGCGGATCGGCCGGGAAGCGCCACAGATCGCGCCCCAAAGCGGTAAGCTCAACCTCATCCGGGGAGCGATCAGGCTCAATGGCGCCTAACTCTTCTAAGAGGCGGATGCCATCTGAGATCTGCCGCGGGGCAGGAGGATCGATAAAGGGGAAGGTCGACACCGCACCTAAGCGCAGAGCCGTCATCTGCAGCACCACGGCGGCCAGGTTGGTGCGGCGCACCTCCGGATCGGTGTATTCATCGCGCTCGGCAAAATCCTCCTCGGAATAAAGGCGTACACACACACCGGCGCTGACACGACCGCAACGGCCCTTGCGCTGCTCGGCGCTGGCCTTGGAGATTTTCTCCACCGGCAGACGCTGTACCTTAAGCCTGGGGGAGTAACGGCTGATGCGGGCCAGTCCCGGGTCTATGACAAAACGTATGCCCGGTACGGTCAGGGAGGTTTCGGCCACGTTGGTGGCAAGCACCACTCTGAGTGTGCTGTGCGGGGCAAAGATGCGGCCCTGTTCTGAGCTGGCCAGACGCGCGTACAAAGGCAGGATCTCCACCCCCTTTAGGTCGGAGCGGCTCAAAAAGGCCGCCATCTCCATGATGTCGCGCTCCCCGGGCAAAAACACCAGCGTATCCCCGCGCCCGTAATCATGATAAAGGCTTTTGAGTGTCTCCAGGACCTGCTGCGGCAGCGAGGTGGGCAGTTCTTCCTCATCCTCACCTTCCTCACCGTCTCCCGTAGGAGGCGCGTAAAGCACTTCCACCGGGTAGGTACGTCCTGATACCTCCAAAATGGGCGCGTGATCAAAATGCTCTGAGAAACGCTCCACATCGATGGTGGCCGAGGTGATGATGAGTTTTAAGTCCCGGCGGCGGGCCAGGAGATTTTTGAGATAGCCCAGCAGGAAATCTATGTTGAGCGAGCGCTCGTGGGCCTCGTCGATGATGATACAGTCATAGGAGAGCAAAAGCCTATCCGAGGCGAGCTCGGAGAGCAGCATGCCGTCGGTCATGAGCTTGACGAAAATATCAGGAGAGCTGACATCGCTGAAGCGCACCTTATAGCCCACGCTCTGTCCCAAGCTCTCGTGAAATTCCTCGGCTAAGCGCTGCGCCACCGCTCTGGCGGCAATGCGCCTGGGCTGGGTATGTCCGATGAGGCCGCGCACTCCCAGCCCCGCCTCCAGACACATCTTAGGCAGCTGCGTGGTCTTGCCCGAGCCGGTTTCACCTGCCACCACCACTACCTGATGGGAGCGGATGGCCTCTATGATCTCCGCGCGGCGTGCGCTGACCGGCAATTCCTCAGGATAGGAGATCTCAGGCAGTCGCTGACGTCTTTGTGCCAGTGCCGCAGTTTTTTCCTCCAGGCGCAGCTCAAGAGCGCTGAGTTTCTCACTTAAATCTTCTGTTGTACGAAGTTGCTTGAGCTCACGCGAGAGCAGCCAGACATCGCGACAGCTGAGTTTGGCGCGCTGTTTTTTGACACGCTCAGTCAGGGAGTTGATGGTAAGGGTCTCATGAGACCGTGAAGTGGTCATAGATTGCATCCAAATCTTGGCAGTACGCCGCTGAACCTGGGCGCTTCCTTCATGCGCAAAACTGCCTGAAGGCAGCTAGTTTACGCAGTATTTTGCTTTAAATTCACGCAAGTTAGTCTATAATATATGAAAATCGTAGCGCAGTGAATAGGATTTTCATAGTATGCACCTTATATCCCGTGAGCTTGCCTCTCAGATCGAATATTATCTCACACGCTTTCCGATAGTTAGCGTTACAGGTCCCCGGCAATGCGGCAAAACCACCCTGCTGCGGGAACTGTTACCCCACTACCGCTACGTTTCTTTGGAAGAGCCCGCTGTGCGCGGCTATGCCTTAAGCGATCCGCGCGGTTTTCTGCAAACCTATGCTGCGCCCTGCATCATTGATGAGGCGCCCCGCGCCCCGCAACTGTTCTCCTATCTGCAAACCAAAGTAGATCTGGCAGGGGAAATGGGCGCTTATATACTGTCAGGCTCTCACAACTTCCTGCTCATGCAGAGTGTATCGCAAAGTCTGGCCGGTCGGGCAGCCGTGCTCACCCTGGCCACCCTGTCAATCGCAGAGCTAAAAGGTGCGGGACTGCTGCCTGAGGACAACGAAGAAATCATGCTGCGGGGTGGCTACCCGGCACTCTATGACCGTGGTATCTCACCGGAGGAATTTTTTCCCGGCTATCTGCAAACCTATGTAGAACGTGACGTGAGGTTGCTGCGCAATATTCCTGATGCCGACCTTTTCATGCGATTTGTACGCTTATGCGCCACCAGAGCCGGGCAGACAGTCAATCATGCCGCTCTGGCACAGGAGGCTGCCGTGGCGGTCACCACGGTACGTGCCTGGCTTGCCGTGCTCAGACAAAGCTGCCTTATATTCACTCTGCAACCCTACCTTAACAACTACTCCAAACGTATCGTCAAATCTCCCAAACTCTATTTTTGTGATACCGCCCTGCTCTGTCATCTGTTAGGCATTGTGAACGTCTCGCAGTTACGCGAACACCCGCTGCGCGGGGCAATTTTTGAAAACCTGGTGGTCGCCGACTATCTAAAAAGCCGTTGGTTTGCCAGTAAGGATGATCAGGCCTATTTTTGGAGGGACAGCAACGGCAACGAAGTGGACTTATTGGCCGCTGAGGCAGGTAAACTTTACGCCTGCGAGATCAAAAGCTCGCTGACGCGTGACCAAAAATACCTCAAAGGTGTGCAGAAATTCGCAGCCCTGGCCAAATTGCCCACAGAGTCGCTATATTGCATTTACGGCGGCTCTCTCAATACCAATGGCACCATGGGCAGCTTTGTCAGCCTCAAAGAGGCCTTCGGTCCGGGCCGCTCTCCCTGGCAGCACTGAGTGCGTCCTGATAATAAGTGCGTCCGGTAGAAGGCAATCTTACCTTGAGATTGGCATTTCTATGGCAGTGCTCTTATACTTGACATATACCTTGAATAAACTTATCGAGCGATCTGGGAGGTTAGGATGGCTCCCCTCTCATTGATATGCTTGATGATGTCCGTGGTGGCCTTATCTTTTGCCTGGCCGGCCTGGAAGGTCATGCGCCAATCCTGACGCCTCCCACCACCGTCTTGAATTACTCAGAGTTCAAGGTTTTCAGGATCTCCTGCGCACTCTGCCAGTTGAGCGACTCCACGGCCTCTTTAAATTTAGGCAAGGTCGCGGCAACCTTATCCGGCAGACGGTAATCCTCCAGGGATTTGAGCACAAAGCTTACCGAGTCATAATCAAACGCTGCTGCAGTCTCCTTTAAGGTGGCCAGGGCATCCTGGAGTTCCTCATCACCGAGCTGTGGCCTTTCATCTTTACCCTCGTCCCTGTTTCCGCCCAACACCGCAGTTATCGCCGCGCCAATTGTGCGATACAGCTCCAGCAGATGAGCGTGCTCACGCCTGATGGTTGCTTCATCAGCGGCGTTGCCGGCCGCCTCCAGGGCTTTGGCCAGCTCTGAGAGTTCCAGGGCACCGATGATGCGCGAGCTGCTTTTGAGCGCGTGGACTTTGACGGTATAGTCCTTGAGATTGCCTGCCGTGAGGAAACCGTCCAACTGCTCTGCGGCCGCGGGCGCACCCTCGGCATAAATCTTAAGCACCGGCAGCAGGTTATCCCAGGAGCCGCAGTTGGCCACCCCATCCTCAAGCTGCAGTCCCTCTACCTTCTGCAAGGCCGCCCGAATGCCTGCCTCAGAGTCTGTGGCAGCTTCGCTCTTAACTGCGTCCGCAGCAAGCTCACCTGTCTTGGCTCCGCTGCTGTCTGCTGTCTTTGTGGCACTGTGCTTCGCGATGATGACTTTCTCTTTCGGCAGATATTTCATCATCATGCTCTCCAAATGATCGGCATTGATGGGCTTGGTCAGATAGTCGGTAAACCCGGCCTTGAGATAAATCTCCCGGGAGCCGGAGATGGCATTGGCGGTCAGGGAGATGACCGGAGTTGCGGCATTGGGATAGTCGCCTAACTTACGCATGTGCTGCAAGGTCTCGATGCCGTCCATCTGGGGCATACGATGATCGAGGAAGATGAGATCGTAGTGCTTGTCCCTGACCATTTTCAGGCACTGCGCCCCGCTTTGCGCGGTATCAATCTTGATCTGGGTCTGTTTGAGCAGTCCCTCCACCACCTTAAGGTTGATGGGCGTATCGTCCACCACCAGAATGGTGGCCTGCGGCGCGGTGAATTTCTCATGATAGACAGGATGTCTGAGCCTGGCCCCGCGTATGGCTTCCTCAAAGTCCCCGAGCTCATCGCTGCCTATCACCTCCTGCGGAATGCGGCAGGAGAAAACCGAGCCCTGACCGTAGACACTGTTGACCTGCAGCGAGGAGTCCATCAGCTGCAGCAGTTTGGTGGTGATGCACATGCCCAGCCCGGTACCCTCTATGCTGCGGTTGCGCTTCTCCTCGATGCGCTCGAAAGCACTGAACAGGTGCTGCATATCTTCTTCTTTGATACCGATACCGGTATCGGCCACCTCCACATACAACAGCATGTCGTGAGACTCATCACACTCTCTCTTGACCCGCAATGTCACGCTGCCCTGTTCAGTGTACTTGACGGCGTTGGTCAGAATGTTGGTGATCACCTGCTTGAGGCGGATCTCATCGCCGCGCATCATGGCAGGCAGATGCGGATCGGCCTCGATATGAAACTCCAGGCCCTTTTTGGCGGCCCGGTCACTTATCATGTTGACCAGATCATTGAGCAGCGAGCTTAGCTGGTATTCGACCGGGATGATCTCCATCTTTCCCGCCTCAATCTTGGAGAAATCCAGGATATCATTGACGATGCCCAGCAGATTCACCGCCGCGCGGTTGATGCTCTCTGCGTATTCCAGGGTGGGCGGCTCCTTGCTCTCGCGCAGGATCATCTCATCCATGCCCATGATGGCGTTGATGGGTGTGCGGATCTCATGGCTCATGTTGGAGAGAAACTCGCTTTTGGCCTGATTGGCGGCATCGGCAAGCTCTTTTTCCTTCTTAAGGGACTTGCCTTCCCTCGCGGTCATGAGATAGCGCATGGTCATGAACATGCCCAGCATCAGCAGGCAGAAGGCCACCAGCATCACCAGGTAGATATAGTTGAGGCCGATTGCCACCGCGTTCCAGGGCACATAACCTGAGATAAGCAGCTGATCGTCCTGATCGGGGAAGACCTTGGAGGCAAAAAGGAAATAGGGCTCTCCGCAGGTCTCGTAAAAGAAGGCCGTATGCGGGGCAGCTGACAGTTTCTCTCTGAGCTTGTCCCAGCCGGTCTCCACATGCCGGCTGTCCTCAATAAAATTGGCCCCGCGCGAGAGCACCATGGCATCGGCGGCGTGACAATCCCTGCCATAGGAGAGCAGCAAGGTGCCGTCCCCATTGTAACTTAGAGCCTTGAAGGTACGCCTGAAGGCCTCGTCATCGTAAACCTTGTACAAAGCAGCCCTAAGCGGCCCCACGCTGACCGGAACGGCAAACAGCATACCGCAACCATGCCTGTAAACGGCAACCTCCGCTCCTTCAACGGCTCTGTCGATATCAGCCCAGGCGTTTTGGGGCAGAAAGCGCCCGGCCAGCGGTCTGCCCCTCATCTGCATGATCCCCATGCTCACCCCTTCGTGACCTGAGAGGACCACATTGAAAAGCTCGGCGGCCTGCACCTTGCTCACTTCCATGATGGACGCCGCCCGGCGCAATTCGCCGATTTCCTGCTCAAACTGCTTTCTCAAGGCAAAGGCAATGGTCTGGCTGTGTTTCTCCACGGCCTGTTCCAGCGAGTCGGTAAGACGATGGTCAATTGAGGTGTAGGCAAAACTGCCAACGCAAAACAAAATCGCCGTGCAGAAGACGAACTCAAAGATGGCCCGCAGCAGGCTCTTTTTGACGTTGGCAGCCTGGCCTAGGGCGGCCTGGTCAGACTCTGTGCTCATGGTTTTGTCTCCGCGTTTTCTAATGATTCTGGACCGCAAGTACGTGGGGGCAAGGTGCCCGGATGGCAGATGAGGGAAAGAAATGGGTTTGGACTCCTCGCACTGACAGCGGCCGGAGCCTACCAAGCAGATCTGACGCCTGAGCGCAGCCTGCTCTGACCGTCAGTTGGCGTCTGATGTTCCTACAAACAGCATCTTAAGTACAGGAGCCTTGGGCGCCTTCAACACCGCGCTTAGGGGACTTTGCCGCTACCGCACACCCCACACTCAGCTTACAACCTGAGCGGCGGCAGCGTCCTTCTCCTCACGTTCCAGCTTGCGCTTGCGCTGCTCTTCGGCAAACTTTTTACGCCGGTCCTCAACCACATTGAGCCCCACACTGCCTACCCGGTCGCCTTCAAGTTCCACCACCACCAAAGTGGCGTTGATAAGGCTGATGAAATCACCCGGCTGCGGGAAGCCGCCGATGTGGTAGGACATGAAATCGGCGAGGGTCATATTGCGCTCAAAACCGGTAAGCTCAATACCAAAGAGATTGGCCAACTCGCTCATCTTCATGGTGCCGGGGAAGATCTTATCGCCATTGTAGAGCCTGTGCTGCTTGGGCTTGCTCTTCTGGGAGAAGATGGAGTTCAAGAGCGGCTCGTCAGAGTCGGTGCCGATAATGGAGACGATGTCATCGGTCTGCAGCTTGGTGCTGCCCTGGGCTTTTAACAAATGCCCGTCCCGAAACACGGCGGCCACCGCCGTGCGCTTGGGAAAACTGATGGAGCGCAGCGCCACCCCGTCTAAGTTCTGACGCCTGACACTGTAATTGAACAGTTCATAATCGTTGGAGAGCGAAATACCGACCTCGGCCTTATTCATGGGCGCGGCCGTCGACGGTGCGTAAACCCTAAAGAGCTTGGCCATGGGCACGATGGTGGCTCCTTGGATGAGCAGTGAAACCAACACCACCACAAAGGCCACATTAAAGTAGAGTTGGGCGTTGGTGACATCGTCCATCACGGGATAGATGGCCAACACGATCGGCACCGAGCCGCGCAGTCCCACCCAGGACATAAAGGCCAGGTCTCGGTTGGTAAATGATCGGTAAAACGGCCGCACACACAAAAACACGGCCAGCGGCCGGGCCACAAAGGTCATGGCCAGCGCCACCACCACGCCGGGCAGCGCGTACTGCACCATGGCCCGCGGGGATACCAGAAGGCCCAACATGAGGAACAAGGTGATCTGCGCCATCCAGGTGAAGCCCTCGCCCACCGGCAGCACATAGGAGAGCTGTCTGACCTTTTGATTGCCCACGAACATGCCGATGATGAAGATGGCCAGAAAACCCGAGCCTCCCAGGGCGGCGGTCACGGCAAAGCCGATGAGTCCCAACCCGATGACCAGCAGGGAATAGAGTCCGGCTCCTAAGGTGATGGTGGAGATCACCATGCGGGCAAACAGCCCGAAAATAATGCCCAGCATGGCACCTAAGCCAAACTGCATGAAGAACATCAGCACGATATCCACCCAGGAGGTGGCCGAGCCTGAGACCAAAGCCAGCAGCACGGTGGTAAGCAGAATGGCCATAGGATCGTTGGTGGCTGATTCTATCTGCAGGGTTGAGGAGACATGCTCTTTTAAGTGCACTCCGCCGTCACCTAACAGCGAGAACACGGCCGCCGCGTCAGTGGACCCCACGATGGCGCCGATGAGCATGCACTGCATGAGCCCCAGGTCCAAAATCAAGTAGGCCGCCAGCCCCGTGATGGCCGAGGTGAGCAGCACCCCGAAGGTTGCCAGCACCACCGACTGCGAGATCACCGAGCGCATCATGGGCCAGGAAGTGCGCAGACCGCCGTCTAACAGAATAAGTGCCAGCATGAAATTGGCGATGAAGAAGGCCGAGGAATAATCGTTGTAGACAATGTGAATAAAAAAACCGTCCTCACCGGAGAGCATACCGATGCCAAGGAAGAGCAGCAGCAAGGGGGTGCCCATGACTGAGGAGAGTTTGGAGGCGAGCACCGCAAAGGTAAGCAGTACTCCGGCTATAAAGAAAATATAATTAAGATCAAGGTTTTCCATGGCTTGCGCGAACCACAATGTCTTGTCAATGATTTTTCAGCTATTTTATGATATTACCCCCAAAATTTGCAAGAAAATCTTAGAGATAGAATTCACAATTTTATTTACTTATTGATTTACAAATAAATAATCGTAAAAAGGCTGTGCTGACACTGCTTGTGCGTGCATGGTATTCCCGCTTGAAAAGGTCCCTGCCCTGTTGCACTGCCCGCCCTCTCTCCCCTTCATGGTGCAAGCTGTTTATTTTGCCGTTTTTTGGCGCAAACCCAGGACAAATTAGAGTAGTCTTGTCTTCTTTTTTTCTCTCTAATTTTTGTATAACAACCAGTTACCGATTTCGTGCGTCATCAGAGCTCTGCACTTTGGTTTACAGCTAACGCACTTAATCTGTGCATGGCACTTTCCTGGTGCAAAATATCATAAAAAAGCTGGCCTCTGCCACAGGAAAGGATAGAGAATAGTCAACAGCTTGAGGTGCCGGACTCGCGGCAAACTTAGAAAATCCAGGAGATAACAAGATGTGTTCGATTTTCGGTATTTTTGACATCAAAGAGCATCCGGAGGCTTTGCGCCAGCAGGCGCTGGAAATGTCCCGCCGTCAGCTGCACCGCGGCCCGGACTGGGAGGGTATCTATCAGGGAGAGCATGCCCTTGTGGTGCATGAACGTCTGTCCATCGTGGATCCCCAAAACGGTGCTCAGCCTCTCTATAACGAGGACAAATCCCACGTTCTGGCGGTTAACGGCGAGATCTACAATCACGCGCAGTTAGAGAGCGAACTTACCGTGGACTACCATTTCAAGACCAGCTCGGACTGTGAGGTGATTCTGCCCTTATATGAGGAATTAAAACGCAGCGGCAAGCTCTTTGTCGATCGTCTGGTAGGCGACTTTGCCTTTGTTATCTATGATGAAAAGGACGATACCATTTTTATCGCCCGCGATCATATGGGCATAGTGCCCTTATACGTGGGTAGCGATAAGGAAGGACGTTTTTATGTCGCCTCCGAGATGAAGGCCTTGACCCCGGTGTGCGACAGCGTGCGCGAGTTCCCGCCCAGGCACTATCTGTATTCCAAAGAAGGACTGGACTTCAAACCCTACTACACCCGCCCCTGGTTCTCCTACGACAGTGTCAAGGACAATCACAGCGACAAGGCCGCGCTCAAAGAGGCGCTGATGGATGCCGTCAAACGTCAGCTCATGTGCGACGTACCCTACGGAGTGCTGCTCTCAGGCGGTCTTGACTCCTCGGTGATCTCGGCCATCGCCACCCACTTTGCCGAAAACCGGGTCGAGGACAACGGCCAGAGCCGGGCCTGGTTCCCCCGTTTGCACTCTTTTGCCATCGGCCTTGAAGGTGCCCCCGATCTTAAGAAGGCACAGGTGGTGGCCGACTATTTAGGCACCGTGCACCACGAAATTCACTACACCGTGCAGGAGGGCCTGGATGCTCTGCGCGAGGTCATCTATCACACCGAGACCTATGATGTGACCACCATCCGCGCCTCCACGCCGATGTATCTGATGGCCCGCTACATCAAGGCAATGGGCATCAAGATGGTGCTCTCGGGAGAAGGTTCGGATGAGATCTTCGGGGGTTACCTCTATTTCCACAAAGCCCCCGACGATAAGGAAATGCACGAGGAACTGGTGCGCAAGCTCGATCAGCTGCATCTGTATGACTGTCTGCGCGCCAACAAATCGCTGATGGCCTGGGGCGTGGAAGGACGTGTGCCCTTCCTGGACAAACGCTTCTTGGACGTGGCCATGAACTTAAACCCCAAAGACAAGATGTGCCCGGGCAAGACCATCGAAAAGAAGATCCTGCGCGAGGCCTTCGAGGGCATGTTGCCCGAGGAGATCCTGTGGCGTCAGAAAGAGCAGTTCTCAGACGGTGTGGGCTACTCCTGGATTGATGCCCTGCGCGACTATGCCGAAGAGCAGGTCAGCGATCGGCAGTTTGCCGAGCGTGAGGTACGCTTCCCGGTCAACACTCCGGTCACCAAGGAGGCCTATCTCTACCGTTCGATCTTCGAGGAGCTTTTTGTGCTGCCCTCGGCGGTACAGACCGTACCCTACGGCAAGTCGGTAGCCTGTTCCACTCCCACCGCCATTGCCTGGGACAAGAAATTTGCCGAGTTGGCCGATCCCTCGGGCCGCGCTGTAACCGACGTGCATGATCAGGCCTACGATTTAGGGCACAAGCTCTGATTTAGGCGACACCTGCCATCATTATCCGAGGGCGCAGGCAAGTGCGCCCTCTTGTTGTCTCACCGCGCGGCAGCACACTCCTGACCCGACGAACGGCACAACACTTAAGCCACCCGCCTTGCTTTCCAGACCGACTGTGAATGCTCACCAGAAAGCATGAGACAATCCATCATGCTATGATTAATGACATGGTTGTACAAACAGGGCTTGAGTGCAGGAGCATGAAGTGGCGCTTTTTCTTAATCCTGTAAGTGAAAACTTCATTGAGCTAAATCACAGCGGCAGGTTTGTCGACAAATCTCTTTTGATTAAAGACCTGGCCCAAATGATGAGAGCGCCGGACACCAAATATGTCTGCATCTCAAGGCCGCGGCGTTTTGGTAAAACCATAACGGCCAACATGCTCTGCAACTACTACGCAGCAGGCCATAACAGTACCTCGTTGTTTGACTCCCTGAAAATTGCCCAAAACGAGAGCTATAAAACTCACTTAAACCAATACAACGTCATCTTCATTAACATGACCGATGAGTACGAGCGTTGCCACCGTCATATAGATGAACTCAAACAATGGCTGTTCACCAGCATCGGTCGCGAGCTTAAACAGGCCTATCCCCGGCTGGTTTATACCAAAGAAGATGATCTCTCCTTAATCCTGCGTGACGCCCATGAACAGACCAACAAGAAGTTCGTCTTCATCATCGACGAATGGGACTGCGTGATGCGCCAGGCCCGCGATAACGAGGTGGCAATCAAAGACTATCTGGAGTTTCTCAAAGTTCTGTTCAAGGACAAGGACCACGTGGCGCTCGCCTTTATGACCGGTATTCTGCCCATCAAAAAGTACGGTGATCACAGCGCGCTTAACTCCTTTAAGGAGTATTCAATCTTAAGCCCCGGCCGCTTTGCCCCTTACATGGGCTTTACCGAGGATGAGGTCAGGGCCTTGTGTGACTCTCACTCCCTGAGCTTTGGGGAGATGCGCCTTTGGTATGACGGTTACACCGTGGGCAAAGCCGGACATATCTTCAATCCCAACTCGGTGGTCAACGCCTTGGATGAAGGTGAGTTTGACAACTACTGGACCCGTACCGAAACCTGGGAGGCCATCAAATCCTATTTGGAAATCAATGTGGATGGACTTAAGGATGAAGTGGTAAGACTGCTCGCCGGTGAAACAGTCAGGGTCGATATCAGCACCTTCAAAAATGATATGACCTCCATGAAAAGCCGCGATGATGTGCTCACGCTGCTCGCCCACCTGGGCTATCTGACCGCCGAAAGCGACTGTTACGGCGATCCGGACTTCAGGATGCTGCGCATACCCGACAAGGAGATCCAAAGCGAATTTCGCCGGGTCATCGTCAACAGTGACGATTACACTCAGACCGCCCGGGCCGTTAACGCCTCACGCTCGCTGTTGGAGTCCCTCCTGTCAGGAGACGCTCAGGCGGTGGCTCAGGGAGTGTCTCAGGCTCATTCCGAACACAGCGCCATCCTTAAATACAACGATGAGAATTCCTTATCCTGCGTAATCTCCCTGGCTTTTTACAGTGCCCGCGACCGCTATACCGTCATCCGCGAACTGCCCTCTGGCAAGGGCTATGCCGATCTGGCTTTTATTCCGCGACCAGGCGTGTCAGCCCCCGCACTCTTAATCGAACTCAAGCACAACGAGAGTGCTGAAACCGCCCTCTCCCAAATCAAAAACAAGCACTACCCCCCAGGCTCTGGAGGCATATCGAGGCAATCTCATCCTGGCGGGGATAAGCTATGACCCCAAAACCAAGGCACACAGTTGTGTGATTGAGCGTGACTGAGCTTTAAGAGGTACAAAGTCAGGATTTTTGCGGTCTGGCACGAAAAACATAACCGATTAGCCTGCAGCAGTTCGAGCAAGGAAGGTGCTTCATATCACCTTGGTGAATGCTTAACTTATACCGTGGAGAGCAAATAACATGGCTGTTTACTTAAATCCCACTCATCAGGTTTTTGAACGACGGCTTAAATCCGGACATTGGGTGGATAAGTCACCGGTACTCCTCGAGCTCAATGGCCGCATCAATGATGAGGACCTCAAATACATCTGCATCTCCCGCCCCAGGCGTTTTGGTAAGACCGTCACCGCCGAAATGCTGGGTGCTTACTACGATAAAGAGGCAAACAGTGCCTGGCTGTTTGACCCTCTGCAAGTTGCCATTCTGGGTTCACAAATCAAGGAGCGGGAGCAGGATACGGAGGATACCTACCATAAACATCTAAACCGCTATGAGGTCATCTTCATCAGCATGGCCACCGAATACAGCAGCGCGGGTAACTGCGTGGCCAAACTCAAGGAGCGGTTGGAACAAGGAATAGGCACAGAGCTCAGGGAGCGTTTCCCGGGAGTCATCGGTACAGAACATGTCAAGTTGTGGGATATGCTCACAGCGGTATATCAACAGTACCAAAGTCAATACAGCGCCGCTAAAAAAGCGGCCGGAGCACCGCAAGCTGAGCAGGTGCCGCCGGGACAGTTCGTCCTCATCATCGATGAATGGGACTGCGTGATGCGAGTCTCACGCGGCAACGAAGCGGAAATCAAGGCCTACCTCGATTTTTTGCGTGACCTGCTCAAAGACCGGGGCTACCTTGCCCTGGCGTACATGACCGGCATTTTGCCCGTCAAAAAGTACGGCGACCACAGCGCCCTTAATACTTTCAGGGAGTATTCCATCTTAAGCCCCGGTCGTTTTGCCCCCTACATGGGCCTTACCGAGGAAGAGGTAATGACTTTGTGTAATGCTCACTCCCTGAGCTTTGAAGAAATGAGCCGTTGGTATGACGGTTATACCGTGGGTGAAGCTGTGCACATCTTCAACCCCAACTCGGTGATAAATGCTCTAACCGAACGAAAGTTTTCAAGCTATTGGACCAAAACCGAGAGCAGCTCTGAGGCTCTGGGCATTTACCTCAGACTAAACTTCAAAGGTTTGAGGGATGCCATCGTAAGGCTGCTCGCCGGCGGTGAGGAACTCATCGACACCCAGAGCTTTGAAAACGATCTGACCTCCTTTAAAAACCGCGACCATGTACTCACGCTGCTGGTGCACTTGGGTTATCTTACCGCCACCCCGGCCGAGAGCTCTTATCGTAAGTTCCGGGTACGGGTGCCCAACCGGGAGGTGCGTGAGGAACTTGAGGCAGTCATCTTGGACGAGAAAAAGTACACCAAAACGGCAGCCGCCTTAAGGGGCGCGGATAAACTGCTTGAGGCTCTGCAACGGGGTGATGAACAAGCCGTGGCCCGGGGCGTGGCCCGTGCTCATGAACAGTGCTGCTCGGTGCTCACTTACAACGATGAGAACTCCCTTGCCTGCGCTCTGACCTTGGCCTTTTACAGTGCCCGGGATCATTACACTCTCATCCGCGAACTGCCCTCAGGTAAAGGCTTTGCCGATCTGGTGTTCATTCCCCACCCCGGGGAAGACCTGCCGGCGCTTTTGCTGGAACTCAAATACGATAGGAGCGCTGAAACTGCCCTCTCCCAGATCAAGGACAAACACTACCCCCAGGCCCTGGAGGCTTACCGGGGCAATCTCATCCTGGCCGGGATAAGCTATGACCCCAAAACCAAAGAACACACATGTTTGATTGAGCGGGGCTAGCCGGACATTCGCACTTCATCCACACAGACATAATGCCTAATCTGAAATTAACTGAATTCCACACCTGCACCAGAGATTTTAGGAAAGATTGATGCCCACAAGCGAAATAATTGCATACGAAGATCACTGGAGAGATGAGTGCTTAATGTTGCTGTGCGGTTTTGCCAACGCGCAGGGGGGCACGCTGTATGTCGGAGTTGACGATCAGGGCAAGGTAGTTGGGGTACCCAACTGCGACAAATTGCTTGAAGATCTGCCCAATAAGATTAACACCAGTTTAGGTCTTATCGCCTCAGTCAACCGCAAACCCCACCTTGGCCTTGAGTACCTGGAAATCAAGGTGCCCAGAAGTCTGTCCCCGATAAGTTTTCATGGAGAGTTTTACATCAGAAACGGTACCGCCAACCAGAAGTTATCCGGCATGGCCCTGGTGGGTTTCATCACCCGTAAAACCGGCGTGCGTTGGGAAGATGAAGTGGTCGACAGAGTTAAGGTCGCCGATCTCGATGAGGAGAGCTTTAGAATCTTCCGGCGCAAAGCCCTGAAACTTGGGCGTCTGGATGAAGCCTCGCTCAACCTCCCCAATGAGGAGCTGCTCAAAAAACTCAATTTAATCTACGAGGGCAAGCTAAAGCGCACCGCGGTACTGCTCTTCTACAAGAACCCATCCATTATCCAGACTGGCAGTGTGGTGCAGATAGCGAAGTTTTACGAACACGGCCCGGAGATCCATTATCAGGAAGTCTTAAACGGCTCCCTGATCACCATCGCCGACAAGATTGTTGACTTGATTTACTGGAAGTACTTAAAAGCCAAGCTGATCTACGAACACGATAGAAGCGGTGACTTCTATCCCTTTGCCCGCACCGCAGTCAGAGAGGCAATCATCAATGCCATAGTTCATAACTGCTACATGTTCGGTGCTCCCATCCAGATCCGCATCGAAGATGAGGAGATGATGATCAGCAACAGCTGTCTGCTGCCTGATGATCTGACGGTGGAGACTCTGCTTTCCAATCATCGCTCCCTCCCCTACAACCCCGATCTTGCCAACGTGTTCTACCTGGCAGGCTACATCGAGCAGTGGGGGCGCGGTATAGAAGAGATTCTCACCGCCTGCCGCGATTGGGGAACCGAGCCGCCGGTTTTTAAGATCCAGGGCAATACCTTCAGCGTGATCTTTAAAGCCCTGCCCAAGGCAGTTATCAAAGATCCTCTGGTGATAATTCATGCACATGGCACTTTGAGCAATCAAAATGACACATTAGGTGATACCAATGGCACTTTGGATGATACCAATGGCACTTTGGATGATACCGATCGTGATACCGATCGTGATACCGATCGTGATACCGATCGTGATACCAATGTTGACCTATCGAAAAGAAAAAACATTCTAGACGATAAAATACTGGCCAGCCTAATGGAACACCCCAAAATCACTCAAAAAATATTGGCAGAACAATTGGGTTCATCAACTATCACCATCAAGCGTGCCACAAAAAGACTTGTTGTGAGAGGCAGACTAAGAAGAGTGGGATCAAACCGTAATGGCCACTGGCAGGTCATAAATTAATTTTATAATAAAATCAGTATATTTATATAAAGATAAAAATATTACCACTACTATTTATTATTAAAAATAGTTACGAAAGACCTTGAGGTAGTTAATATTAATATTGATCCCCTCTAAAGCAGCAAAAGGACGCGATCTGCGAAGAACCTGGCATGTCCATGACCACCGCTTTCACCATGTTTGCCAAAAAAGTATGCCATGAAAAGACACCCTTCGCTGTTTCGATTGGTTTTTCAAAGCAGAACATGGAAAGACTCAGAAAATCAGTTGCACAGATGGAAAAGGCCGGAGGCTCTATTCACGAGGTTGATGGTGTCCTTTGACCAGACCTTATGCACTGTGCGATTTTGCAAACAAACGACCACCAGTAAAGTGCTATTTTGATCAATATCACCTCATTTTTCATTGCTATTTTGCAAAAACACTCCTTTTGAGAGTAAAGTAGAACCAATGGCGTAGGCATCAAACCTAAGCATAGTCCAACACACTACACCGGCAACTTCTATAAGCCAGAACGCTTACACATTCCTATGTTTTTCAAAAGAAAAATATACGACAAACTGCTTAGTTGGAAAAAAGGTGACTTCGGTCGCTGTGCATTGTTACTGCAGGGCATGCGGCGCGTGGGCAAGTCCACCTTAGCCTTGGAGTTTGCCAGGCATGAGTACGACAGCTACATCCTAATCAACTTCGCCGAATGCCCCCCGGAAGTTCCCGACCTGTTCTCGGACGTTTCCGATCTTGACTTTATTTTTTTACAGTTGCAGCTCATATACCGCACCGAGCTTAAGGAGCGGCGGTCGCTGATTATCTTTGATGAGGTGCAGTTCTGCCCGCGCGCCCGTCAGGCCATCAAGGCCCTGGTCAGAGATGGCAGATTTGACTATCTGGAAACCGGCTCACTGATCTCCATCAGGAAAAATGTAGAGCAGATCCTGATCCCCTCAGAAGAGCATCACCTCGACATGTATCCACTCGATTTTGAAGAGTTTTTGTGGGCACAGAGTGATGAGGTGACTGCCCAACTTATAAGACAATGCTTTGGGCAGCGGCAAAGTCCCGGGGCAGCCGCTCACCGTAAGCTCATGCGCCTCTACCGTCTCTATATGCTCTGCGGAGGGATGCCGCAGGCAGTTGAAGCCTACCTGGAACAACCCACCCACCTCACACGCGTAGATGAAATCAAGCGCAACATTATCAATCTCTACAGTGCAGACCTAAAAAAACTGGACCCCACCGGCAAGCTCTCATTGCTCTTCCAGGCCATCCCGGCACAACTTAACCAGAAAAGCTCACGTTTTCACATCTCCGCAGTGTTAAAAGACGCGCGTCCGTCGGCCATGCTTGAATACATCGCCATGTTGCAGGATTCCGGCATAGTACTGCCGGCGCTGAGAGTGTCAGATCCCCAGCCCGATCTGGCAGCCTTTGTCGATCCGGCCCGCTTCAAGCTGTTCTGCGCCGATACCGGTCTGTTCGTCACCTTGATGTTCAACGGCAGACCCTTTGTGGAAAATGAGCTCTACCAGAGAGTGCTCAATGACCGCTATGCGGGCAATCTTGGATATTTGTATGAGAACGCGGCCGCGCAGGCACTCAGAGCTGCCGGTCATCATCTGTATTTTCACAGCTGGGTGGACAGTGCCTCGCACCACAGCCACGAGATAGATCTGCTGTTGGGGCGACGCAACAAGGTGACACCGCTTGAGGTCAAGTCAGCCTCTGCCAGAAGCCACCGCTCCTTAGACCTGTTTTTCTCCAAGTACCACGACCGTATCGATGAGAGAGTGCTGTTGGGAGTTAAGGAACTGTCAGTGGAAGACAGGCTGCTGCGCCTGCCCATCTACATGGCCTTTTGCTTTGAACCGGAATTACTGTCTGAGAAAGCCTGCTGAAATGACCAGCCGACCACAGAACTGCGTAACACTGAGCTGAGGCTTGATCTTAAAGCCGCCCTATTGAGGATTGAATATGCCCAAAAAGAACGAAGGTATCCACCATAAACTTGAGGTAGCCTACCCCTGCAGTGAGGAGAGCCTGTCCAAGGCCACCGCTATTCTGGACTCTCTGCGCTACCTTTATGGCGAAGATCTGGTAGTAGACCTCAAAGATTATCCGGCAGAGCTGACTTTTATCAGGGTAAGTAAAGAGCACGGTGGTTACCTGATAGATGTCGCGGTCAAACCCGGCCCGTTTACCGATCCTGACATCCCCTGCATCAAACGGCGCACCCCCGACAACTTGGAGAGAGTCCAAAACATCCTCACCCAGGTACTTTTAGAAGCTCAACTGCCTGATCCCCTACGCTGGCAGGATGCAACCTTGGAGGTATTTCCCTACGATCTGGACCTTTTTGCCTTCAAAATGGCCTTCAGTGAGGTAAGGGAGAGCTCAGATGAGATCTACGGTGCTTTTGGGTTTAGGCACCTCATGGACGCCACCTCCTACTATGTGCACCCTGACAACCGCTCCAAACGCGCCAAGACCTCGCTGTCCCAACCCTTAGGGGAAGCTATCGCACTGATGCAGCACCTCTATCGGGCCAGCACTGGGCAAACCTCCTGGGGTGATTTTCTGAGTACGCCTGGCGGCATTGCCTATCTCAACGTGAAATTCCCGGCCGACTACTTTGAGAGAGGGGTAATTGACCGCAGGGTAGCAAGCTGCCGGGCAAGTTGCTGCGCTAACATCGTGACCATCGCCCTGTATGACCAACACGGTGATTTCATCAATGTCCCTCTGATGCCGCTCAGCGCCATGGGAAAATATCTGGCTCTGTACGCGTTGCTCTTTTGCCAGGAGATCAGAATACACCGGGATTACCGTCACCTGGCAGGACAGTACTTTGAACATCCCAGTGCCGATTTGTTTGTCAAACTGCATGAGGATCTTTACCAAAACCACAAAGAGGAGATTTACAGGGTAAGCTACGCGCCGCTGCCGGATGAGGATCGCAGCGGTTGGTCTTCCTTTGTCCGCAGTTGGGCTGAGTATCGGGAGAGGCAAAAGGAACAGGCCCGGCAACAGCACTCTGAGTTACCGCGCTTTGATCCAAGTGACTTTAACGCTGAGGTACTTGAGTTTATTCCCAACCTCAGCTCGGAATTTGTCCTGCCGGAGAACTTAAGGCCGCTGTGCGCTGCCGTGACGGCGGGGGATATGCTCTCGGTACTCTTGCACGGCCCGGCCGGTACCGGCAAGACCATCTCCTGCAAGCTTATCTGCCGCGAAATCTGCCTGCCACTGCTTGCCACCGTCAACTGCACCGAGAACCTCGATGAGTTCGTGCTGGGCAAGTTCCTGCCGCAGGAGGACAAGATTGTCTTCAAGGAGAGCGCGGTTACCGCCGCCATCCGCTCAGGCGGTGCCGTGGTGTTTGAGGAGCTTAATTTCGCCAGGCCTCAGTATCTGGCCTTTTTGAATTCCCTGTTGGATGACAACGGCTTTGTGCGCCTGGACAACGGTGAGGTGGTGCGCCGTCACCCCAATTTCCGCTTCTTCGCCACCATGAACATGGGCTATTTCGGCACCAAGGAGCTCAATTTGTCGCTCTTCAACCGCTTTGGCGCCGTAGTGGAGGTACCGGAACTGTCGCGGGAGGCCATTGAGCGCATGCTGCTGGCCAGGGTGCCCTCCTGCCGCCCCATGCTCAGCAAAATCCTGGGGGTGTACGAGAAGGTCAGAAAGAAGATCGAATACGAAGAGCTTGATGCTGTGATCTCCCCGCGCAACCTGGAGAACTGGGTGCGGCTGGCCAAATATGAGGGTTACCTCAAGGCCGCCGAGCAGACCATAGTACAGGTAGCCCGCTCTGATAATACCTTCAAGGACACCATCCGGGGGATCCTGCGCCTGTACAAGTGGGAAGATCCCCAAAGCAAGGTCTCTGCTAAAGCCAGCCCGACACCATCCCTGTTAGGATCCTGAACAGAGGTAGGATATGGCCACAGCCAAAAAAAGCTCCGGCAAATCCGCCGTGGGCACTAAAAAGCCCGGCAAAAAGAGGCTCAAAAAGCAGGAGCGCGAGCTCCTGACCCGCTTTCAATGTCCGCACAATCAGGCCCTGGAGGAGAGCTTTGCCCGCACTCTGGCCGAAAAACCGCGCCTGAGGCTTTTTTTCGTCAACAATTCCCAGCCATATACTGACGGACACAACATCATTGTAGATCCTGCTCTGTTCAAGATCTTTGCCGACCGCAAAGCCTTGGATGCCATCGGCGCCTACCTCAAATGGCCGCCGGTGACACTGGCCGACCCTTGGAATGTCCTGCGCATAACCACCCGCGCCCAGACCATCCACGAATGTCTGCATCTTATCTACACCAAGCTCCCTGGGTATCATGTCAGCGATCCGCGGTGCGACACCTTTCTCAAGCGCTTTGCAATGTGTCAGATCTCCAATATTATTGAGGATTGCTACATCGAGGCGGTAGGCGCCGAATGCTATGACAATATGGAGCCCTTTTTGCAGTTTCAGCGTCTGGCCAATTTATTTGCCACGACCCCGGTGGAGGGTACGGCAGCGAGACTGCTCAAACCCTACCTCGCTAAAGCTGCGCTCTCTGAGCAGCCCCAAGAACCTCAACCATCCTCTGATACCGCGGAGGACCGCTATGGCCTGAAAAAGCTGCCTGATAAGGAAAAAGCCAGGTTATTGCAGCGTTACCTGAACTTTATGGGGATCTTGTTGAAGTTACCGATGGTAGAGCAGCTGACGCTTGATGCCCCCCTGCTGCCGCTGGTCAAGGACACGGTCGATCTGTTCTTTAATGGCAGCCTCGCAGCCACCCCTCAAGAGCGCTACGCCTATACCGTGCGGATCTTCGAGTGCATACAAGATCTGATCCCCCATGATCTGCCCGATGATGAATATCAGGCGCTCTTTAACGCACTTACGGCACAGCAACCTGGTTTTGGCACCCACAGCCTGGACGGCAGAGAGATAGCCGTACCCTCGGAGGGACGCGCGCAGGCCGTGAGCGGACATCTGTTTACCGATGCACAGGGAAATTTAAAGCCCCTCTCCCCTGACATTCAGCAGCTGATGAATAATCTCTCGCAGTTTGCCCGTGACCGGCAGGACAGTGAGGAGGAAAATAACGATGAGGGCAAATCCACTCCCCTCACTCCGTCCTCCTTGGGCGCCTCGGCTCAGCACGAGGGGATCACCATCTACGAAAATCAGCCGGAGGTGGCCCATAACCTGAAGCTTAGCTATCGTGAGATCCAAGACTACTATCAACTTTCGATCCGCTCGGCGCTTAACAAGCTAAAGCGGCTGTTGGTCGGACGGCAGAGCGTACCCGAGGAAAAACAGCTCTTTGGTACCGGCATCAGCTCGGCGCGCTTAGGCGATGTGAAAAAGCGCTACTGGTATCGCCACGGCGAGGATAACACGCCCCTTGATCTCGCGGTGCTCTTGCTCATCGACGGCTCAGGCTCGATGTACGGGGCCAGCCGCGAGGCTGCCGTACACTGCGCCGTGATCCTGCATGAGGTGCTCAGGGGGGCGCAGATCCCCCATGCCGTCGCCGAGCACCGCGCCGTTTATAAGGAGCCTGCCATGGAAATCAACCTGCTGCTCTCCTTCAAACCCCGTCGCGAGGAGCATTTTAATCTGCTAAAGATTGATGCCGACGGAGAGAACCGTGATGCCCTGGCCTTGTTGTGGAGCGAAAAATACCTGAGGCTCCGCGACAGCGAACACAAGCTCATCATCTCGATCTCCGACGGCTATCCCTCACACTCCTATGACGATTATCACCCGCCGCTCTCGGTGGAGGATACGGCCACCACCGTCAGGAAAATCCGTCAGCGCGGCACGCTCGTTGTCGGTATCGCATTGGATGATCCCGAGGACAGCACCTGCTATGAAGCACTGCGCCCCATTTATCCTGATCTGGTGGCCTGTGATGATCTCGACCAACTGCCCCGGCAGGTTCTGAGCATCATCTCCCGCCTGGTGCGCGATCTCTGAGCGGCAATTGCAGTCGGCGTTTGCTTAAGTGATTTTGGTAAGCGAGGCGCAATCTTACGGCAACTTCGGTTGGACAGTACGCCTGTGTATTACAATGTGACCGAGCAGGAAGGAGTATAAGGCAAGCTGACTTTTTCACCAGTCTTCAACGGCTGTGATACCGACAGGGGCAAGGCTGCCTAAGTGTTGCAGCCGACATCAATGACCAACCTGACAAACGGCGAGAAGGTGGGACATAGCTCAGATGCATTTGATCTGCAGGAATATGCACAGGCTTACGTGGAATGACCAACAATAATCCTGCGATCTTGAGTATTGATAAGGTCATTAAAGTCGGCATAAGTCGTGTAGCCTGACTTGCCAACTGATTGAAAAATAAATTGATAACCCGTTAATTTTGAATATTCATCCACTGATTAACCATTAAAACCTCAAAATTGGAGAGCAATGATGGCAATCCCCACCAATATTCATACGTTACTCTCAGGCAATGTAGTTGAGTGGGCGAGGATCGAATTCAAAGAGTCCTGGAAACCTGAGGCTTCACTTAAAACCGTCACCGCCTTTGCCAACGATATCGATAACTGGGGCGGCGGTTATCTGGTGATCGGGGTAGAAGACGATAATGGCAGACCCAAGTTCCCCCTCAAAGGCCTGCAACTTAATGAAGTTGACGGCATCCTCAAGGATTTGCTCAACAAATGCAAACTGATTGAACCTGATTACCTGCCCATTGTGGCACCGGTTGATTATGATGCTCACACCAAGCTGATTGTAGTCTGGTGCCCGGGAGGTGCAGTACGTCCTTATCGTTCCCCTGCTACTTTCAGCTATGACAAAGGAAAGGCGGTAGCTTCAAAGGATGCCGTCTACTGGATTAGAAAAATGTCCAGCACCATCAGGCCCTCCTCTCAGGAAACCAATGACCTGTTTGCGCTCGCCAATCAAATCCCCTTTGATGATCGCATCTGCCATCAGGCCGACATGACCGCATTAAATATCACCTTAATAAAGGCCTATCTGAAAGAAATCGACAGTGCGTTGTTTGAGCAGGCCGACACCCTGGAATTCAACCGGCTTTGTATCAACCTGGGCATTTCCAACAGCATGCCTGAGTTCATGAGACCAAAAAATGTCGGACTGCTCTTTTTCAGTATGGAGCCAGATAAGTTCATCCCCTGTGCGCAAATCGATGTAGTGGAGTTTCCCGAAGGTATAGGCGGTGACCGCATAGTGGAAAAAACCTTCACAGGGCCCTTACATCAGCAGCTGCGTGCGGCCCTGCTCTATATTCGCAACACAGTTATCAAAGAAGTGGTCATCAAGCATCCGGATCGGGCAGAAGCCGACCGCTTCTTTAACTACCCCCTCGCAGCCATAGAAGAGAGTCTTGCCAATGCGGTCTATCATAAGGCCTATGATATTCGCGAGCCGATTGAAGTCAGGATAGAGCGAGACAAAATTGAAATTTTAAGTTTCCCGGGACCGGATCGTTCAATCACAGAGGAAGCCCTCAAAAGCTTCAACGTGATAGTTCGACGCTATCGCAACCGGCGTATCGGAGATTTCCTCAAGGAACTTCACTTAACAGAGGGGCGCAACACCGGCATTAAAAAGATCTTGAACGCGCTTAAGAAAAACGGCTCTCCTCCCCCCGAGTTCATCACGGATGCCGATCACAGTTTTTTTATCACGCGCTTATTCATCAGAGCGGGTTTTGACGAGAAGCAACACCATGATGAGAGAGAGGCTGAGTTAAATTCGTCCGTCTCAGGTTCTATCGCTGCGGCAGAACCTCGCTCTCCAGAGCAGAATGCTCACCCAGGCGCTGACAACTTAATCCGGGACAAAGGGCGAAGCCTTAAGTTTAAAGACAGGCCAACCATACAGTCTCTGCAAAAAGTGTTAAGACAAGTTGTTGGAGTGCTGAAAACACATCCATCTGCCGGTTAACCATAGGCGGAAGCTCAGCAATTGAGGTCATCTTGAAAGCCCACAATAGCAATCTTGCTTCCCTATCCCTGAATACATGAACAATCATGCGCATAGAATTCAGAACGATCTAAAATCGATACAGCACAAGAGGAGTTAGCCATGACCACCGCACCCGGCGATCCCACCGAGATCAACCTGAACGAGGAAATTCAAAAAGCCGAACAAGGCGATGTCGCGGCGATGATTGCGGTGACAAACTTTCTGGAGGCTGCCGAATATATTGGCGAGGACGCCGATCCCGAGATCAACGAGCGCTATATGAGCTACCTCACTCAAATCGCAGAATCAGGCGAGAGCAGCTACTACATCTATCTGGCCGATGCCTATGTACGCGGTGAGGTGGCGCCCTACGACATAGAAAAAGCCATCAGCATGTACGAGCAGGCCGCCGCGCATGGCGTGCCCTTTGGCAATGAGTGCATTGGAAAACTATACTTTGAAGGTGTGGAGGTTGAGCAGGACTTTGCCAAAGCCTATGAGTATTTCACCAAGGACCAAGGCGATAAAGCGTTTATAACCGAGTATTATCTGGGCGAAATGTTCCGTCTGGGACTGCATGTGCCCAAGGATCAGCGCAAAGCCTGCCGCCACTATGCCAAAGTTGCCCGCTCCAAATTCAAGTGGGCCTCTGCCGATGACTACTTCTGGCGTTGCGCCTATCGTCTGGGCTGTGCGCTGCACCGGGGTGTGGGAGTCAAAAAAGATCTTGAAGAGGCTCTGCAGCTGATAGAAATCGCCCGTGAACAAGGAGATACAGAGGATGAGTTCATCGAAGGCGAAGGCATCACCGAGCAGGCCATAGACCAGGAGTGGCACGCCCTTAAAAGCGAACTGGGCAGGAGCTGATTTTAACTGTCCGCACCTGTGGCGTCAGGTAAAGAAGCTATCATTAGTCTCGGAGCACTTCACTTTCCCGTGGCGAATGAGTACGTCAGCTCATAAAATTGTAGATGCAGCCTCAACAAACAGGCCCTTGCCTCACACTGGGTTTAGCCTGCAACTTGCAGCAAGAACGCAACATAGGAGCTGACTATGTCCGCCAAACACAGCGTAACCGCCGGTATCAATTTAGAGGAGGTCCTCAAGTATGCCGACCAAGGTGATCCTGATGCCATGCTGGCAGCGGTGGGCTATCTCGCAGCTGAGGGCTATATAGGTGAGGATGCCGCCCCTGAGATCAACGAGCGTTACTTAGGCTATCTCAACAAACTTACCGCACTGGGCAACAGTGCGTGCTTCATCTATCTGGGCAATATCTATGTAACCTAAACTCGCATAAAATTTTACTAGGCCAAGATCAGGTGCGGCTCCGGGTCTTCACTGCCCGGGCTGCGTCCTCCACATCTGACTTTGTCAGGCTCAACGCCACGTAGATTTTCTTCATCTTGGCGGTGAGTGCGTA
>JAFUGP010000131.1 GCA_017469335.1 Succinivibrio sp. | reverse complement strand
TCCAGCTAGGCTTCTTAGAGGGGGATGACAGGATCAGCGGCTAACCTGCCTACTTCGGATGACAGCTTACAGGCTAACTTCTAGGGGGTTAGATGACAAGTTGGGAGGCTAACTTTTGGTCAACACGGGGTGTTGCTGACAATCCGGAGGATCTGGCCATACAGTTGTGGGCACAGAAGATCCGCTTTGCCGGCGCAGGCTGCATCGCCATCGCCGCGCTCTGGACTTTGGTCACCTTATTTGGTTCCATCGTCAGGGGCCTCAAGGAATCCCTGGAGATCTCAAGGCAGGCCAGAGAGGAGAGCGTCAGCCCTCAGGATACCGATCTGCACATCAAAGAGCTGACGGCAGCTACCCTGCTGGCGCTGTTGCTGCTCGCCGGGGTGCTCTACAGCTTTGCCGCGGCCTCAACGCTGTCTGCGGGGCTTATAGTGCTGTGCGTGATCACCGGTACGCTTTTGACCGCCATTATCGGGTTTGTGCTGGCGGCTGCCTGCGGCTACATGGCAGGTCTGGTCGGTTCTTCCTCGAGCCCCATCTCGGGCATCACCATCATCTCGGTGGTGCTGATCGCCGTGGTGTTCATGCTGCTCTCACAGGTTACCGACCTCATGCAGACCCCCGGAACCCGCGCCTTCATCACGGCCTTTACCCTGTTTACGGCCACCGCGGTTACGGCCAGCTGCTGTATTGCCAATGACAATCTGCAGGACCTCAAAACCGGTCAGTTGGTCGGGGCCTCCCCGAGGCTGCAGCAGATAGCGCTCATCATCGGCACCGCACTGGGCGCTCTGGTAATCGCTCCGGTACTCGACCTGCTCTATCAAAGCTACGGTTTCACCGGTGCCCTGCCCCGCGCTGACATGGATCCCTCGCTGGTGCTCAGTGCGCCGCAGGCCACCTTGATGTCCTCCATAGTGGGCGGCATTTTCAATCGGGACTTAGACTGGTTCTACATCGGCATGGGGCTGTTGCTTGGCGCCGTGATCATCGTCATCAGCATGCTGCTGCAAAAGTACAGCAAGGGCAGGCTTTCGCTGGCCCCGCTGGCCGTGGGGTTGGGCATTTACCTGCCCTCGGATGTGAATGTGATGATTGTGGTGGGTGCGCTCATCTCCTACCTTCTCGGGCGCAGTCTGCAACAACGTCAAAAGACGGCTCTGCAGGCCCTGCGCGAGCGCAGCAACCTGCTGGCCGCGGGTCTTATTGTTGGAGAGAGCCTCATCGGGGTGATCCTGGCCATCGTGCTCACCGTTTCAACGGCCTCAGGCGGCTCGGCCAGTCCTCTGGCCTTAGAGTCACCCTTAAGTGCTCAAAGCACTCAGGTGATCTCCCTGGTTTGCTTTGTGGCAGGCTGTGTTTACGCCCTGCGTCTTGCCGTACGTACCCCACGTCAGGGAGCCTAAATCAAGTCAAATGACGGGGCGACTTTAAGCCCCGTCAGACAACGGGCGTGCATCGGTAATGGAACACCCGGGAATGATCGACCGGGTACCAACTTGGGCTAAGCTTAACTGACTGAACTTACCCCGCGGCAGACTACAGGTAGCTAAGCGGCAGGGCCAGCAAATTATCTCGCAAATAGTGTTTGCGGTCCGTAAGACAAAAGATCACTCCCATGCCGCGTTTTTTACCAGCTATTCCGTCAAGAGCCAGAAAGGCGGAAGCCATTTCTGCACGAGGACTGGCAGAAAGTTTAATTTCTACGGGATATAAAACCCCATTCTCCTCAATTACCAAGTCAATTTCATTGTGGCCTCTGCCAACATTATTCCTGCCGCGATAAAAGAAGACCCCAAAACGATGATCCATACCCTCGTTGCTGTATGATTTTAAAAACTCACCCACCACAAAAGTCTCAAACATGCTCCCTGCTACAGCAGAGTATTGGAGTGCCTCAGGATTCCGCCAACGAGTCAAAAAACAGGCCAGGCCAGTATCTCGAAAATATATTTTTGGAGTATTTAATGCCCTAGACAACACTCCTGTACTGTAAGGCTGTAAAAGCCAGATAATCCCGGTACGTTCTAAAACAGAAATCCAGGTTTTAACCGTAGACACGCTGACACCTACGTCTCCAGCTATATTGGAATAATTGAGCAGTTCTCCTGAACGAGCAGCCACCGCGGTTAGGAATCTGGTGAAAACGACGCTGTCAGAAGCGACCAATTCGTTGATGTCACGCTCGATATAAGTTGAAACATAGGCGGAGTAAAAATCCCACCACTCCTTCGGTGCGTCATATAGTTCAGGATAAAGTCCACGGTGAATGCTCTCCCAGATCCTCTCATATGGGACAAGTTCCTTTTCCCGCTCGTCAAGGTAATCCTGAGTAGGCACGAAACGCCGGTTAAAGGAGATCTGTTTGATTTCCCGCAAGGATAAGGTCCCAAGATCGGCAATCGACACCCTTCCGGCCAAGGACTCACTCATACCCTTCATCAGTTCTAGCTTCTGAGAGCCAGACATAACAAATTGACCACGCAAATCACTTTCATCAACCAGGATTTTAATCTCCTCAAGCAGTGGCGGCTCCTTTTGAACCTCGTCGATAAAAAGTGGCCTACGATGATTTAAGAAAAATAGTTTTGGATCTTCTCTGGCCTGCAACCTAGTCAGTTTGTCATCTAAAGTGACGTAGTTATAATCAGGGAAAATGTGCTTGAGAAGGGTAGACTTGCCAGTCTGCCTGGCACCGGTCAATAATAAACACTTGCTGTTTACAAGTCTTTTTTGCAATACAGGGGTGATAGCCCTTTCAAGATACGCCATATGACAGATTTTTTAAATTGAGCAGAAATGATTAAATGTCTTTGTATCTAGCAGAACATTTTTATTTATAGCACACTACCATCTTCACCGCGATATGTAATCAAGCGATCTGCTAAATACAGCTCACATAATCAACGGTTATAACCCAAAATTGCATGATTATTGCAGAAGATGCAATGAGATACCCTCGATGTGTGATACCCATCATCAGGGTGACATTGCTTGACATGGTTATGCTTCAAATGCAAGAACATTCAATCCAGTTTTGTAACTGGACCCTCTAACCAAATACAGCGCCAAAGAAGTTGCCCTATCGCTCCAGAGCTGTTTTCACTCCCTCTGCGATATCCGCCGCGGTATCCACCACCACGACTCCGGCCTCACGCAGAGCCTTCTTTTTGGCCTCGGCGGTGGCATCCCCACCGGAGATGATGGCTCCGGCATGTCCCATGCGCTGTCCGGCCGGAGCGCTGGCACCTGCTATATAGGCCACCACCTTCTTGTGCATGTGCTCTTTGATGTAGAGCGCCGCCTGCTGCTCGGCACTGCCGCCGATTTCGCCTACCAGCACCACCACCTCGGTCTGCGGATCCTGCTCAAAGCGCTCTAAGATGTCCACAAAGGACACGCCCTGCACCGGATCTCCGCCTATGCCGACACAGGTGGACTGTCCGAAGCCTGAATCGGTGGTCTCCTTGACGGCCTCATAGGTGAGAGTGCCGGAGCGCGAGACTATGCCCACACAGCCTTTGGAGAAGATGGCAGCCGGCATGATGCCGATTTTGCAGCCGCCTGGAGTGAGGATCCCGGGGCAGTTAGGACCGATCAGAATGGTATGACTCTGCTGCAGGCGCGCCTTGACCTTAAGCATGTCCAGCACCGGAATGCCTTCGGTGATACACACGATGGTCTCAAGCCCCGCGTCAATGCCCTCTAAAATTGAATCGGCGGCAAATGGCGGCGGCACCATGATCATGCTGACGGTGGCTGAGGTGGCGGCCACCGCTTCCTTGACCGTGTTAAAAACCGGCAGCCCCAGATGAGTCTGCCCGCCCTTGCCCGGCGTCACGCCGCCTAACAAGCGCGTGCCGTACTCCAACATCTGCGCGCAGTGCGCCGTACCCTGTGAGCCGGTGATCCCCTGACAGATCACCCCGGTGGAAGCGTCTACGATAATGCTCATTTATGTCACCTTGCCGCCGCCTGTACGGCCAGCGCCGCCGCCTGACGCAGATCACGCGCCGATTGAATGTTAAGTCCGCACTCGTTTAAGATGCGTTCGCCTTCCTGAGCCTTGTTGCCTTCCAATCTGACCACCACCGGCACCGAGCTTCTGATCTCCGAGACGGCGCCCTTGATACCTTCGGCTATCATGTCACAGCGCACGATACCGCCGAAGATATTGACCATGATGCACTTGACGTGAGGATCCTCCAAGATGATCTTAAAGGCCTCCCGCACACGCTCGGTGTTGGCCGTACCTCCCACATCAAGGAAGTTGGCCGGCTCACCGCCCATGTTCTTGATGATGTCCATGGTGCCCATGGCCAGTCCCGCGCCGTTGACCAGACAGCCGATGCTGCCTTCCAGCGGCACGTAGCTGAACCCGGCGGCTACCGCTCTGACCACCCGCGGATCTTCCTGGGAGGTATCGTCCAGTTCGGCAAACTCGGGGTGGCGGAACAAGGAGTAGGGGTCGACATTGATTTTGGCATCCAGGCACTGCAGATGCCCTTCCGTGTCCACCGCCAGGGGATTAATTTCCACCAAGGAGAGATCTTTTTCCAGAAACATGCGGGTAATACCCATGAAGATCCGGGCAAACTCCTGCACCTGCCGCCCCTGCAGCCCCAGTTTGTAAGCAAGTTCCCTTCCCTGATAAGGCTGAGGTCCCACCAACGGGTCAATGACACTGCGCAGGATCTGCTCAGGATGCTCACAGGCCAGTTCCTCGATGCTCATGCCGCCGCTCTCGGAGGCGATGACCGTAAGACGGGCGCTCTGCCGGTCGACGGTGGCACTCAAATACAGCTCGCGCGCTATGGAAGTGGCGCGTTCGATGAGGATCCTGGAAACCGGCTTGCCCAAAGGACCGCTCTGCCTGGTGACCAGGCGCATGCCCAGCCACTTGGCGGCAAAGGCCTCGGCCTGGGCAGGAGTGTCAACCTTGGCGACCCCGCCGGCCTTACCGCGCGCCCCCGAGTGCACCTGACATTTGCACACAAAGGGCCCCGGGCTTAACTCATAGGCGGCCTTGCCGATGCCGGTGGCCTTGGTGCTGACCTTGAACTCCGGTACGGGCAGGCCGTATTCACGGAAGATTTCCTTGGACTGATATTCGTGCAGATTCATACTAAAACTCCAAGGCTCAGCCGCAGCTGAGCCTTAAGGGATAGGGATCCCGCGGGGGCAGGTCTTAGAAGCTGTTTTGCTGCGACTGCTTGAGCATCATATCGATGGCGTCTTCATTGTAGGTGACCTCACTGAGTTCGCGAGCGCCGCGGTAGAGCTGCTGCTGCAGCTGCCGGGCCTTATACTGGCTTAACTGAGCACCGATGAAGGAATCAAGCTGACTCTTCTCAGCCTCATTGCCCTGAGTCTGCAGCACCTCCTTTAAGAGCGCCACGGTGGGTTTGCCCTGGTTCATACCCGAGGCATAGACGGCCAGCGGCTGTCTGGGCAGCGCGAAGATCTGCGCCATAAAGGCAGCATCCAATTTATCGGAGCTGCGCTCCAGCACAATCCCGGTTTCAGAGACGACCTCCGTGGGGGCTGCCGTGGCCGGATCGGCGAGCAGCTTCTGGGCATAACTCTCCAGGAGCTCGCGGGCCTTCTGCGTGGCAGCAGCGCTTATGGCAGCCGTTTTAACCTCATCTTTAACCTGCTCAAAGGGCGGCAGCTGCTCTTTGGTGTACTCATAAACGTTGAGCACCACGGCATGTTCCGGGTCAAGCTCAATGACCTGGGAGTTGACCCCGCCCTCGCGGGTGCTCTCCCGGAAAGCTTCCTTTTGCAACTCACCCTCGCTTAAGGGGTAATCTAGATCGCGCTGCCCTAAGATCACCGTGCCGGAATCCTTGACCTCCAGCTCCACCGCACGGGCGGCGGTATCCAGTGAGTCGGGGTTTTCAAAGGAGAGATCGGAGAGCGCGGAGAGTCTCTCGTCATACAGTTTGCGGGCCTGTTCGTTGACGCAGTGCTCCATCACCTCGTCTTTAACCTCGGCAAAAGGTGGCACCGCGGGGTTGACGATGGCATCCAGGCGCAGAATATGCACGCCATAGTCATCCCGCACCGGAGCGCTGACATCGCCCTCCTGTTTGAGATTGAACAGCGCCGTCCCCAACTGGGCATCCATGTCAGATCTTTGCAGTTCGCCTAGGGAGCCGCCCTGTGAGGCGGTATTGACATCCTCCGAGTACAGCCGAGCCACCTCGGCAAAGGAAGTCCCATCCTGCAGCGCCTTCTGCACTTGGGAGAGTTTATCCTCCTGCCCCTCACCGTTCTTGATTAAAATCTGGGAGGCTAGGCGGCGCTGCGCCGGAGTGAACTCATCCTGGTGGAGGTTGTAGTAATCCTCAAGCTCCTGGGCGGTAGGTTCCACTTTGGATTTGAGATCCTCCAGGCTCAGCAGCAGATAATTGAACTTGACGCGGGCTTTTTCCATAAATTCCGCCGGATGATCACGGTAGTAATTCTCAAGCTGTTCATCGTTAAGACTGACCGCAGCTTCAAGACCGGCCGGATCCACGCTGTAGAGATCGACTCTGCGGCTTTGGGTGAGCAGAGCGCCCAGTTCGCGAGTTTCATAGGGCAGCACCCGCGTGGCTAACTGCGAGAGCGGGTTGACGATGGTTGAGGAGCTTAAGTCAAGCCTCAGTTGCTCGGCGTAGTACTCAGGACTCATGCCGGAGTTGCGCAGCGTGGCCAGATAGAGATCATTGTTGAACTTGCCGTCCTGATAGAAGGCCTGCTCACGGCTGATGGCCTCACGCACCTGTGCATCGCCGATTCGGATACCGGACTGGTAGACGGCATAGTTAAGCGCCGTGCCGCTTACCATGCTGTCAAGTACCTGCAAATGCAAATCCCTGACGTATTTGGGATCTTCCAGAAGCGCGGCAGCCTGCACCCCGTAGCTGCGCTGCAACTGCTGGGTCTGACGGTTGTACTGCTCATTCCACTGCGAGGACGTGATGCTGTAGTTGCCGATGCGCACCGGATCGGTGTTGAGTCTGGGGATTAAGTAGTTTCCCACACCGGCAAAAATAAAGGACAGAATGATGATCCAAAAGAGAAATTTAAAGATTTTGCCGTTGGCGCCATCACGTAGGGTATCGCTGAGCATGAAACTTTATCTCCGCTTGAGCGTAATTATGAAACCGCTGTGAATTTTGCCACTTTTTGCCTGGGCAGGCAAGAATAAACAAGGTACAGGACCTCTCAAAAGACTAGGGAGGACAGCTTGAAAAAGTGACCATTTTACGTCTGCGAGTGTGACGTCAAAAAGAGAATACAAAACTGCGATTATCTTTATTTTTCATTGAATTCAGTAAAATTCTCCACCTCTATTTTTCCTTTCAAACATTGCCGTAAATACTCAGCCAGAACATGCCGTTCCTGCTCATACAGTTGCAGATCCAAATTATCGTCCAGCAGTTTCCAATATTCGTGGGCAAATTCATCAAGACGTCTTTGCAATTTCAGCGGCAGTTCCGGCAGATCCACATCATGGACACCTTCACTTACCAGAGCAGAACTCCCATAATCGGGGGCTACACATACGGTCTTGAATTCAGCTGTATATGCGCAAAGTTCCTTTTTGACCTCAAGCATTCTGGGACTTAATGGGTCAAGGCTTAAGGACTCACCCAATTTCAGTTCGTCATCTGAGATAAACAGGCTAAATACCGACAAGCGGTGGAACGTACAGATCTCAAGATACTCCAGCGCCATTTCCACACCTTTGTCGGGCGGCTCAACCATCACCAATACCACATCTTTATCCACCACCTGTGATTTTGCGTCATACCAGTGCGTGATGACTATTCTTCCATCCTCATCACCTGTGAATTCGTCTTCATCTTCTTGGCCGGTCTGCCAGATGATCTCAGTGCGGATCTCATTGGGTATTAGAGAGCTTCTGCGACGAAACTCCTTCAATACTCCTCTGTCTTGTCCTTTCAACAAGCCATGTCCGTCAACTACTAAAATGTTGTAGGCAAAATCAGAAAAGGGCCCCGGATAAAATTCACCGTACTCAAAGGGAGCGCGCCTCACCAACTCGTCAATAAATTTCCGCGTCATCGTCCAGCCGCATGTTGCCTGCTAAAGAATATGCCTTACCCCTTGCGCTGAAAATATGTTGCGGCGCAGATCCGCAGCCGGAAGAATCGGCACGGCCCGGTATTTGCCGTCAGGGCTTTTCAAAGTGCTGATAGTCCTTGAGCGACTGCCAGTGTCCGCCCCACTCAAAACCGTGCCCGGTAAACAGTTTGTAGGCCAGATCCTGCTCGTCGATGCGCTGCGTGGTCGCCTTTGAACGCACGCAGTAACTGGCACCGGTGGCCGGCTGGGCATAGAGAGTACCGTCAGTTCTTACCTTGCAATAGGGGTTATACAGAGTGTTGAGATCCACCGCCAGACCTAAGGCATGTTTGGAGAGCTTCTTGGTACCGGCCACCGGTCGGTAACAAAAAGAGGAGGTGTTATTCGCGCTCATCTGTCTTTCGTCATCGGCATCGAAATCATCGGGCAGTTGTATGCGGCCTATGACATAACCGGCCTCATAGAGTTGACGGAAAATATCCAGGACCTCCGCGGCGATCAGGCGGTTGCAGACCATCTCGCCCAGGCGAATGCCTCCTGCCTCATCATGATAGAGCACGGTCAGATAGCTCAGATCATCCCGTCCGATGTCATCATTGGGCTTGTAGGTCTTGCCCTGCATGCGCTGCCACACCCACTCGGGGATGGGGCCGGCGTTAAACCAAGCCTGCTCAGTCCCGCGCGCCTTGAGCTGTTCTGCCGTAAGCAAGGTAGCGCCGCTAATTTGTTCGGCCGCCTGAGGCGCACTGTCTGAGGCAGAGCAGCCTATCATCAGACCAAGAGAGATAATTCCCAGTGTCTTGAGCGGTCGCGAGAGTATTTCCATTTCACATTATCCTTATTGTGCAGGTACCCATCAGGGCGTCTTGGTAACAAAAACCCTGGTCTTAAGATCGAAAATCAACGTAGCCGGTCTCTCAGAACTCTTTGTTCTATCGGTATTATCGGCAAGCAAGCTCCACTTTGGGGCCAAAACTGCGGCATATGATGTGCCTAATGGCGATGGTTCTGGCAGATAGAATACTGCCCAGGACGGTGTCTAAGCTCCGGGCGCAGGTACCAGACCCAGACATTGCAATAGTCCCAATAACCCTTGTCCGGCAACATCAGAGGTGATCTTGCCTTGCTCATTGACGTAATAAAAATTCATGCAGCCAAAGCTGAACTTTTTGCCTGTTGGCGCCAGGCCCATGAAGGGCCCGTCATGAGTGCCGCTGCAAGTCCAGTGAACGGCTACTTTGTCTACCTCCACCGCCATGTCCACAATTTCCCACCGGACGTCGGAGAAACTCTTCCTGAGCATTTCTACTACCGAAAGATACCCCTCCCCGCCGTAAAGCGGCTCTTTGGAAGTGAGCGCATAGAAGGATGCCTGCGCATCGATAAGCTCAGCGGCCAGATTGTGGTCAGCGGTATTGATCATGGTCTGAAAGCGCACCATGACTTCACGATTTCTTTGCAACAAGTCCATAAGCATATTCCATCTGGATCAACATTTTGAAGCACCTACGAAAAACGACCCCGCAGGGTCGTTTTTGTAAGTTTACGATTTCTGAGCACTCAGCCGTTCACAGCATCCTTAAGCGGCTTGCCGGCTTTGAACGCAGGGGCCTTTACCGCCGGTATCTCAACCTTTTGCTTGGTACGCGGATTCACACCCTGACGGGCGGCTCTCTCACGGACGAGAAAAGTGCCAAAGCCTACCAAAGTAACCTGATCGCCGTTGGCTAAAGCATCCTTGATGGCCTCAAGAACTGCGCTGACGGCACTAGCGGCATTTTTATTGGATAAACCGCTCTTTTTGGCGACGCTCTCGACTAACTCACTTTTGTTCACAATCTACTCCTAATTCTGTAAGGACACCTGTAATTGTAGATCTAGCGCTAAAAGCGCCCCCTCCTCAACAGGCACAAAAACATTATGCACATCTTTGCCTGCGCCTAAGCGTTTGATTGCAAGAAATACGATCGAGATCAAAAAGAAAGGGATGCCAAAGTCTTTATGGTTCAATGGATATTTTAGGGGGATCGGCATCTTTTAGAACCTCTCCTTTTTACGGCTTTCGTCCATTATCTTTAAGAAGAAATATTCAGTATCAGGATAGCCATACCCTCGTTTCTTGATGGTCTTGATCATGTTTAC
>JAFUGP010000130.1 GCA_017469335.1 Succinivibrio sp. | reverse complement strand
GCTATTTAAGGAGTGGGCCAAGCCCAATGAACTCTTAAAATCGTTGGCAAACTTTAGCTGCTTCAGACCGACGTTAGATACCGTGAGCGCAGTGGGGTGATCTTTGTGCAAGCTCTTAAACTTAACCGCGCTTACTATAATACCAAGGCCCAGGGAAGCACTCCACAGCAGGGTGCGCCACAGCGATGAGCATGCGCTAAAGTTCGGGAGTTTGTCGCAGTGGGGATTGTTCATGTTTTTTCAGTTTGGGGCATCTTTGACCCGTGGCTTTATCGCTCCAAACTGGCTACCAATTCTAAATCTCCCCTGAGAAAAAGCCTACCTTTTTGGTGAGCTTTTGTGTACAGAAGTTCAAAAAACGACAAATCCAGGCCCCTGTTGCCGCATAGATCAGCCGGTGCGAAGGTACGTTGCGGCAGGGAAGCTTACGCAGCGCTGAAGATTAAAAAGGCCTGAAGGGGGATTGAGCTGCGTAACGGGCCGGCAGGCCGGTTTTTGAACAAGGTTGTGTATGACGGGCAGTACACCGAGGCAATGCCGGTGCAGTGGAGATCTCGGACAGGGGATAAGGCTTGCGGCAGAGGATTTACTTTGCGGCCCGCTTACTGAATCAGCTATGGATATTATGCACTAACTGTTTGTTATCGGCGAATTTATGAATTTGGAACCGAGCCTGAACGATCGGGACTGCTCCCGGTCTTTCCCCAACAGGTTCATCAGCTGCCGGGACCGCCGTAAATCTCGCGCAGTTTGTCGCAGCCCTCGGGATCGCCGAAATCGCAGGCACGTTGGTACATTTCCTCTAACTCATGCTCGTTGAACCTCTGCTGGCCGTGTTCCTGACGATAACGCACCAGCCTCATGCAACCGTAACCGTCCTCCAAGGTACAGGAGAGCTCGTAGAGACGCTCGGCCTCGCGCAAACTGCGGGTATTGTTATCCTGCATGTAGAGATCGCCTAAGGCGTTGCAGCAATCCCCGTCATCGTTGAGACAGCCGGTCTCAAAAAGATTGATGGCATCTTCCCGTCCTTCCTGGCCTTTGTTTTTGAGCAGGTAATTGCCCAGGATCAGACAGGCATGTGCGTCGTTGGTGTCACAGCCGCGTCTGGCAAACTCACTGCCTTGTTTTTCGTCGGCCTCCACGCCGATACCATTTAGGTAGTAAAAGCCCACCCGACCGCAGCCCATACCCTCGCCAAGCTCGCAGCTGCGCTCGTAGTTGTCCAGGGCCTTCTGTATGTCCGCCTTGACATGCTCTCCCTGACTGTACATGGTGCCCAGGGCCAGACAACCCAGGGGCTCGCCCAGATCACAGGCCATGGTCATACTTTGTAGCGAACGTACATAATCGGGTTTGACCCGGCTTAGGGAGGGATTGGAGTAGGTCAGCGAGAGCGAAATACAGGCATGGGGGAACCCCAGTTTGCAACGCTCGGTGTAGTAGGTTATGGCCTTTTGCAGATCCCCCTCGTTTTTGATCTCGTCATACTGGGGGTTGTAGTCGGTGGCCAAGATGGCGCAGCAGCGGCTGCTTAAATTAAGACAGCCTCTTTGGTGAAAGCCGCGGGATTTGATCTCATCGTGGCGCACATAAGGACTCTTCTGGTAGATTTCGCCCAAAAGCGCGCAGGGGTAGGCCTCGCCCAAGATGCATTTGCGTCGGGCAAAACGCATGGTCTTGAAGGTGTAGTCGTGGGCCAGATCCTCGGATGATTGGACCTGCACCCCCTGCTGATACATCTGAGCCAGCAGTGCGCAGGCCCCGACATCCGCAAGGTCACAGGCCTTGTCCAGCCAGTAGACGGCGCTCTGCCCGTCGCCGTACTGGGGATCCTCTAAAGTGACTGTTCCTAGGCCTCCGCAGCCGGTGGAGACTCCAAACTCACAGGCCTGCTTGAAAAAGGCTGCAGCCTGCCAGAGATCCTTAGTGGTGTCCACCCCCTGCTGATAGCGGGTGCCCAAAATCCAACAGGCATTACCGTCACCTGAATTGCAGCTTGATAACAGAGCCTCGGGTGTCTGCCCGGCAGAGGGCGGAGTGCCCAGGAGCTCAGCACAGCATACGGTGCAACCCAATGTGAATACTGACAACGCTGCTGCGGTTTTAGTGATGAATCCATTCATCTGACCCGTCCTCGGTGTTTGATAATTTCAGGCAGCTATGGAGCAGATAGAACTTTATAACCGCAAAATATACCTGTTTTTTCAGATCAGATCACCAAAACGATACCGGTAAAAGCTCCATAGTTTTAAGCCGCTCACGGGCTTGGGGTACAAAAGGGGCAAATACGCCACCGGTAAGGACGGGGAGGCGGTTAGCCGGAGCTTATTGAGCTCGCAGCAGTTCGCAGCCTTCGGCGTTGCCGAAGTCACAGGCGCGCTGATAAAACTCAATTGTCTCGTTTTGATTGATGTGCCTGAGACTGTGAGCCTGGCGCAGCCGCAGCAGTTTGAGACAGCCGTAGCCGTCTTCCAGGTCACAGGCACTCTCATAGAGGCGCTCGGCCTCGCGCAGCTGCCGCGTACCGCCGTTTTGGGCATAGAGATCGCCTAAGGCCGTACAGGACTGTCCGTCATCGTTAAGGCAGCCGCGCTCAAAAAAGCTTATGACTTCCGGCAGGGCACTCTCTCCGCGCCGCTTGAGCAGGTGATTGCCCAGCACCAGGCAGGCGTAGCTGTCATCTAAATTGCAACCTGTCTGCATAAAATCAAGTCCTAAGATTTCATCTTGGTCCACACCGATGCCATTGAGGTAATAAAAACCCACCCGGCCGCAGGCCAGTCCCTCGCCTAATTCACAGCTGCGCAGATAATTCTCCAGAGCCTTGCGGGCATCTTTGGTGGTTTCGTAACCCTGACTGTACATGGTGCCCAGGGCCAGACAGCCCATGGCCTCGCCCAGATCGCAGGCCATGGTCATGCTCTGCAGTGCGCGGATGTGGTCGGGTTCAACCCGGTTTAAGGCCGGATCTGAGTACACCAAAGAGAGACTGATGCAGGCGTGGGGAAAGCCAAGTTTGCAGCGCTCGCTGTAATAAGTGATGGCCTTGTTGAGCGAGGTCTCGTCCTTGATGTCGTCATACTCTGGGTCATATTGCGTGGCCAGTACCGCACAGCCACGGCTGTTTAAGTTCAAACATGCCTGGTTATAGAAGCCGCGGGCCTTGTTTTCATCGCGCCTTAGGTAGGGGCTTTTGGTGTAGAGATCCCCTAACAGCTCACAGGCATGGCCTTCTCCCAAAGTGCATTGTCTCCTGGCCGAGCGTATGGTCTTTTGGGTATAATCCCGGGCTTTGTCCTCTGCCGTCTTGACCTTCACGCCCTGGCGGTACATGTCGGCAAGCATGTAGCAGGCGCCGGTATCGCCCAACTCGCAACCGCGATCGAGCCAGTACACTGCGCTTTGTCCTTCGCCGTACTGTGGATCTTCCAGGCTCACGATGCCTATGCCGCTGCAGCCTTTGGGATCGCCGGCTTCGCAGGACTGTTTGAAAAATGCGGCCGCCTGCCACGGATCTTTGTCTACTCCGTGGCCGTTTAAATAGACGGTGCCCAGAGTCCAGCAGGAATTGCCGTCGCCTGATTTACAATGTGAGAGCAGGTTAGGCAGACTTTGTTCCACTGTGGGCGGAGTGGCCTTGTCCTCGGGCAAAGCCGTGTCAGGTAGCGACAGGGCTACCGCAAGCGCGGCCAGATGCAGATATGTCACCCTCATCAGTTCTCCTTTTATGGATATGTCTGCACAGGGTTTTACGGGTTGCTTTGCCTACCATCATAACGAGATTGCATTTTTTTTCAAAACCCGCGCCACCGCGCCTCGGCTGAATGATCAATGCCCGGTGGTCCATTACCTGAGGGAGTTAAATGTGACTTTATGCGGTATGCTCCAGAACGTGTTTAAAAGACGTATTAATTTGATTTTAAGCCCAAAAATGGTCTTATCCTGTACTGGGTGGCTCAAAGCGGTGCTAAAATTAACTTCTGGTTCGCTCTAAAGTAACAGAGCGCTCCATGATGTAGCACATGCCTGAGCACTAAGGCCTCCAGGCTAAGGATGGATCATGCCACATGAACCCGATAGTCCAGTCCAGCCACTGAAAGGCGCCAACAAATGGAATCAGCAGCGGCGCTTGGAGTTCATCGATTACAGGCTGTATTCCGCAGGCCGCATCAACCGCACCGATCTGGTCGATTTCTTTCAGATCTCCGTTGCGCAGGCTTCATTGGATCTGGCGCGTTACCAGCTGTTAGTGCAAAGTGACTCGCCGCCCAGGTACAATCTGGAGTATGACCGGCACGTTAAGTATTACCAGCGCACCAGCGATTTCCAACCTCTCTACCCCAAGTTGTGCTCTCCGCAGCGTTACCTTGCCGATCTGCTCGATAACACGCGCGGGGAATTGCATTTCAGCATCAACTTTTTAGGTTATGCCCCGCCGGTGGTACTTATCCCCGGTCCGCCGCGTCAGGCGCTGTTAAAACGTCAGGTGCTGTGCAATCTGGTGGAAGCCATCCGCACACGCCGCGCCGTACATGTCAGCTATCGCACCGCCGCGCAAGCAGATAATCTTGACCACTTAATTGCTCCTCATTCGCTGTGCTTTGACGGACAGCGCTGGCGGGTGCGGGCCTACTGCTATGATCACCACAAGTTTACCGATTACGATTGTCTGCGTATTGTCGGCTGCGATGTGCCGGTGACCCCTGCACCGGACGATCGTTTTCCCGATCCGCTTTCCAACAATTTCAAGGAAGTCGGGGTGGCCGCCGCCGACGACGATGACTGGAATGAAGTGGTGGATATAGTACTCAGAGCCAACCCGGAATTAAGTGAGAGCGAGCGGCGGCTGGTGGAATATGACTACGGCATGAGCAGGGACGGGACGGTAGTCTATGCATGCCGTGTGGCTTTGCTGTATTATGCACTCTACAATTTACGTCTGACCGAACAATTTCGCGGTCTGCCTGCTCAGGAGCGGCGGTTGTATCTGGACAATGAGGGCGAATTATCCGTGCTCATGACCCTGCCTGATCAGTAGGTCGCTGTACCGCCTTTTCATTCTGCGCTTTGTGGAGTGTGCCATGTTTAATTTCAGAGCCTGGTTTTTAGTCACCGTCTTGTCAATTGCCGGAACACTGCCGGCCGATGCCTCGGCATTTAACGCGGCGCAGAGTGAGGAGATAGGTAAAATAGCCTCAGAGTATCTGGTAGCCCATCCCGAGGTGCTGTTGGAGGCTCTGAAAAAACTTGAGCAGGTGCAGGCAGAGGTCCAGGTCGAAAACGTCAAAAAAGCCGGTGATCATTATCGTACTGACGCTCAGACCCCTTCGGTGGGCAGCTCCAAGGCACCGCACTATATTGTGGAGTTCTTTGATTATTACTGCGGTTACTGTAAGTATATGGAACCTATGATGCAGCGTCTTAGCAAGGAACACGGCGAGCAGGTGCAGGTGATCTATGTTAATCTGCCGGTTATCTCCAAAGCCTCGGCCAAGGCCGCCTCCGTGGGTCAGGCCATCTTCGATCTCGACAAAGAGCGGTATTTTGATTTTCACCGCATTATGATGAGTGAGGAGATAGACGGCAATGATCTGGACAACCTCAAGGCGGTAACCCAGCGGGTGGGACTTGACTGGGATAAGGTCCTAAACGAGATGAAAAGTAAGACCCCGCAGGAAAAACTTACCTCAGATTTGCAACTCTCCCACGAACTGGGCATAAGCGGCACACCTTATTTCATCATCGACGGTAAGGAGTACCGTGGCGCCGTACAAAATTATGACAGCCTGTTGGCTCTGGTCGGTGCAGATCAGAAGAAATAGCACCTGGTCCAGGCAGGTCAACCGCAATCAGGTTAATTAAATTTTAAAATAGAAGCGCCCTTGAAGGTGCATTGGAGGCAACTCATGCAGATAAGCGAACTTGATCATCTGGTGTTAATTACAGCAAATTTAGATGACTGCCTACACTTTTACCGTGACTTGTTGGGTATGAAAACCAAGAAGAACAACGGACGCTGGGAGTTGCATTTCGGGCAGTGCAAGATTAACGTGCACACCAAGCCCGGAGAGTTCAGTCCCTGTGCGCAGAACCCCGCAGGAGGTACCTTGGATTTCTGTCTGCGGGTGGAAGGGCCAATCGGTCCACTGCAGCGTGAGCTAGAAAGTAAGGGCGGTATCATTGAACTGGGGCCGGTGGTGAGACACGGCGCCAAGGGTGACATGCTTTCGTTGTATCTGCGTGATCCTGATGGCAACTTAGTTGAGCTTTCCACCTACGATCTGAGCTGAAGATGTGGCTTGCCCTCATCATCTCCATTCCGCTGCTGTTCGTGGTGGGGATCTCCTATAACGCCTATAAGGAACAGAAAAAACTTGAGCAGGGTGAGCTAAAGAGCATCCTCTCTGAACGCGAACAGGAACGCAAGCGCATGCCGCCTGCAAGTGGTCACAAATCTCCAGGCAGTGTTGATCGCAATGCCGCCTGGGATGACGATGATGACTGGGGTGCGCCGGTAAGTTCAGCTAAGAACGCGTCCAAAAGATCTGACGCCGAGAACAGTGGCTCTGTCAGGTGACAATAGCCGGGCCGCGACCTGTAAACTGCGTACCTTGCAGTCCGTCAGATCGGACACAGACAGAACCGTCAGCTAAATCCTTCTGTTCGCCTAACAGTCTCATCTTGTTGGGATATTTGTTTTCTAAGCGGCGAAAGCCATCCTCAAGATACTGCGGTAATCAGGTCCTATCACCACTCCGACCCGTTTTAAGGTGTAGGATACCGGCGGTACCTGTCCGTAGTCGTTTTCCACGAGTTGCTTTAAGGCATCCTCAAGGCGCTTGTCGGGGTTCTCGCCTTGGTGCTGTACCTTGAACTCAAAGGCATAGCGCAGTTGT
>JAFUGP010000129.1 GCA_017469335.1 Succinivibrio sp. | reverse complement strand
CCGGGAGATTTTGGACTGCTTCAAAAAGAAGGCCGAGTTCATCTTCAGCAAAAGCAATCCCCAGTGGTATCCCTTAACGGTGGCCTTAAAGGAGGCCTTGCTAAACGGTAACCCGGATAAGGTACAGGAGCTTATCAACAAACTGCTCTTAAACTTCGTGAGCATCCGCGACAGTGCCCATGAGGACTTCTATCACGGGTTTTTGCTGGGAACGCTGTCCCTTACCGTGGAAAACGCCTGCCAAATTACCTCCAATCAGGAGAGCGGTCTGGGGTATGCCGATTTAATTCTAAGAGAGGACAGCACGGCAGCCGTCTTGGAGTTTAAAAAGGCAGACAGTGCCGCCACTCCCCGGGAAGTACAGGAGATTTGTCAGACCGCCCTCACGCAGATTGAGGAGAAACAATACGAGCACGACCTTACACAGAGCGGCTATACCACCATACTCAAGTACGGCATCACCTTTAAGGGCAAAAAGTGTCTGGTTTTGATGCCTGATTAAATGCGGGGCCCTATGTCCGGCTCTGATTTGCCGCCTAGGTTGCAGATTTTTCTTGTCCCAGGCGTAAATTTCCTGCGACACACCGCCCCTGTGAGATACTGATCTTAAAAGTTAACGTTGGCGTTTTTGTTGTTTTAACCATAACTCTAACGTTAACGCCTTGATCAAGTTTGCTGCTTACCCAAGGCAGCTACCTACACAAGAGGAAGGTCCAAACCCTATGCCATGGTATCCCCGTGAGAATTACCTGCGCAAGATCCGCGAGTTTTACCATGCGACCGATCTCATCAAAGTGATCACCGGGGTCAGACGCTGCGGTAAGTCCTGCCTGATGCAAACCATCGCCGAGGAACTTAAACAGAGCGGCATCGCAGCTGAGAATATCTGCTTCCTTGACTTAGACAACCTGGACTACAGCAAGATAACCACTGCCGATGAGCTGGAGCAAGTAATCAAGAGTCTCCGGACCGCCTCTGGCATCACCTATCTTTTTATCGATGAAATTCAAAACGTCTCCGGATTTGAACGCGTCATTAACGCCTTTTGCAACACCGGGGAGTGGTCCATCTTCATTACCGGCTCTAATTCCTATCTGCTCTCAGGTGAACTCATGACCAAACTCACCGGGCGTTATCTGCAATTTGAACTGTTCACGCTTTCATTTGATGAGTACGAGGGCATGAAGAAGTTCTACGGCAAGAGCATTGCCCCGGATCGCTTGGAGGAGATGACCAACTATATCCTCGAAGGTGGCTTTCCTCGGGCCGTGCAGTTAGACACCTTAAGCGCAAAACGCCGTTACGCGCAAAGCGTGGTGGCGGAAGTATTTGAAAAGGACATCCGCCGACGTTTGAAAATCAGAAACAAAAGCACTTTTAAGACCGTGCAGAAATACATCGTAAACAATTTCGGTGCCGCCACCAGTTTAAAGAGCCTGCAAAAGGCCCTCGCCGGCAGCGGTACTCCTATCAGCGAGGCAACCATAGCAAGATACATCAAGGCGCTGCTTGATGCCAAAATCCTCTATGAGTGCCCCCGCTTTGACATGAAGTCCAAAAAGTCACTCAGCGGTGAGAAAAAATACTACCTGGCCGATCTGAGCTTTTATTTTGCCCAAAATACCGACAACCGGATCAATTATGGCCCCGTGCTGGAGAATCTTACCTATGTGTATGCCAGAGCGCATGACTATGAGGTAAGCGTAGGACGCATCGGCAGGATTGAATGCGACTTTATTTTGAGAGCACCCGATCTCAACTATGCCTACGTGCAGGTGGCCTACACGATAGCGCTCTCCAAGGAGACCGAGGATCGTGAATACCGCGCACTGGAAGGAATAAAGGACAATTATCCCAAGTACGTCATGACGCTGGATCCCCTGCTGCAGCGGCGCAACGGCATCCTGCACCTCAATCTGGCTGACTTCATGCAAAAGGGCCTGAACTTTTAAGGCATACGCGCATAACCCAAGCCACCACCGGGGTGCAGCCGCTAGTTGCTGTCCGGTCAGCCGCGGAGCCAGCGCCTCAGTGCCAACACCACCTGCCACGTCTGATACTTGCCGATCTTAGAAGACAGAGACATATTTTTTCACCCACCACCACTAAAATAGACCCTATGGCCTTTAGCCCGCTCGGGGCACCTGCACAGCGCGCTCCTGTCGCCAACAGGCCGTAGCCTCAACCACCTAACATAGGAGATCCTGCCATGAAAGTCCTCAGATCCCTGTATCTTGCCGCCCTCACGGGCACTCTGGCCCTGGGCGGCAGCGCCCAGGCCCTGGTCTTTGACCCCGCCACAGGAGTGAAGGGTACCTTGCAACTGCCTGACGGGCGCAGCGTGTCCTATACCGGTTACGAAAAGATCTTCTACGTCGAGCAGGTTGAAGATCCTGCCTATCAGTATCTCAACATCTACGTGCCCGAAGGTGCCGGACCCAAGGCCCCCATCTTCTTACGCACCTACGTAGGCGGCTATATGGCCTCGGCCGCTGCCGCCCCGCAGGCCACAGATGCCTCAGGACGGGCGCTGGCCGAGGGCTTCGTGGTGGCGATACCCGGCACCCGCGGCCGCAACAGCGTGATCAAAGCCGATGAGAACTATGCCCAAGCCCATCCGGGAGTCTCGGTGGGGGACGAGATCTACACCGGCCGTGCCCCGGCAGCCATCTTGGATCTCAAAGCCGCGGTACGCTATCTCAGGCATTTTGCCTCCAAGATCCCTGCCGACGCCAACCACATCATCACCGACGGCACCAGTGCCGGCGGTGCGATGTCGGCTCTTTTAGGCGCCACTGGCAACCGCCCTGAATACGAGCCTTATCTTAAGGCCATGGGCGCTGCCGCTGAAAAGGATGACGTGTTCGCCTCGGTGTGCTTTTGCCCCATCACTGATCTGGAGCACGCCGATATGGCCTACGAGTGGCTCTACTCAGGCACCAGCTCCAGACAGAGCCTAGATGAACAGCACCGGGCGTATTCTCAGGAGCTTGCCGCTCTCTACCCTCAGTACCTGAACAGCCTCAAGCTCAAAACTCCCGACGGTAAGGTACTCAACGCGGACAACTACTTGGACTTCCTCAAAGCGCAGTTGATCCGTGCCGCGCAGTTGGCCAAGGACGCCGGTGCCGAGATCCCGCAGGATATCGGCTTTAGCTTCAGCAGCTCGGCAAGAGGTGGTTTCGCCGCACCGGTGGACGGCAAGGCTCCCACGGGCGAGCCGGGCGCGGGCCCGGATAAGAGCAAGGACGGACTGCCCCCGCGCGGCAGCCCCCAGTTAGGCGAGTACATCACCGCTCTTGATCTGGCCCCCTACCTTGACTACGTGGTATCCACGCAGCCTTTGAAAACCGTCCCGGCCTTTGACAGCCTGATCGCCGGGGTCAACGAGCCCAGCGGTGAGAACGGCGAGTTCGGCGATGCCTCAGGCTCTAACGTAAACTTCACCGCATTTTCTGCCGGCAAAAACGACAGCGAGGTAAGTGCTGAGGTTAAGACCAACCTCTCCCTCTTAAATCCCCTGCACTTTGTGGATGATAAAAAGACCGCGGTGGCACCGCACTGGTACATCCGCCACGGCGCCCGCGATCGCGACACCGCTTTCACGGTACCGCTTAACCTCTATCTCAAGCTCAAAGAGCGCGGCGAAGATGTAAACTTCCTGCTCGCCTGGAACCGTCCTCACAGCGGCGACTACTCCTTAAACGAGCTGTTCTCATGGCTCAAGGAGATCCTGAAACAGCCGGCGGGTAAAGCTAAGAAATAGCCCCGGACGGTAAGCGCAGAGACGTTTTTACGCTCTGCGCTACATTCAACTGAGCGCTGAAGTGTGCAAGAGTTGGTCCCACTTAGGATGAAGCTAGGCAGATCTTGGAACAATTCTCAATGGCACTGAGAATTTTGCCGAAAATTGGCCAAATTCTCAATGAAATTTTACGTTGCGCAAAGGTGATCTTAGCGTTTTTATGAGGGACACAACGTGGTTAAACAAATCTATTCGTCATAATTTAACAACCAAATAAAGCAGCACACATATCTTTACCGCTACCATAGAAATGCTTTTTATGTTAATTAACTTGACTTTTGCACGAGTGCAAAAGGCCGTAAATGGCTTCACGTTGCGGTTTGACACTGCAATTCGCTCTTTAATTTGAAAATTTGCCTTATTTGGTCGGCTGTGCTTAGCCATTTGGACATCAGATTCTGCATGAATT
>JAFUGP010000128.1 GCA_017469335.1 Succinivibrio sp. | reverse complement strand
AGGGATATCGGGCAGAGGTCGGGTTTTCTGCCGCCTATAGCGGCAGAAAAATGCCCAAAGGACAGGGGAGTGTCTCAATCTTCGGAACGCGGGGTGTCTCAATCCCCCGAACAGGCGTCTCAATAATACGTAAAACTCAGCATAAGGCCTAAAAGTGATTTTTGGCCAGAAAAACCAGCATTTTGAGAGAGGCGTTGTAATAGTCATCCCGCTCGTCAATGGTGGGCTCCTGCGCAGCCCCGCCCAATACCAGGTCGCGTACCGCGGCCAGACCGGGGGTTAAGGGATATTCTGCCACCTCGCCGGTAGTCACGTTGACCCAGGCCGGAGTGTTGGTCGGATTATGTCCCCGCCACCAGTTACGCCAGGGCTCTAAGTTGGGATCGTTGGCATCATTCCAGAAGAGATAAACCGGTACGCGGATGGCGTCGAAACTTGAGCGGGCGGGCCATTCGTCGGCAGGCTTGATCACCCCCTGCGCGGATAGGGAGATCCAGTCGGGGGCGATGGGCACGTTGAAACCTGCGTCCTTGATCCTGGAGATGAGCTTTAGGGCATCCTTGTAGAGCTGATCCCATAAGGCCATGTGGGTGTGGGCGGCCATGGCCTTGAATGCCGGCAGAATATAGTAGGAGAGGTTGATGGTCACCGAGGAGTTGTAGTAGAAGCCGTCCTTGCCCGGCAGCATCACCTGCAGTCCGGCGTACTGGGTGATCACGTTTCCCATGAGGCCGGTGGCGATTTTCAGGGCCTTTTGGGCATAGGAGGGCTCATTGAAGCGTTTGGCTGCTTTAAGCAGGGTCCAGGCGATGAAGAGATCGCCGTCGCTGGCGTTGTTCTTGTCAGGCAGGTGGTTGGCCTCGTTGGGGTGGTAGGACCAGTAAAACAGCCCGCTCTTGGGATCCTGCAGATTCTCCTCGGTCCACTTTAAGATCCTCTTGAAGGTTTCCTCATCCTGCCAGGCCAAGGCAAACATCAGCCCGTAGCCCTGACTTTCGGAGTGAATGATGCCGTTGGCATTGTCATACACCGCCCCCTCGGGGGTGACGAAGCGGGCCTTGTAATCATCCCAGACACTGGCAGCGGCACCGCCGGCCATACCTGTCTGCAGCACTGCTGCCATAATTACACTGCACAGCAGTTTGGTGATTTTCATCTTGAGCCCCCTTGGGTGATTAAACTGATGAGCTTTGCGTGCGCCGCCTGCGATTTGCCGTGCTCAGGCCTTATTGGGGTTGCGGCGTTTTAATCTGAACACGGCGCCGTCATTGGAGGTGAGCCTTACCAGATCGCAGTGCAGCGTTTTGGGCGAGCCGCTCTGGTGCAGCCAGACATTGTACAGACCCAGCAGCACTGCGCAGAAGGAGCGTTGCCAGACGGCATCGGTATCGGGCTTGCCGGTAAGGGGCATGCAGTGATGGCGAAAGATCAGGCTGTCCCCGGCATCTTCAATGTCCACGTAGCCCCAGTTGAACTTGTAGAGGTGGTTGTTGAAAGCTACGTTAAGCTCGGAGAGTTTCTTGACCGTGTTCAGAGGATAGCTTGCGGCCACCCGGCGGCCTACCTCTTCCAAAAAGGCCAGATTATTATCGCCCTGCGCGTTCTCCGCCACCATCTCCACGATGGTCTGCACCAATTCAAACCAGCCCGCCGGATGCTGCAGGGATTTTAAATACTCTTCCGGTGTCTGACCTAGAGCCATCTTGTTTTAACCTCTTATTGTTTCCGGCCATGGCAGAAAAGCAGGGGTGCTCTGTGATTACGGTTCCCGCTGCGCACTGTCATGCTGTGGTTATTTTCTCAAACTTAGGCTTTTCCTTAAAGCGGCGGCGTGAAAAATCCTGCATCCTAGGCATGCGCGGGGCCTTACTGCCGGTGTGATCGGCCCCGACCAGGCCCTGCCACAGAGCCTGATGCTCGCCCAGCACATAGTCAGGCACCAGGGCATAGGCAGCTTTGAGATCCGACAGAAAATACTGTAGCCTCTGCAAGATGCGCGCGGTAACTTTAAGGCAGGATCTCTCATTCTCGGTATGATAGAGCGCGTGAGTGGCCACGATGAAGAAACTCTGCAAACTGCCGTCCAAGAGCAGCGCGCAAAAGCGCAGCTGCGGGTGAGCACTTAAGGAGGAGAGGTACTCGCTTACCTGCTCCAAGCGCTGAATACACTCTGTGCGGCTCTTATAGGGCTCCCAGATAAGCTCTGTGAGCTTATCCAACAGCGCCAGCACCTCCTCCCTGCGGCATAAGGCGGTGAGCTCCTCAGTGCTTACCCGGGGACTGAAGGTCATCTTCGTGGCGATAAAATCGTGCAGGCGCTCTTTGTCCGGCGCGTTGCTTACCACGTCGAAGTCAGCGCCAAGACCGGGGTGTGATTGGGGGGTGTGTGGTGGCCACAGCGCGGCGAGTACCTCACTTCGAATTGGCTGTGCGCCCGCTATCAGGCAGCCATCCGAGCAGTTGTAAAAGTTAAAGCCCTCCTTGCGGGCCTGCTCGATGACCAGCTCCAGGTAGCGCAGCGAGAGCTCAAAGACAAAATTGCTCTCACACAGTCCGCCGAAATTGCCGGCCCGGTGTGAGGTGGTGCGAAAGGCCTCCTGTGTGTCGGCGATGCCGCCTTGGCGATAAAGCCCCGAGGATTTGGCGTGAATGCTCTCGCCTGTGCGCCTGCCGCAGTCAAGGCCAAAGAGATACACCTCCTTAAAGCCCAAAGCCCAGGCCGCTGCCACGCCTAAGTTGCCCACTAAGGGATTCATCACCGACACCGGTCTGATAAGCTGCCCCTGGGGGTGAATTTGCATCAGCCAGTAAAATGGCTCGTCCATCTTGCCTAAGAGCGCGGTGTGTTTGAACAGGCGCTGCACCTTGGGATGGATTACATCGCCAGCTATCAGGATAAGCGAGGCGATAAAGTCCCGGTCGGGGATGGCCTCAATGGTCTGGGCTATCTCGGGGACTCTTTCGGTGGCGGCGTAAAAGTCAGGTTTGATGCCCTGGTTGTAGAGGATCTCCAACGCCGTGCCGCAGGCCATGATCACCGCCTCGTCCTGATGGCGGCGCAAAAAAGGCAGATCCCGCTCCAAAGAAGGGCCGCTGCCGACCACAAATAAGGGGGTACCGGCGAACTCGGGGGGCAGTGCCACCTCCTTTTTGACAAAGTTCTTGCCGCTTTGCAGCGCCCGGCAGGCGTGGGAGATCCCAAAGAGATGGTCATCGGCAAAGCCCAGCGAGCTGCTCAAACGATGGTAGTCCTGCCTCAGCTGCAGTGCCAGTGCGGCGATGGCCTCTGATTGATAGTGCACCAAGGTCCACCACAGGGCGCTTAAAAAACGCCCGTGGTGGCTGAAGAAGGCGCTTAAGTCGGTAAATATCTGACTCTCACTCTGGCCTACCAGTAAATTCACCCCGAAGTTGTTCTGATGCAGATGCTCAAGCAGCGAGGCCCAGTCATAGGCCTGCAGGGAGGCGTAAAAGAGATCGGCATCGGGCTCTATCAAGGTGAGATTGGCCGCCTCCACCTGCTCCAACAAAAAGCCCAACGGATAGCCCAGGCCCACCCCTAAGATGATGACGTGCGGCACGGAGCGACACTGCAGGGGAGAGAGCGCGGGCAGGGCGTTTGATGCGGTGTGGGACGCGGGGTTGGAGGAGGGTGGTGCTCCTTCCTGCTTAAGACGCCTTCTTTGTGCCTGCCTGAGAATTCTGACGGATTCGTTGATATAGCGGCTGTGCAGCTGACCTAGGTGATCGCGGGAGCTGCGCACGCCCCGCAGGCCCAGAGGCTGCTTGGTCAGTGCCTCATTTACCTGCGCGCGGCAGTAGGCGAGCGGATCGTCGCACTTATAGAAGATCTCGCCGCTCTCTCTTAACAGCACATTGGGCACCCCGTTTTCGGTGCAGAAAAACTCCAGCTCCCGTTGCGGACGGTAGTGCTCAAAGCGCCGCGCCACCTCCGGCAGGTAACGCGCAAAGGCCTCCAATGAGCGTGTTAAATTGCAGGAGAGCAGATCCTGCAGATTATGCTGCAGAGCGCTTAAATTGAGCAGGCGCTGCCTCTCCTGGGCGCTGAGATCCGCGAGGTTTTTGCGTGCAAGTTCAAACAGCGGGGGGATCTTAAGCGGTGTTACGCCTTCCGGCAGCTCGCTTGTGGCACTCTCCCCCACCGTGACAGCCTTCTGCCTTACAATCAATATCCGCCCAGCAGGTACTTGAAGGTCAGCATTTCGTTGTACTCCTTGTACTCACCGAAGGTGTTGTAATCCAGGTGCCCCGACACCGTGAACACATCGTTGATGTGATAGTGCAGGTCCAGACTCACCGAGCCGCCCACGCCGCTCTCGTTTTCCTTCTCAAACCAGGCTTCCTTGACAAAGCCGTAGCTGGCCAGGGTCTCCAAAGTACCCTGCCAGTCGCTGCGGGTGGGGTAGTAGGGCGCGGCCTCGTTGGTGTAGGACTGATAGCCGATGGAGGCGGAGAGCGCGAAGTCGAGGTTGTCGTTGACCTTGCGCTGATAGTTGACCGGGATGGAGATGGTGTAGTAGTCCGAGGGACTGAAATAGCCGCCGTAACCGTAGGTGAAGTGGTTCTGGTTGTTGTCAAAGTCCTGATACTCGGCGCTCACGCCCACGGTGAGGGTCTGCTCGTCGGTGTTGAGCGGCCTCACGTAGACCCCGGCGGAGAAGCCCTTGCTGTGGTTGGTCTTGACGTGATCCCCTGAGTAGGCGTAGAAAGACGGCCCGGCGTAGGCGCCGAAATAACCGTTGTCATAGGCCAGCTGCAGGGAGCCGCCGTTTTTGGTGACCGCCCCCCAGGTGGCACCGGAGTAATCATCCTTCATGCCGTAATAGGAGAGCACGCTGTCATTAAGCGAGCGGCGCTCCAACTTGACACGCAAGGTCAGATCCTGCGTGAGCTTGGGATGAAAATCAATGCCGCCCACAAAGGTCGAGCCGTCCTTGCCGATGGAGTTGACGCCGATATCGGCGCTGTAGAGATCACCCTGCAGCTTTAAGGCGAAGTTGGCTCCGTTGGAGCGCCGCGCGTGCGAGGCGTAGGTGCCGGTGCCGCTGTAATAGCTGTTGATGGCCCGGCGCAGCGCGGTGATCTCGGCGGTGCTGCTGCCGGCGAAGGCACTTAAGTCTCGGTTTAGTTTTTCAAGACCCTCGGCGGTGCCGATGTTGTAATCCCCGGGGCTCAAAGTATCCTCGGCATTGTGCAGCGCGGTGATCTGGGCATCGCTCAGGCCCATGGAGGAGAGCTGATTGTCCAGCGCGGTTACGGCGTCCGCATCGGTGGTGCTCTGCACGGCGGTAATCAGCGAGTTCAGGCCTATGATGATATTGTTCACGCCCACCGACAGCCCCACCGAGCCTGACTTGTAATTGGAGTCGGCGCTGGCGCTGCCCGCGTCCATGGAGGTGGGCGTGAAGGTCACGGAGAAACGGTGATCCTCAAAGAGCGGGGTGGAGAAGGTAATGGGCACGGCAAAACCGTTGACCGTCGACAGACCGTCCTCGCCGTCTTTTTGCCGGGCGTGCACATAGGCGCTCATGTAGGTGGCGGTCTTGTCGTAGAGCTCACGCAGCATGGTGTTGACGTCGCGCAGCGTTTTGCTGCGCTCCAAGGCGTCCATGTCATAGGCAAAGGGCGCGGCGCTGAATACCGAGCCGTTGTTGGGATCGGCCCCCGTCTCCCAGGGCATGAGGCCTAACTGCTGACTGTAGTCAGGCTTTCTCACCACACTGTGAGCGTTGCGGAAGGGGTTGTTGTAGGCGTGCACCGGGACGGCTGCCTGGGTAAGACGGGGATCTTTGGTGATGTAAGGTGAGCCCTCCAGGGTGCTCTTGGAGCGCTTTAGGTACTCGATGGCCTGGGCATAGTCCTTGTTCTGCCGGGCGATACGCGCCTTGAGGATGAGAATGTGCGGATTGTCGGGATCGGAGAGGCGGCTCTCCAAAGCCTGCGCCGCCTCGCCGTCGTTGTCGGAGAGCGCCGAGTTGATGGCTCCGACCACCGCCTCCTGATTGACCGGATCAGCGCCAAGAACCCTGGCGTAGATGGCCCGGGCTTCAGGGTATTTCTGATTGTCATGATAAAGACGGGCCATGGCCATCATGAGCGAGGGGTTTTGCGGATCATCCTTCAAGGCCTCATAGAGCACGTCGTAGGCATCGGCGCTGCGCCCGTTCTCCCTTAGCAGATCGGCCTGACGCACGGCGTTGCCCGAGCTCATGGCGCTTAACTGCGCAGGCGTGGTATTGGCCTGTACCCTGGGATCGGTCAAAAGGGCCTGAGCCTTGTCGTAGTGGCTGGTTTTGTTATAGACGTCGATGATCTCGGCGTAGTCACCCAAGCCTGCCTGCGAGCCCATGCCCGCGGCACGGGCTTGATCGGCAAGCCTCAGGGCAGTGGTGCTGTCTCCTGCCTGCTGATAGAGGGCAGCCAAGTGCCCAAGCTCCGCGGCGCTCAGGCCCCGGGGCAGTTTGCCGGTGCTGCGCAGGGTGTTTAAGGCTGCGCTCTTTTGCCCTGCTTTTAGGTAGTGCTCAGCGCGGCTGACATTCTCCTTGAAGGCGATGGCGGACTTGAGGTCCCGCACGGCACCGTTCTGGAAGGAGGGAGAGATGCGCTCGGCCACCGCCCGGGCGCTGACAAAATCCCCGGCGGCATTCAAATAGTTGGCCGCGGCAAAGAGCTGCTCGTTGCTTGCCCCGTCGCGGGTGAGGTAAAAGAGCTGTGACTGCGCCTGCGCCGGCCGTCCCGCCCTGTCCAAGGCCCGCGCCAGATCATAGCGCAGCCAGGCGTTTTGCGGATAAGTGGCCACGCCGTTTTGCAAGGTGGCGATGGCGGAGGTCAGATCGCCTTCACTTAGGTAGCGCTCGGCTTCCTTGCGGATGGGGGAGACCGGATCGGGTTTGGGTGCGCTGCGCGCTATCAGGGTCTGCCTGAGATCGGCAGGCAGGGTGTCCAAGAGGGCCTTGGCCTGATCGGCCTTGCCCGCCTCGCGGTAGGTGTAGTAGAGCATCTCGCCGGCGCCGCGGCTGGAGGGATTGTCGCGCAGGATGGACTTGAGCTCTTCGGCGGCGTTGTCGTATTGCTTGAGCTGCCGGTAGATTTGCGCCTTTAAGAAGTGGGCGTCCTCATGGTTGGACCCCGGGCTTTTGAGCAGATCATCGGCCATGGCCAGAGCAAGCGTGGGATCGCCCTGGCTGATGGCCAGATTGGCCCTTGCCATCACCGCGTCGTAGCGCAGTTTATCCTGTTTGGACCCGGGCTGCGCGGCGGCCTTGTTTAAGTACTCGGCGGCGCGGGCGTAGTCCTTCTGCCGCAGGTAGAGATAGCCCAAGCCCTCTAAGGCGTCGGCGTTGTTGGGATCGCGCTTTAGGATCTCCTCAAAGCTCTCGCGGGCCTTGCTCAGATCCTGGGAATTGAGCCCCTCATAGGCCTGGGCGGTGAGATTGTCAGCGACATTGCGCTGGAAGCGGGCCAATACCTCGGCATCGTCGGGATGGCGCTTGGCGTAGTTACGGTAGAATTTCTCGTCCTCGGGCGCGGGGGTGTACCACAGCAGCGCCTGTTTTAAGGCCTCGTCGGCGTCTGCAGAATTCGGGGCGTAGAACTCCAACAGCTCAATGGCACTGCGCCTGGTGTTGTCGCGGTAGCTTAAGAGCTTGCCGAAGGTCACCTTGGCGCCGGTATCGGAGGGATTGGCGCGGATGTACTGCTTGATGCCGCGTACGGCATCATTGTACATGCCCGGATCGCCTGACATGGTGAGGTAATACTCCGACACCAGCCCCGGCGGCGGGGTGCTGCCGTTGAACATGCGCTGATAGGCGTTCAAGGCCGCGGGGATATTGCCCGCGGAGGCCAGCGAGCGGGCACGCTGCAGCTGATCCTTGGAGTATTTGTCCAGCTCTTTTTGGCTCTCCAGCTCCTTGAGCCTGGGATCATCGGGTGCCACCGTGGAGAGGCGGTCGCGGTAGACCGCGGCGCTCTGGGTGTCGCCGCTCTCCGAGGACCACTTGGAGAGCAGGTACAAAGCCTCGGTGTTGTCCGGATCGGCCAGCAGAATTCTGTTGAGGGTCTGGATGGCGGGTTTGGGCTGATATTTGTCATGCCACAGATGAGCCTGCTTGAACAGGGTGTCGAGCATGGATTTGGAGCTGACCGCCGTGCGCGAGCCCGAGGCAGGTGTGACGGCCGGCGGCACATACCCGGGGGTCGCGGCGGGGGCAGTGGCCGCGGCCGCACCGCCGCCTGAGGCGGCAGCACTGCCGGAGTTATCGTCCATGGGCATAAACTGGGTAGGCGCTGAGGATGAGCCGGCATCGGCGGCGGCAGCGCCGCCAGAGCTGTCACTTGTGACTGGCGCTGCGCTCGGCGCGAGGCTGACTCCGGTGCTCCCGTTGTTGCCGAGGTCGTTGCGGCCGCTCTCGGCAGGCTTGCTCTCGGGCATACTCTGGGTCTGCACGGTGGGGGCGCCGCCGCTTTCGATGGAGCCGCCGCGGGCGGCGTTGCGGCTTTGCGCCGACTGCAGCATATCCTGCTCATAGCTGCCCTGGGAGTAGGCGGCCTGATAGATGCCGCCAAAAAGCAGCGCCAGCGCGGTGAACTTAAGTCCCGTCACGACCTTGGGGTGTGGTTTGCCCGTCATAGCTTTATGCCTCTGCCCGTTTTTTTGTATCATCGCTGCTCTCATCTGCGGCCTCATCAGATCTGTCCGCTCTCCAGGCGTCTTCTGGAACGCTCCTTTAAGGCTCTGGAGATGAAGATGCCGGCCGCAAAGAGCATCACGAAGGAGAACATGGCCATCCAGAACACATGTCGCCCCAGAAAGTGCAGCATGCTGTACATGCGGCTGACATCTCCTGAGTAAATACTGTTGCCCACTTTGAAGGCCCTAACCGAGTCATCCCCGGAGATCACGGTCAGATCGCCGCCTACCGAGCGGTTGACCTCATCGTTGTCCAGATCATCCGAGAGCCGGTCTAACTGCTCATCCTCGTTGGCGGTTACCGCCACCACGATGCGATCGCCCCTGAAGGGGGAGATGAAACTGACAAAACCCCGCCAGGAGACATTGGAGCGGATATAACGGCCGGCATCGAGGTTCTCGGGCCTAAAATCCCCGCTCATCAGGCGGCTTAAGGCCCCGAAGAAACCGTCTTCCATCGACAGCGGTCCCAGATCCTTGACCTCCAGCTCCTCCCCGGTGAGCCTGAAGGCCGAGCCTGCCAAAAGCTTGGCGTAAAAGTCGGTGTGCTTTAAGGTGGATACGGCCAGGATATTGGAGTTGGCAAACTCGGTGTGGGTGATGTCCTTGCCCTCCAACCCCAGGGCCACGCGGTTGTTGGTGATGGGGGTGCCGGTGGCCGTGCCGGCGCGGGCGGCCATGTCCAGCATGACCTGCAGCTCGGTGGCACTGGGGTGATCGGGCAGCAGGATGATGGTGTCGGAGAAATCGGCGTATTTGGTAAAGGGGAAGCTCGCGCCCACGTAGAAGGAGAGATTGGGCAGCTCGGCGTAGTGCTTGGTGCTGCTCAAATCCAGATAGCTGGCCTCATGAATGCTGCTTTTGATGTTGCGATCGTGCAGCAGGCTGCAGGGGGCACCCTGTTTTAACTTGATGTCAAAGTACAGACTCAAGGTGTTGTCGCCATAAATAAGATATGGCTGCAGCTGGACATGATGATCTTCCTTGCGTCCGTCACCGCCTGCCAGGCGCCAGAGGTTTTCCAACACGCCGGCCTTGTTGACGGGCAGATTGCGGATGTAATTGCCCGAGAGGGTGACGTTCAGCCAGCTGTGCGGCTCGTCCATCCACTGCTCCAAGGGGAAGGAGTAGCGGATATAGAGATCGGAGGGCTCGCCGTAGAACTGATAGAGATCGGGGGCGGCGCGGAAATTGAAGTTGATGGGCGGATGCCACAGTCCCGCGGAGATCATGTCATCGCGGTTGTCGATGAGCTCGGAGAGGTAAACCTTGCGGTCGGTGGGGATCCAGCGCGGGGCGTCATAGGGCTCGCTGGGCAGAAAGAGCTGCGATTTGATGGGCGAGATCTTGGTCTTCTCGGGGATGGTGCCCGAGATGAGCGTGCCCACGGCGTTGCGCAGTTTCTGTTTGCCCTCGGCCACGATGAGGATGAGGCGGTAGCTCGGATCCCCGGGGTGGGACTGCACGTACAGCCCCTCGGTGTCCGGCAGTTCGATGTCCCCCAGATCCTCCCCCGGCTTGCCGATCAAGATGGCATTGGCCCGCTCGGGCAGAGCACCTAAGCTGACCTTGAACTTCACGCCGCGGAAATCGGCTTTGAAGCCTAGGTAGGAGGCCAAGATGGCCGCGGCGCTCAGCACCCCGGCACCCGGAGATTTGGGCAGCACCACCTGCACGGTGTTTTTGGAGACATCGAAGGGATCGACGAAGGGCATGGGGAAAATGCTCAGATCCTCGTCAATGGAGATGCTGTGCCCTTCCACGTTCAAGGTGGAGTCACCCAAGATGGTCACGGTAAAACGCCGGGTGTTGTCGATAAGACAGCCAAAGCCCTGATCGTCGGCGATTTTGAAGTCAAAATCGTTGATGGTGGTGATGAACTCAAAGGGCAGATCCAGCTCATAGGAGGCGGTACCGCTGACCCTGGTCAAAGGCAGTGTGCCCACGGGCTGGTTGTTGAGGAAGATATCCAGGTGGGCGTTGCGCTCGGCCATCTCATCGGAGATGTCCAGATTCAAATTGAGCCTGGCCGACGTCACCACCTTGTCCACCGGCATGGTAAAGGTAAGTCCGGCCTCGTTCTGACCTGCTCTCATCAAAATGCCGTGTTTGGCGCCTAATTTGCCGAAAGTAAGCTGCATGGCAAAAGGAGCGCTCACCACGCTGTCCAGGCTCTGCTGAGTCTCGGGCAGCTCCGAGAGCGAGAAGGGATTGTCCTCGGGCAGCATGAGATCGGCAGGTCCCAGGTCATAATCGGGGGCCAGCAGCTCCTCCAGGATGGAGGGGTCGTCTGCTCGGACCGTCTGGGATACCCAGGGCAGCCACAGTGCCACAGCCAGGCTCAAAACTCCCCGGGCTTTGCCGTGATTGCGCATGCTCATGCCGCCTCCCCGCGGGCCGCCTCTTCCTTGCGGCGCTGCTTTTTGAGGGCGCGGTTGCGCCGGATGTTGCGGGTCAGCGAGTCATAGGTGCAGGCCAGGATGGTGAAGTAGGACTTGAGCACGTTGTCCTTTTCGTGCGGCGGCGCCACCCAGGTGTCGGCGCGCGAGAACAACAGCCTGACGATTTCGCGGTGCGAGTCCACGTCGCTGTCGCGGAACTTAAAGCGCAGGTATTTGGCACCCGGGGCATCATGCAGCATCTCCACCGGGATGGAGGCCGAGGAGAAATCCGACATGATCTCCACGTCGGTCACCGGATCGTCGTCCAAGAGATCCTGATCGATGGAGTTTTCCACCCGGCAGCCGGTCATGGAGAGATCGTTTAGGGTGCTGCGCGAGCAGATGCCGCTTTGCTGATAGAGCAGCACCGGGGCCTTGAGCTCCAGGCGCTGCGTCTTGCGCAGATTGGGGGTCTCGCGGGCCACGCAGATGGCCGCCAGCAGCAAGGAGAGGTTGAAGGTGGCCCAGGCCACGTTCAAAAGCAGCGCTCCCAACTGAATGTCAAAATACTCGGGCATGAGATATTTGACAAAGCCAAATACCATGCTAAAGAGCAGTAACCCCGCGCAGATGATGTGCGCTCTGACCGCCCGCGCGTCAAAGTAGGCCTTGTCCACGGTACCGCCCTTATCGGTGACGTTGAACTTGCCCTTATGCGGGGAGAACAGCACCGCCAGCGTGGGCAGCACCAGCGGGAAGGAGAGCAGGATGTCGTAGACCTCGCCCCAGAAACTGTAGCGGTAACGGCCGTTTAAGCGCGAGCTGGTGTAGACGGACAAGAACAGATGGGGCAGGGCGTAGGCGAACAAGAGCTCGGCCGAGCCGTGCACCACGCTGATGCCAAAGAGCAGATAAAAAAGAGGCACCGTCAGGAAGATGACGCGCGGCAGGGCAAAGAAAAAGTACATGCTCGCGCTCAGATAGCACAGTCTCTGCGCCAGTGTCAGTCCCCGGCCCAAGAGCGGATTGTCCAGGCGGAAGATCTGAATCATGCCGCGGCCCCAGCGGTTGCGCTGGATGATGTGCAAAATAAGGCGCTCGGTGGCCAGGCCGCCTGCCAGGATCTTGTCAAGGTAGGCCGTGTTCCAGCCGTGACGCTGCAGCCTCAACGCCGTATGGGCATCCTCGGTGACGGTCTCAAAGGCAAAGCCGCCGATGGAGTTTAAGGCGGCGCGTCTTATCACCGCACAGGAGCCGCAGAAGAAGGCGGCGTTCCAGTTGTCGTTGCCGCGCTGCACCGGGCCGTAGAACAGCTCACCCTCGGTGGGGATGTTGCGCCCCAAATAGAGATTGCGCTCGATGGGATCGGGTGAGTAGAAATGGTGGGGGGTCTGCAGCAGCGCCAGCCTGGGATCCTTGATAAAGGCACCCACCGTGGCCTGCAGGAAGATGCGGGTGCTGATGTGGTCGCAGTCGAAGATGGCGATGAGCTCGCCCTTGGTCAGCTGCATGGCGTGATTGAGATTGCCGGCCTTGGCGTGGGCGTTGTCGGTGCGGGTGATGTAGCCTACGCCCGCCTCGGTGGCGAAGGTGGCAAATTCCTTACGCCTCCCGTCGTCGAGAATGTAGATTTTAAGCTTGTCCTTGGGGTAGTCGATGCACTGCGCGGCCAGTACCGTATCGCGCACCAGGCTCAAAGGCTCGTTGTAGGTGGGCACGTAGACATCCACGGTGGGCCACTTGGAGGTGTCCTCGGGCAGGGGCACTATCTTGCGGCGCAGCGACCAGGACATCTGAAAGAAGCTCAAAAGCAATATGCAGTAGACGTAAATCTCCGCGGCAAAGAGCAGATAGCCGAAGATGGTTTCGATGAGGGAGTCCAACTCCAACGTCTGCGTGAGGCGAAAGTACATGTAGCGCGTCGAGCACACCACCGTGATCAAGATGAGCGCCACCGAGATGTAGTGCTTCTGGCTTAGGTGGTTTAAGAGCACGCAGCCGCCTATCATGCACAGCCCGAAGATGTACTGATCGGTGTGACTCATGGGGGTGATGATGGTGAACACCGGCACCGGAATGACGATGAGCAGCACCCCGAGCAGTTTGAGGAACTTAAGCATGGCGCTAATCCTGCCCCTGGCTGATGATCATGGTGTCCTCGTTGACGGTGAAGCCCAGCATGGTGCCCAAACGCCTGGCCAGCATGCCGATGTCAAAGGCCGCCGCGGAGCTGGGGTTGAAGCCGCTGATGGGTACCTGCAGCGCGGCCGCTTCGGTTACCGAGGTGTCCAGATGCACGGTGCCGGCCAACTTGTCCTGGAAATTGCTGCGCGCAAAATCCTGGATCTCGCGGTTGATCTTCACGCGGTTGTCCACCTGATTGAGCACAATGCAGTACTTGTTGGCGCTTTCGCCGTTTTCAAAGAGATCACCGTCCTTGATTTGGCTTAACAGCGACACCGAGGCGGCGTCGGCGTTTAGGGGAATGACATAGAGATCGGTGATGCAGGCCGCCGCCTTGAGCGCCTCGGAGTATCCCGGGGGGAAATCGATGATGACCAACAGGTCCGGGGCGTTGAAGATGGCACTCTGCGAGGTCTTGAGATAGTCAGGCTCGTTGATGAAGATCTGATCTAAGTTGCGGCGCATCTCGTAGGTGGACTTGCCAAAGGGCAGCACATAGAGGTTGCGCCCGACGTTCAGGGCCGAGTTAAGCCAGGGGGCCTGGGAGTCCAAGGAGGCGATGAAACCGCCCTCGTCGGCCAGTGAGACGCCGAAATACAATCTCAGGGCATTCTGGGGGTCCATGTCCACGGCCATCACCTTGGTGCCGGACTGCGAGAAAATATAGGACAGATTGGACGCCAGAGTGGTTTTGCCCACCCCGCCCTTGGGGGAGCAGATGCTGATTACTGGCATTGTTCTAACCTCGAAAATACCGACTCTAAAGTCTCCTCGCTCTCATAGGCGCTGCGCGCCGATCCGGCGGCCCCGGTATGAAACAGCGAGGCAAAATCTTTACGCGGCGAGTCTGGATCCGCGCTGCCGGGGGCTGCCTTGACTGCGGCGGTACCGCCGGGGGCAGCCTGCGCCTTTGCTGCTTCATTGTTTTTACTGCGTTTGGGCCGCTCTTTGTAGTCAGGTCCGCGGATCATGCCCAGCAGGGAATTGCGCTTGCGCCCCTCCTGGGTGCGATCCTGCCTGGGCAGGGCGGTCAGATTCAAGGCCTGCTGCGGCAGCGCGGCACTTTTGCCCGCCTGGGGGGCGGCAATTTTGCTCTCGGCTGCAGCTGCGGCTGTCTCGTCCGGGGCGGAGGCCGCCGGGGTGCCTGAGGCGGCCGCGGCGGTGGGGTGCTTGCCCATGGGCGGCAGTTCTTTACGCCGCAGCGAGGATAAGATGGATCCTGTGCCGGTCACGGCCCGGCGCGGCGCCGTGGGTGCGGTACTGACATGAAAGGCCTGCGGGGTGGCGACGGGCACCGCTCCTGAGGGGAGAGTGCCGTCGGAGCGGCGGCCGTGATTGGCGATGAGATCGGCCTGCTCCAGCAGTTTCCAGCGCGAGAAAGTATGCTCGGCCAAGGAGCCGGTGGAGAAGTTTTTGAATGTCACCCCGGACTCGTCATTGGCCCTGGCAAAATTCAGCTCGTCTCGCGCAGTCATGGATTGAATCTAAAACCCGTAAAGTTTGCCTGTGCAAGGTCCCCGTGAGTATGACAACTCTGGGGCTGCAGGCAACAACACCCTAATTTACTTAAATTAATCAGCTTGAGTGTATAGATACCGCCGCTCAAAAATGAGCACACACTTCAAAAAACAGCTTGAAATTCTAATGAATTACCAATGACTTGAGAGCTTGATCACAGATGAATGGGGCACGGGTGCCCGGCTTTATTGCGGCAACTGCGTAGCGACGGGGCCTGCGGTGCTTTTTTCTGAGCTTCACATTTTCGTCCAAAAGAAAGGCCGGGTCTGAGCAAAATTGCACCTTCATCACGTTTTTAAACCTAGGTGAAATTATTTGGTGGCTATAATCTCAATACTGCCTTAAGATGAAAGTGTGCACGTGCACGCCAGTCTTTTAGACAGATGCCAGAAACTAATACACGCTTGACGCGATAACAACTCATCAACAAGGAGTAACTTTATGAAATTCAAAGCAACCTTAACCGCACTGTGCTGCGCTGTCATGACCTGTACCGCAGCTTCGACCGCCGAGGCCGCCAAGATCGGCGTTTCCATGCCGACCCAGGCGCTGCAGCGCTGGAACCAGGACGGCGCCAACATGAAGAGCGAGCTGGAGAAAGCCGGCTATGAGGTTGAGCTGCTCTACGCGGGCGACAACGACATTCCCACCCAGGTCAACCAGATTGAGAACATGGTCGCCGGCGGCTGCGAGGTGCTGGTGGTGGCTGCCATCGACGGCTCGGCTCTGACCGAGGCCCTGCGCGGCGCCAAGGAAAAGAACATCCCGGTCATCTCTTATGACCGCCTGATCATGAATTCCGACGCGGTGACCTACTACGCCACCTTCGACAACTACAAGGTAGGTCAGATGCAGGGCAAGTTCGTGGAAGATGCCTTAAAGCTCAAGGACGGCGACGGGGTCAAGTACACCGAGTTCTTCACCGGCCCGACCGATGACAACAACGTCAATTTCTTCTGGGGCGGCATGATTGAGATCATTCAGCCTTACCTCGACAGCGGCAAGCTGGTGTGCCGTTCGGGGCAGACCACCATGGCGCAGGCCGCCACCTTGAACTGGAACCTCGAAGAGGCGCAGAAGCGCATGGAGAACCTGATTGCCTCCCAGGGTTACGGCCCGGACGGCGGCACGCAGCTGGATGCGGTGATCTGCTCCAACGACTCCACCGCTCAGGGCGTGGTGAACGCGCTGGTGGGCAACGGCTACGACGCCACCAACATCCCGCTGGTGACCGGTCAGGACTGCGACCGTCCGAACGTCAAGTTCATGAAGCGCGGCCTGCAGAGCATGTCCATCTTCAAGGACACCCGTACTCTGGCCGCCCAGGTGGTGAAGATGGTGGACGCCATCGTGCAGGGCAAGGAAGTGCCGGTCAACGACACCAAGACCTACAACAACGGCACCGGCATCATCCCCTCCTTCCTGTGCGAGCCGGTGGTCGGCACCAAGGCCAACTACAAGGAGCTGTTGATTGACTCGGGCTACTACAAGGAGAAAGAGATCTAATCAAGCTTTGTGATTGTCTGAGGGGCGCCGCGGGCGCCCCTCCTTTCAGGAGAATATCTATGTCCGATAAAATTCTACTGCAGATGAAGGACATCACTAAGCGTTTCGGTAAGGTCACCGCCCTGCACAACGTCAATCTGGAGGTCAAGGAGGGCGAGGTACACGCGTTGGTGGGTGAGAACGGCGCAGGCAAATCCACCCTCATGAACGTGTTAAGCGGCATCTATCCCTACGGCACCTACGAAGGGCAGATCATCCTCAACGGCGAGGAGTGCCATTTCAAGACCATCCGCGATTCCGAACGCAAAGGTATTGTCATCATCCATCAGGAACTGGCGCTGGTGCCGTTCCTCTCCATCGCCGAGAACATGTTCTTGGGCAACGAATGCACCTCCAATTCCTTCCACGAAGTCATGGACTGGCCGCGTACCTACAGCTACGCCCAGGAACTGATGCACACGGTGGGCTTAGACGAGGATCCGCGCACCTTAATCAAGGACATCGGCGTGGGCAAGCAGCAGTTAATCGAGATCGCCAAGGCCATCTCCAAGAACTGCAAGCTTTTAATCCTGGACGAGCCTACCGCTTCCTTAAATGAGACCGACTCGCAGAAACTGCTGGATCTGATTGCCAAGTTCCGCGAGCAGGGCATGACGTCCATCATCATCTCGCACAAGCTAAACGAGATCTCCTACATCGCCAACAACATCACGGTGGTGCGTGACGGCTCGACCATCGAGACTTTGGACAACGCCAATCACGACGTGCCCGAGGATCGCATCATCGCCGGCATGGTGGGACGCGCCATGACCGACCGCTATCCCAAACGCGACCAGAACCACATCAAGGATGAGGTGCTGTTGGAAGTGCGCAACTGGACGGTGCACGATCCGCTCACGCCCGAGCGCAAGCGCTGTGACAACATCAACATCAAGATCCGCCGCGGCGAGGTGGTGGGCATGTCCGGCCTCATGGGCGCGGGGCGCACCGAGTTTGCCAAGAGCCTGTTCGGCGGAAGCTACGGCGTGAACATCTCAGGACAGGTGTTCTTAAAGGGCAAGGAGTGTCATTTCCGCAGCGTAACCGACTGTGTGAAGGCGGGACTGGCCTACGTCACCGAGGATCGCAAGGGCGACGGTCTGATCCTGATGAACCCCATCTACCAGAACGTCACGCTCTCCAACCTGCCGGAAGTGTCCAACCACTCGGTCATCGACAATGACGCCGAGGTGTTGCACGCCAAGAACTACAAGGGCGAGCTGAACATCAAGTGCGAGCATGTGCTGCAGGACGTGGGCAACCTCTCCGGCGGCAATCAGCAGAAAGTGCTGCTGGCCAAGTGGCTGTTCACCAAACCGGATGTGCTCATCCTGGATGAGCCCACCCGCGGTATCGACGTGGGCGCCAAGTACGAGATCTACTGCCTCATCAACCAGCTGGTCGAAGAGGGCAAGGGCGTGTTGGTCATCTCCTCGGAGTTGCCGGAGATTTTGGGCATCTGCGATCGGGTTTACGTGATGAACGAAGGCCGCATCGTCGCCGAAATGCCGCGCTCGGAGGCCTCGCAGGAGAGCATCATGGCCGCCATCATCAGATCATCGGGCAACAACGAGTCTAAAGTACAGGAAGCATCATGAATCAGATTACAGATATGCTCAAGCGCAACTCACTTCTGCTTGCGCTTATAATTATCATCGTGCTCTTTGAGACGGTGATCAGGATGACGGGGCACGGCTCCTTGCTCTCCCCGCAGAACTTCACCAACATCATCTCGCAGAACAGCTACGTGATCATTCTGGCCGTAGGCATGCTGTTCTGTATCGTAGGCTGCGGCAACATCGACCTGTCGGTGGGCTCCATCGTCTGCCTCATCGGTGCCTTAGCGGGCGTGCTCATGGTCAACATGGAGGTGAACATCTACCTCTCCATGGCACTGTGCCTGCTGTTGGGTATTCTAATCGGTGCCTGGCACGGCTTCTGGATTGCCTACGTGAGGATCCCCTCCTTCATCGTGACCCTGGCCGGCATGATGCTCTTCCGCGGTATCGCGCTGTTGGTGCTCGACGGTCTGACCATCTCCCCGTTTGACACCGAGTATCTGGCCAATTTCAACTCCTTCATTCCCAAGGCCCGTGCCAGCGCCTTCACGCTGACCATGATTGTGACTTTGGTGCTGTGCGCTATCTTTCTGCTGTGGGGCCTGTACGACCGTGCCACCAAGCGCCGCAAGGGTTATGAGTTGGAGCCCATGGCCTCCTTTGCCTTCAGAAGCGTCATCGTCATCGGCGGCCTGCTCTTCTCGGGCGTGCTGTTGGGCAACCACAAGGGCATTCCGTTCATCCTGGTCATCCTGGCGGTAGTGGTGCTCTTCTATGCCTTCATCGCCAACAAGACCGTGACCGGGCGCAGGCTCTATGCCTTAGGCGGCAACGAGAAGGCCGCCAAGCTCTCCGGCGTGAACACCAACTTCATCTTGTTCTTGGCCTACGTGAACATGGGCTTTCTCTCGGCCCTGGCCGCTTTGGTCTGCGTGGCCCGCTTCAATTCGGCGGCCCCGACGGCCGGTACCGGCTATGAGCTTGACGCCATCGGCTCGTGCTTCATCGGCGGTGCCTCGGCCTACGGCGGCGTTGGTACCATCGGCGGCGCGGTTATCGGTGCCGTGTTCATGGGCGTGCTCAACAACGGCATGTCCATCCTGGGTATCGACGCCAACTGGCAGAAGACCGTCAAGGGCATGGTGCTGCTCATTGCCGTGGTCATCGACGTGATGTCCAAGAAGCGCGCCAGATAAGTAACCAGACCTTAAAAACAACTATAAACACGGGGGCCCTCCGGCCCCCGGTTGGGGCCCTGCCGGTCAGGGCCCTTTTGGGAGAACTATCAACATGGCTTATCTGCTGGGTGTCGATCTGGGCACCTCCGGCACCAAGACGGTGCTTTTTAAAGATGACGGGGCACAGCTGGCCTCGCATACCGTAAGTTACCCCCTAAAACAACTGCACAACGGCTGGGCCGAACAAAACCCCGCTGACTGGTACAACGCCGCGGTCACCTCGATAAAAGAGGTGCTCGCGCAGAGCAGGATTGATGCAACTGAGGTCGCGGGTCTGGCCATCGCGGGGCAGATGCACGGTCTGGTGATGCTCGATGAGCAGGGCAAGGTACTGCGCGACGCCATTTTGTGGTGTGACAGTCGCACCGCCGCCGAGTGCGAGGAAATCACCCGGGCGGTGGGGGCAAGGCGCCTTATCGAGATCAACGCCAACCCGGCCTTGACCGGCTTTACCGCCCCGAAGATTTTATGGGTGCGCAAGCATGAGAGCGATATCTACAAACGCTGCCGTACCATGCTGCTGCCCAAGGATTACGTACGTTATCGCCTAACCGGCGTGCTCGGGCAGGAAATTTCCGATGCCTCCGGTACCAATCTTCTGGATATACGCAAGAGGGAGTGGTCAGAGGAGATCTTAAAGGCCCTTGACATCTCTCCCAAACTGCTGCCGCCCATAGTGGAGTCCTCGGCCGTGGCCGGCCGCATTACCGCGGAGGCCGCCAAGGCCACCGGCTTAAAAGAGGGCACGGTGGTGGCAGGCGGTGCCGGTGACAACGCCGCGGCCGCCTTAGGCACCGGGGTGTGCCGCGAGGGTCAGGCCATGGTCACCTTAGGCACCTCCGGGGTGGTCTTTGCCCATACCGTCAAGCCTTCCTTGGATCCCTTAGGCCGGGTACACACCTTCTGTGCCGCGGTGCCGGGCGCGTGGACCGCCATGTCCTGCACCCTCGCGGCCGGGCAGTCCCTGCGCTGGGCACGCGATACCCTCTATCCCCATGAGCGCGATGACAAGCAGGCTAAGCAGAACGTCTACGATCTCATGACCTCTGAGGCGGCCACCATCCCGCCTGGGGCCGACGGGCTTATTTATCTGCCCTATCTGATGGGCGAGCGCTCACCGGTGCTCGATCCCTTTGCCCGCGGGGTGTTCTTCGGTCTCTCGGGGGTGCATCAGCGTGCCCATCTGACCCGGGCGGTCTTGGAGGGCATCACGCTCTCGCAAAAGCACAATTTAAAGGTTTTAAACGAGATGGGCATTGTGCCCGAGACTATCGTCGCCTGCGGCGGCGGGGCCACCTCGGCCGTGTGGCGGCAGATGCTCGCCGACGTCTTAAAGTGCCGGATCATCACCTGCCGCAATCAGGAAGGCCCGGCTTTGGGCGCAGCCATTTTGGCCGGCGTGGCCGCGGGTCTCTTTAAGAGTGTGGAGGAGGCCTGCGCCAAACTGGTGCTCAAGGGCGAGGCTCATGCCGAGCCTGATACCGGCCGGGCGGCACAGTACGAGGATATCTATACCCTCTACCGCTCCCTCTACCCGACCCTCAAGGACTCTTTCTTCAAGCTGGAGAAACTGCGCGCGAGATTGGGCGGTGCCAAAGCGCAGTACGAGGAGGTGACCTCGCCTGCCTTCGCGCGTTACGGCAAGGTTATCGAAGGCGTGGACACCGCCGCGGTCATTGAGCGTTTAAAGCAGATCCCGCTGCCGCCAAGCGGGGTGGCCTACGAGCCCTCGGTTAAGGTTTTGGAGGATCCCAAGCTTATGGCCGACATCGGCGAGCGCGTGTTCGGCGGGCTTAAGATTGAGATGGGCTACTGCTCAGGGCGCAACCGTATCCTCAATGCCCTTGAATATCACCGCAACAGCGAGCTTAATATCGCCGAGAAGGACGCGCTTTTAATGGTCGCGCCCATGAGCGCGGTGCATGACGGGCTGATCGATACCCAGGAGGTGGAGACATTCCTGGTGCGGGCAGGTCAGGCGGTGCTCTTTTACGAGACCACGCTGCATTATGCCCCCTGCCATGCCGACGGGGAGGATTACTTCAGGATGTGCGTGGTGCTGCCTGAGGGCACCAACACCGAGCGTCCGCAGGGCGTCACCCGCGATGGCGAGGCGGGGTACCTCACGCACCGCAACAAGTGGCTCTTCGCTCACCCGGATTCCCCCGAGGGCAAAAACGGCATCTCGCGCGGGGTGCTCCTAGGCGAGAACCTTGAGCTTTAGGTTTAAAAGAATTCACCCTAACCATTGATACATACAAGGAGTATGCACATGCAATTTGAAAATTTACCCGAGGTCAAACTCGGCATCGTAGCCGTATCGCGTGACTGTTTCATCCGCTCGCTCTCTGAGCGCCGCCGCGCCGCCATCGTGGCCGAGTGCAACAACGCCAAACTCGCGATCACCGAGATCAAGACCACGGTGGAGAACGAGAAAGATGCCTTGGCGGCCGTGGAAGAGGCCAAGAAGGCCGGCTGCACCGCACTGGCCGTATTTTTGGGCAACTTCGGTCCGGAGACCCCCGAGACCATCATCGCGCAGTACTTTGACGGCCCCTGCATGTATGTGGCCGCCGCCGAGGAGAAGGGCGATGACTTAATCGACGGACGCGGTGACGCTTACTGCGGCATGCTCAACTGCTCTTACAACTTAGGTCTGCGCAAGCTCAAGGCCTTCATCCCCGAGTACCCCGTGGGCACCGCCCGCGAGTGCGCGGCCATGATTGCCGAGTTCGTGCCGGTGGCCCGTACTCTCCTGGGTCTGTCCAACCTGAAGTTAATCTCCTTTGGCCCGCGTCCGCAGGACTTCTTCGCCTGCAACGCCCCCATCAAGGGCCTGTATGACTTAGGCGTGGAGATTGAGGAGAACTCCGAGCTCGACTTGCTGGTGGCCTATCGCAAGCACAAGGACGATCCGCGTATCCCCGAGGTCGTCAAGGACATGGAAAAGGAGCTCGGCGCCGGCAATACCTATCCCGATCTGTTGGCCCGCATGGCGCAGTTTGAGCTTACCCTGCTCGACTGGGCCCGCGATCACAAGGGGGCACGCAAGTATGTGTGCTTTGCCGATAAGTGCTGGCCGGCCTTCCCCGAGGAGTTCGGCTTTGAGCCCTGCTACGTGAACTCCCGACTGGCCTCCCGCGGCATTCCGGTGTCCTGCGAGGTGGATATCTTCGGCGCACTCTCCGAGTTTATCGGTGCCTGTGTGACCGAGGATGCCGTAACCCTGCTGGATATCAACAACTCGGTGCCTGCCGATCTCTACGAGCAGGACATCAAGCCCAAGTTCCCGCAGTACAAGCTCACCGATACCTTCATGGGCTTCCACTGCGGCAACACGCCGTTCTGCAAGCTCTCGACCACCACCAGCTGCAACTCCAGGCTTGGCAAGATCAACTACCAGATCATCCAGCACCGCCTTTTGGAGCCGGCGGGCTCTACCCCGGACTTCACCCGCGGTACCCTGGAAGGTGACATCATGGCAGGCCCGATCACCTTCTTCAGATTGCAGACCACCCCGGAGACCACGTTGCAGGCCTATGTGGCCGAAGGCGAGGTGTTGCCGGTGGGTACCAGATCTTTCGGCGGCTCGGGTGTGTTCGCCATCAAGGAGATGGGGCGTTTCTACCGTCATGTGCTGATTGGCAAGCGCTATCCGCACCATGGTGCCGTGGCCTTCGGTCACGTGGGCAAGGCCCTCTTCACCATTTTCTCCATCCTGGGTATTCCGGATATCAGCTACAACCGCCCGGCCGGGGTGCTGTATCCGACCGAGAACCCCTTTGCTTAATTAAAGATATCCTCAACAGGTAATTTAATGCGGCCGCCTTTGGGCGGTCGCTTTTTAGGCGGCTTAGGCTGCCTGTTTTGTCCTTATGGGGTGCCCATAATGTGAGGGCATGGCTGAGCATAACGGGATATTGGAGGAACACCTTAAATTTGCTGTAAGTTTTCTTGCAGGTGGCTGTAATTCGCAATCTCAAAGCAGCGCAAAATGACCTGCAGTGCCTGTTCAGTAAGTCACGTGAGGGAGGTTGCGACGCGTCGAACCCATGGCAAAGTAGGGAACTCACGAGAAAATCGTCAGGTTACTTCGGCAAATCGCCATACCGGCTGATATACCAGTTCAGTTTCTTCCGCAGTTCATCATTACGTTTTTTGGCTTCTTTGGTCTCTTCTAGACGCCTTTCGGCCTCCTCAGCACGTTTTTTGGCCTCTTCAAGACGCTTTTTGGCCGCATCAAGCTCAGGGCGCAATGATTCATATCCTTTTTTAAAGAAGTCCTCAAATAAGTCGCACATAGTCGATATCCCCGGCAGAGGCGATTTAGGAAGTGCCACACACTAAAAACCAGCTTGCTACTCCTGGTTTACACTGGCGAAACACGTCAATGACAGACATCGGCGTAAGGGGCGTCATCCGGCCCCTCGATTTTGAAAACTTTCAATCTTTAATGCGGCATATCGCCATACCGGCTGATGTACCAGTCCAGTTTTTGTCGTAGCTCATCATTCGCCCTCCGCAGCTCATCTGCCCGTTGGTTGGCAGCATCTATTTCCTGCTGCAGGCCATCAGCGCGCTGGTTGGCAGCAGCAAGATCTGAGCACAACGCTTCCATATCGACCCGCGCCTTCTCATAGCCCTGCGCCTCGAAGTCAGCAAATAAATCAAGCATGCTGATCCTGTTGTTTTGCGAGGAATAATTTACGTGGCTTTATCAAGAACAGGGCAACTGACCATATCCGCAGAACAAACAGAGGGTAGTCCCGGCACTGAGCATAGCATCAGGCTTCACTGCGGTTGATCGCCGTACCGCGTGATATACCAGTCCAGTTTCTGCTGCAGATCGTCTTTTTCCTGCTGCAGGCCATCAGCACGCTGGTTGGCGGCATCAGCACGCTGGTTGGCAGCGTCTATTTCCTGCTGCAGGCCATCAGCACGTTGGTTAGCAGCGTCTATTTCCTGCTGCAGGCCATCAGCACGCTGGTTGGCAGCGTCTATTTCCTGCTGCAGGCCATCAGCACGCTGGTTGGCAGCGTCTCTTTCCTGCTGCATAAGATTGGCACGTATGTTGGCCGCATCAACATCGACCCTCGCCTTCTCATAGCCCTGCGCTTCGAAGTCGGCAAATAAATCAAGCATCGTGATCCTGTTGTTTTGCGTGGAACAATTTACGTGGCTTTATCAAGAACAAGTCAACTGACCACAACCATTGCACAAACAGAGAGTAGCCCCAGCATTGAGCATAGCATCAGGCTTTACTGCGGCTTATCACCGTATCGGGTGATATACCAGTCCAATTTCTGCTGCAGATCGTCGTTCGCCTGCTGCAGATCGTTGTTCGCCTGCTGCAGGCCATCAGCACGCTGGTTGGCAGCAGCAAGATCTGAGCGCAACGCATCCATATCGACCCGCGCCTTCTCATAGCCCTGCGCCTCGAAGTCGGCAAATAAATCAAGCATGGTGATCCCCCTATTGTTCTTGCGTGCCGCTTTCTCTGACACGCGCCGTAAATATTCTTCCCGCTCTTCTTTGGTTTGTCCCGACAGCACTGACATCAACCGCGCTGTCTCCAGGAAATGCACCAGAGAGTCTTCTGACAAAATAGCTTTACCGTAGAGACGCTTCCCACGCAGAGCAAGCGCCACACCTCGCAGATCGGGGTGGAGCAGATCAATCTGTTCGTCTGAAAGCCAGGCCATATCAATCACCTGAATGGGACCGTAATTGGCGAGCAGCTTCCACAACGGTCCGCAAGCCTGTTTGATCTTATCAGGCGTCTTATCCAGGTACTCCTGCAGTGTACGTGGCGAGCCCCACCGTTTTAGGTTGAAGTTCAACACCACGGTGAGCACCGGGTAGCGATAATCCTGCTCTTCTTCCTCCTGCAGGCTTCCCTCTGCTTGATCTTGACTGTTATCCTCGTCATCATCGTTCTGGTCGAGGTAGGCCATGAGGTCATATCCCATGACCCGCAGCACCATACGCGGATCGGGAGCACTCTGGTGCTCAATGCCCAAAAAGGCAATTTTCATGCCCCGGCTCACCCACAGTTTGGCGACGTCGCGTGCCTGCTCCTTGAGCTTTTCACCAAAACCGAAGGCTGAAAAGGTTTTGGTGTCCTGCAGGTCGGCAGGGTCTACGGTCTGTGTGCCGTCGCATAAGAGCACGTTAACGGCACTGGCAAAAACATCCGAGTACCACAAAAGTGCCAGACTCGCCTTATTCTTGGACTTGTTCCTGTCAACCGCGTCACTCTGGTCTGAGGTTGCCTCACCCGGTACGTTCTTATCGGCTTGAGCCTCGTTCAATTCATTCATGCGTCTCTCCAGTATATTATAGGCGATACCAGTCTCTTTTGCCTTGACGTGGCTCATTATACCTGAAGAATATTTAAAGGTATATATGTGTAATATAAATATTTGCTCTAATGTTCCAAGTACAATACATATCACGTAGTACGTGATTTACAGTGTCTGCATGAATACCTGCTAAATCTACGACACTGCGAGCTAATTTTCACTCACAACTCAGGCTGTTATTTGTAGCTAACTCAGGGAAACTTGATAGCGAGGTATACAAGACGGTCTTATTTCACCCACAGGGATGAGAGCATGGGATTGCTCTTGTGTGTGAGTCCGACCCCAAAGATTAGCAGAGCAGCACAAGCACAAAACAAAGCCCCGGCAGCGGGCCGGGGCTTGCGGAGTGGGGAACGGACTACTTGTGTTCGGGCGCTGCCACCGTCTTATTCAGGTACTCCTCGTCTGAGAATACCTCGATGTCATAGTAGCCGGTATCGAACAGCACTTCCTTCAAGGACTCGGTGGTGACGATGTCCGGATCAAGCAGATAGGATGGAATGACTTTCTTGCCGTTGTTGTAGTGCTCCGTATCATTGAGCGGCACCTCCAGGTTCTTGCTTAAGGCGTCCACCATGGAGACCGCCACCAAGGAGAGTTCGCGGGTGTCCTTAAACACCGACATGCTCTGCAGTCCTTTGATCATCATGGCCACGTTGATCTTATCGCAGTCCTGTCCTACCACAATAGGCATGTTGGAGCTGTCATAGCCTGCCTCACGCAGGGCGTCAATAACCCCGGCTGCGATGCCGTCGGAGGCCGCGAGCACCGCGTCCAAGCGCTTTTTCCCCGGATGATAGTCCTGAGAGGCGATGAGCTTTTTCATACGCTCATAGGCTTTGGTGCGGTTCCAGTACATTACATTGGTCTGCTCTAAGCTGGTTTCCCCTGAGGGACAGTTAAGCCGCTGCCGGTCCAGATAAGGCTGCAGTTCGGCCATGCTTCCCTCCCACACGTAGGTGGCGTTCTGATCTACCGGTGAGCCCTGACAGAACTCGATGTTGGGTACTTCACCTGACTCGTCCAAATTGAGCATGCCGGCGATGTAGCGGCCCATGATTTTGCCGACGAACACACTGTCAAAACTGACGTAATAATCCAAAGCCTCGGTATCGAGCAGCAGACGGTCATAGGCGATGACCTTGACGCCCTTCTGGTGGGCTTTGTTAAGCTGCGCCCCTAAGGATTTGTTGTCCACGCAGGAGATGATGAGATATTGGGCGCCCTTATCCAGCATCTCGTCCAACTGCTGTTGCTGCAGCTTGACGTCATTGGCACCGGCAAAGGCGAGTATGGTCTGATGCCCCGCCGCCTCCAGTCCCATCTTCATTTCGTTGCCGTCATCGAGCCAGCGGCCGCGCTCATTGCTGGGCATGGAGATGCCCACCAGGGCAGCCTCGGCGCTCCAAGGCAGGGCGGCAGACGCAACGCACAGTGCGGCCAAGGCGCACAGGGTGTGTTTGATAGTTTTCATAAACGTCTCTTGATGTGAGAATTGATGAGTTATTGGTTATAAATGAGCCCCTGATTGGCTCTTATGGGCATGATTATAGTTTCAAGGGGCGCTGTTGCGCGTTTTGCGCTTTAAAGGTTGTGATCTTTGCCATCAAAGGCTGACCCTCATAATGCCGCAGCGCAGGAGGCGGAGCCGACAACTCTGCCGGGTGCCGAAATACTCTAGAAAATAACAGCATTTAAGGGCCGGCGGGATTATGATGTAAGCGTATTTCTTTCATGGCAGGTGTGATATGTCCGCTCAGTTTGCCTGGGGCCTGCTCTGCATCGTGCTCTCGGCGCTGCTCTTTGGCTTTATGCCCTTTCTCTCGCTGGTGGCCTACTCAGGCGGCAGCACGCCCCTGACCGTGGCCTGCAGCCGCTTTTTCTTCGGGCTGTTTTTCGCCGCGGCCCTCGCCGCGCTGCAGGGGCATAAATTTGCCCTGCGCCGCAGGCAGTATGTGCAGGTGTTTTACCTGTCACTGGCCTACGCGCTCACTCCCCTGATGCTCTACAGCTCCTACGCGCTTATCGACAGCGGTCTGGCCACCACCTTGCATTTTATCTACCCTCTGGCGGTCATCGCCCTGATGGCGCTGCTCTTTCACACCCGCGTGAGCAAAAAACAGCTATTCTGTGCCGCGTTGGCGCTGTGCGGCATTGCCGCGCTCTATGAGCCTTCCGCCGCAGCCTCACAGGGCTTTGGCATGTTTCTGGCCGCAGGCTCGGGGGTGGTCTATGCCTTTTATGTCATCGCGCTGCGCCGTTTTGACCTAAGGGAGGTGCCCGTTTTCGTGACCACCTTCTGGCTGTGTGTGATGGCGGCGGCAGAACTGCTGGTGCTGGCAATCTTAAGCGGGGAGCTGGCCCTTAACCTTACGCCCGAGGCTTACCTCGCCGAGCTTGCGCTCGCCTTATTCGTCACGGTGCTGGCGATTGCTTTGTTTCAGCGCGGTGTGTTCTGCTGCGGGGAGATTTATGCCACGCTGCTTTCCACCTTAGAGCCCGTCACCGCCGTGGTGGTGGGGCTGGCGGTACTCTCCGAGACCCTGGGCCTCACGCAGCTTGTGGGCATCATCCTCATTTTGCTCTCGGCCGTGCTTTTGACCGTGCCGCACCGGCATCATCGGGAACGTGCACACCCCTGAATCCATTGGTTTTATCACAAAAAAGCTCCGAACTGTCCACGTGCACACTCCTGGGTGCTATACTCAAGGTTGTTGATCCAACAAAAATTTTTTGCAACCAGGCACGCCCATGGCACAGTGCCCTCGGGTGTGCGGCACACCGGCCCAGACTCAGATGCCCTCTGCCATAAACAGTCATCTTTAAGGGAGCAGTTTTAAGGGGGCTGTCGTTAAGCTGCTGCCTGGGCCATACGGAGCACTGCGCAGGCCACGCCGGCCTGCCTCAGAGTGTGGAGATTCAACATGAGCATAACCCTCAAGGCATTGGCTGAGGCCGCCGGCGTCTCCCGCGGCACGGTCGATAGGGTGCTGCATCAGCGCGGCGCGGTCAAAAAAGTGGTGCGCGAGCGCATCGAGCGTCTGGCCAAGGAATTAGGTTACGTCCCCAACATGGCCGGCCGGGCGCTCTCGGCTCACCGTACCCCCTATAAGATCGGGGTGATGATCCCGGCTTTGGGCAATGTGTTTTTTGATGAGGTCATCGAGGGCATTAACGCGGCGGCGCGGGAGTTCCAGGAGTTAGGCGCGCAGGTGCAGATCCTGAGCATCTCAGGTTACGACGTGCAGGAGCACGTGAGCACCATCCGCAAGTTGGGACAGTCAGGGTGCCGGGCGCTGTGTCTGGCCACGGTTAATACGCAGGAGAGCCGCGCCGCCATCAATGAGCTGGTAGAATCCGGACTTAAGATAGTGCTGCTCAACACCGACGTGGAGGACTCCCGCCGCTTGTGCTATGTGGGCTCTGATTACCTCAAGGCCGGGCGCACCTGCGCCGGCATGCTCAGCATGCTGGTCAATCTGCCGCGGCTTAAGGTGCTGACGGTGGCAGGCTCCAAACTTATTTTGGGACATAACCTGAGGCTGCAGGGCTTTCGGGAAGAGCTGCAACGGCTGCAGGTGCCCTTTGAGGAGGTGGCCTCACGCGAGAGCTCGGATTCGGATGTGATCGCCCGCGAGGTGACCTACGCAGAATTAAGTGCCCATCCTGAAATAAACTGCATCTATGTTACCGGTGCCGGTACCGCCGGGGTGGGCGCGGCCATCAAGCAGACGGGGCGCAGCGACATTATCTGTGTGGGCTTTGACGACATCGCCGGCAACAAGGCACTGCTGCGCGAGGGGGTGCTGAAATTTGTGATCTGCCAGCAGCCGCGCAGTCAGGGCTATCACGCCGTCAAATGCGCCTTTATGGCCCTGGCAGGACGCTTAGGAGAGAATCCGCGCGATTACATCACCGAGACCATCATCAAAATAGATTCCAATCTCGATTAAGCCGCCCCGCCCCGGACCGGAACCGTTCGGGTGCCCGGCAGCAGAGAGCGGGCAGATCTAAAAAAGCTCAGAGCTCGTCCTCGGCCTCTACCTCGGTAAGCAGCGTGGGCTCTAAGGCAGAGGGCAGGGCGGGGGTATTCTCCGCCTGGTCCTGCTCCTCGTGTTTGAGCACCACCCCGCGGGTGATTTCGGGCATCTGGGCACTTTGCCTGTCGAGCTCGGCGATCACGCCGGGGGCCTTGACGGCGAAGTTTTTGAGCATTTTCTCCAGGTTGCCCCGTCCCGAGAGCAGCCGTCCCTGAAAATCGTTTAAGCTGCGCTCAAAGCTCTCTTTTTTGTTCAGCACGTCCTGGAAAGCATCGCGGACCAGATTGAACTTGTCATAGACGCGCTGCGCCTCCTCGGCCAGCGAGCGCACCCGCTCGTTCTGCCTTGAGATCACCCACAAATTGGCCACCACGCGCAGCGCCGGGATGATGGTGGAGGGTGAGACCAAGTAGATCCCCCGTCTTGAGGCGTAATCATAGAGATCGTGATCGTACATGAGCGCCGAGGTCAAAGCCCCGTCCACCGGCACGAACATGAAGACGAAACTGGGGGAATTAAAGGAGCTGTAGCTTACATAATCGCGTTTGCTCAGCCCGTCGATGTGGCGCTTTAAGGCAGCAGTGTGCTGTTTCATGGCCTCCTCGCGCTCTTTGTCATCCGTGGCGTTGACATAGGAGGTATAGGCGGTGATGGCGCATTTGGCGTCGATGATCAGGCAGTGGTTCTGCGGCAGGCGGATGATGGCATCCGGGCGGCCGTACTCGCCGTCGGCGCGCTTGCCCGCGACCTCACGCTCGTACTCGATGCCCTGCGTCAGTCCCGAGGCATCGAGCACCCGCTCTAACTGCAGCTCTCCCCACATGCCCTGGGTCTTGCCGCCCGAGGAGAGGGCCAAGGTCAGCTCCTGAGCCTGCCGGGAGAGGGCCTGCTGGGACTGCTGCAGCAATTTGAGCTCCGCGCTTAAGGCACCGGCCTGCTCGGAGCTGTTTTTCTGGCTCTTGTTTAACTGCTCGCGAAAGATGTTGAGCTCCTTGGTGAGCGGATCCATGGTCTGCCGAAACTGCTCGCGCGAGAGCTGCTGCAGCTCCTCACCGCGTTTGCGCAGCATTCTCTCGCCTAGTACGGTGAGGCGGTTCTCCAAGTCCTTGGCACTCTCCTCAAAGCGGCGCTGATCCTCCTCGCGCAGCTGGCTCATGCCGTCGATGCGGCTTTTTAGGGAGGAGTTCTCGGCGATGAGATCGGATTTGCTGCGCTGCAAGAGCTCAAGCTCGCTTTTGTGCTCGGCCAGCAGTCCCTGCAGGGAGCTCACCGTGCTGCCTAAGGAGGCCTTCTCCTCGCGCAGCACCACATTGTCCCCGCGTATGCTCTCAAGCTCGGTGCGCACGCCCTGCAGCTCGTTGTCTAACTGCGCGTTCTGCAGATGCTGCTGCTCGTTGTCGCTTTTGAGCAGGGCGCTGTCGCGGGATTTTTTCAAATAGCGCAGATAAAGCGTCAGCAAGAGCGCCAACAGGAAAATGACGGTGCCTGACAGGGCCAGGTCCAGATCGGTAAATTCCAGGGTTAGTTCACGCAGTTGATTGACCATCTCAAGTCCTCAGGCTGCCAGGGGGAGTGTCGTCAGAATTGCTTAAGGCTCAGGCTCAAGGCTCAAGGATTAAGGCTCAGGTAAAGCTTAACTCGTAGATCTCAGGGAGATTGCGGTAGCGCTCGTCATAGTCAAAGCCATAGCCCACCACGAAGGGATCATCGAAGGTAAAGCAGCTGTAATCGGGGGTATAGTCCACCTCGCGCCGGGCCTTTTTGTCAATTAAGACACAGACCTTGAGGCTGCGGGGTTGCTGCTCCTGCAACAGCGGCAGCAGGCGGGTCATGGAGTGCCCGGTGTCCACGATATCCTCAATGACCAGCACGTCCTTACCTTTGAGATCAGGGCAGGAGCTGAGATCGGCCTTAAAGCCCGTGGATCTGGTACCGTCATAGCTTTTGGTGGTAAGCATGCCGATGGTTACCTGATCGCCCATGAGGCGGGTTAAGTCGGAGAAAAAATACAGCGCCCCCTTGAGCACGCACAGGCAGGTGAGAGGGCCCGGGTAGTCCTCTTTTAAGCGCGCGGCCATGCGCGAGATGGCCGTGTCAAGTTCAGCCTTGCCGATGAGCAGTTTTAAACTCTCGCTCATTGCTCTCTCCTTATTAGATCTGATCCCCAGTTAGGGCCGGTGCGGCAGGTGCCTATTCGGCGGGGTAAGCGATGCCCAGATAGGCCGCGCTCTCGCGCTCGACATCCTCCAGATACTCGCGGATGGCCATCTGCGAGCGGATCTTGGGGGTACCCGGCTCGGTGCGCACGTAATCGTTCTGCTGCTCGGCGTCGATGATGCGCGCCTTGCGGTTGTCGCTCTCCTGGATCATCACGATGCGTTTGATGCGATCGCGCAATCTCTGATCAAGCACCGGGGCGCCCACCTCAATGCGGTAGTCGAGGTTGCGGGTCATCCAGTCGGCCGAGCTGATATACAGCTCCTCCTGTCCGCCGTTGCCAAAGATCATCACGCGCGGGTGCTCCAAGAAGCGATCGACGATGGAGGTGATGTAGATGTTCTCGGACAATCCCTTAACGCCCGGCCTTAAGGTGCACATGCCCCTGATGACCGCGCGGATGCGCACTCCCGCCTGTGAGGCCTCATAGAGCTTGTTGACCAGTTTCTCGTCCACCAGGTTGTTTATCTTCAAATGGATATAGGCATCCCGCCCGTCCTGGGCGTAGGCAATCTCCCGGTCCACCATGGCGGTGAGCCGGTCGCGGGCATTTAGGGGTGAGACCAGAAGGTACCTGAAATTCGGGCGGGTATAGGGGTACTCGATGAACTCAAAGACGCCTTCGACCTCGTTGGCGAGGGCCGGGTTGGCCGTAAAGAGCGCGAAGTCGGTGTAGATGCGCGCGGTCTTCTCGTTGAAATTGCCGGTGCCGATGTGGGCGTAGCGCACTAACTTGTCATTTTCCTTACGGGTGACCAGACAGAGTTTGGAGTGAATTTTGAGGGTGGGCAGTCCGAAATGCACCTTCACGCCCGAGTCGGTCAGGCGCGAGGCCCACTTGATGTTGTTGGCCTCGTCAAAGCGGGCCTTGAGCTCCACCACCACGGTCACCGACTTGCCGTTGTTGGCCGCGTCGATTAAAGAGTTGATGACCCGGCTCTCCGAGGCCACGCGGTAGATATTTATTTTGATGGAGGTGACCTTGGGATCGTAGGAGGCCTGACGCAGAAACTCGGTTAAGTAGTCAAAGCTGTAGTAGGGGTAATAGAGCAGAATATCGCGCCTGGAGATGGCATCAAAGGGGGTTTGGGCGCTGTCAAAATCACAGCTTGGTACCACACTAAAGCGCTGATACTGCATGGTCTCGTCGGCCGAGGCCGGGAAGGAGATGAAGTCCTTGAAGTTGTGATAGCGGTTGCCGGGCATGAGCGAGTCGATGGCCGACATGTTAAGCTCCTGCGCCATGAACTTGACAATGGGCGGGGGCATGGCCGCGTCATAGGCAAAGCGTACCGGGTTGGCGTTAAGACGCTGTTTTAAGGACTCCGACATATCCACCAAAATGGATTTGTCCACGTTGCCTGAGAGGTCAAACTCGGCGTCGCGGTTCATCTTGATGGAGTAGGCCTCAATGGAGCGGTAGGTAAAGAGGTTCTTGAAGATGAGATCCAATCCGATGCGGATGACGTTGTCCAGGAACATGAAGGTCACGCTGTGATCGTCCGAGGGGATCTTCACAAAGCGCGGCACCTGATCGGTGGGGATCTCAATTAGGGCGTAGTAGTTGGCCTCCTCGCCGGTCATCTTGACGAAGAGGTAGGTGTATTTGTCGAGCAGAAACTCCACCAGATCGGTGTTCTCGTCAATAATTACCGGGTTGATGTGCTTGAGCACCTCCTGCCTGAAATATTTCTCCACCCACTGGCGCTGCTCGGCGCTGATCTCGGTCTCATCCTTGAGGTAGATACTGTGGGAGGCGAGCTCGTTTAGGAGATTGCGGAAGATCTCGTTTAAGGTCTGCTGATAGCGGTCGGCCTCCTGCTGCACCTTGCGCAGCAGCACCACCTGCTCGTTGTCAGAGCCGCTGTCGCGGTTGATGATGGCGTGTTTTTTGAGCTCGGCCACGCGCACCTTGAAGAACTCATCCTGATTGTTGGCGTAGATCCCCAGAAAACGCACCCTCTCAATCAAGGGTACGGAAGGATCGGCTGCCTCCTGCAGCACGCGCGCGTTAAAGGAAAGCCAGGACAATTCCTTGGGCATAAAGGGTACAGCCATAACATCACCGCTCCTTAAAGTGCAGGAGCGCCTCCACAAAACAGTCTAAAAAGCGCTAAGGCCACAGGCAGTAGTATCCGGAAAAACGCGCTCAAATACAAAAAAGATGATCACAATACCAAGAAGTCGTGTGAGGCTTGTCGTGGAGGGGGCATCTGCAGGTGTCACCGGTCCGGGTGTGTCAGCAACATTCCGCCGCTGCCATTGCCATCTGCCTGGTGGCTTTGAGGGTGAGGAGATGAAGAAACCCTTGGAGGGTGGGGAGATGAGGAAGCCGCTCGAGGTTGCTTTGAGGGGGAGCCGCGAGTGGTTACCTTTGGGGAGAAAGTCGCGCTGGGTTGCTGTGAGGTGGGACGCTGCACTGGATTGCTGTGAGGGAGGAAGCTGCGGGAGGTTCGGGAGCAGTGGGACTGCACAGGTGCCTCAAGAAGGCCGCCGGGTGATACAGGAGGACGCGGAGCGTGGCGGGATAGAGGGAAAACGTCCTGACCGGAAAATGGAAAATGTCTTAGCCGGGAAATGTCCTGGCGGGAAAATGTCTTAGCCGGGAAAATGTCCTGACTTGAGCAGCGTGAGATCAGTGAGAGGCCGGGGCAGAGCCTATGCCGCTGGCGGAGGAGCGCTCCTGAGAGTTCGTCGAGGGCAGGGCGGTATTGTCTTCTGACTGGCCCGAGGTCTGGGCGCGAAACTCGCTGTCGTTGATGTACTGCCAGATGGTGTAGGCGGCCTGACGGTTCCCCAGGCGGGCCGATTCGGCGAGCATGCGCGCCCCGGCCTCGGCCGTTTCCTTACGGCGCAGGAAAAAGCCGCCGGCCGTCTCATAGGCCCGGCTCTGACCTACGAGGTTTATAAGACGCCTGAGCCAAAACGCGCCGTCAGAGTAGGCGTTTTGGGCATAAAAATGCCGGGAGATGATGGCCAGCTGCCTGGGCTCTGACATCACATACTGATAGGCATCCTGCACCCCGGCAGAGTAAGCCTTGTTGGCGCAGCGCTCAAAGATCTGGGTGTGGGTGGCATCCTGCAGGGCAAAACGCTCGGGGGATTTTTTGTCATTGAAGGATTGTAAATAACGCTCGCCTAACTGCGCCAATAAGGTCACCTCACCCTGCACGCAGCGTGAGCACGCCTGCACGAACTCATCTCCTACCACCGCCGTCTCGGTCTCCTCGGGATGCTCGATGATTTTCTCCTCGAACTCATCCTCCAGGGAGCAGGCGCACAGCAACAAAGCGCCAAGTGCAAGGCAGGACAGCGTAAGCCTCGCGCCTTGGCTCTTCGCTGTGGCGGGGCTTACCTGAGAGGGATCGACCTGAGCAAAATTATCCTGAGCAGAGTAGGCCCCGGCAGGATAAACCCGGGCATGAGCAGCCCGGGCAGAATTCACCCGGGCAGAGAGTTTGAAAAGCGGCATAGAAAAAGAGAGAGTCGCTTAAATCAGTTAGGCAGGTACCCGCCTTCGGTGGCCTGACTGGCATCGCTGCCCACGGCCGGGGCGCCCGCGCCAAAGGAGGCCGGTTTGGGGAAATCACCCTGGATATCCACCAGCACTCCGCCCTGGAAGAGCAGTACCAGATTCTTGATATTAGGAGAGGACCAGCCCTCGCGCAGGAAGTGCACGTAGTACCAGCGGGAGCTGTCAAAAGGATCGACCAACATGGGAGTGCCCATGATGTAGCGCACCTGATCGGGAGTCATGCCGTAACTTAAAGTGTTGACGGCATCTTGTTCGACAAAGTTGCCCTGGGCCAGATCGGCACGGTAGGCACAGCCGGTGTTTAAGGTGGCAAGCAGGGCGCCGGTGAGGGCACATAGCATTAATTTGTTCATAGCAAGCTCTAACATACTGCCCCAAGCTGTGGGCAGAGCAAGACAGGTGCCCGCACAGGCGGGCAGTAAACTTAGGGACATTTTAGCAAACCTGAGGCCTGGCGGTGTAAAAGTTTGGTAGGCGTTGACCAGTGACCGATACGATTTTTTGCGGTATTGAACCGCAGCTGCTTTGGTGGTGAATCTAAAGCTGTGCCGACAGATGCTCCCGTAGCAAAGGGGGCACTTTTGTGAATACTTCCCGGCATGTGGTGTTTTAGCCTGTCGGAAGAGAACTTCGAAAACAATAAAGTCATCAGGACCATAAGGGTTCATCAGATCAACAAATATGCAAGCGAGGTGTAGCTTCAGAGGTGATGCAGCCCAACTTTGCTCATGGAAGTGCTCAAATAAACCCCTATGGTGGATATCAACCATCAAGGTGGTGGATGAACAGTAAGACTGATGGTCGTCACTCTAAACCACCACATAATTCGGCAAGTTTTAAAAATCTCCGTTCGTTACTTACATCAGTATTTGCATTTCTAACCTCCAATAGACATTCTCTAAGGAGGTTTTTATCTAAATAACTTAAGTGTTCATCCAAGGAACAAGAGAGCAAAGTCAATGTTTGAACAGGATATTTTGAACAGCAGCCATTGCTAAGAAGTCTTTTCAGCAGGTCATCCGCCTGATCAATGTGAGCTGGTACCTGTTCCACCATGGACACGGCTTCTTGGAAATGGTTTCCTGATTCGGCTGCCAGTAAGGCAAGCTCAAATGCCAATCCTGAAGTTTGACGATTTTTATTATGCGGTTGGCACAGAGTCCACAGAGGTGAGATCACATCTTTCCAGTAATTACTTTTGTTACCTGCATCCTTAAGTTTATCCCTGAGATATTTAAAAATACACTCAAGGCCGTCAGCAGGTAATTTTACGAAGCACATCTGCCAATCAGTTTCTTTTATAACTTTAAGCTTGTTCTCAAAGACATTGCAAAGAAGGAACACATAGCGTTCAGCATTATCTTCAAGTTCGGCAAAGTGTTGTGCTGTATCAAGGAGTGAGTCTTTCATTGCAGCCAACATGTCAGGATACCAAGCGCTGTTAAATAGAAACATATACCAAAAATATTTTGCCTGTTCTTGGTCCCAATTAAAGAGGGGCAGTACTTCAGAACACGCCCATTCACTGTCGTAAAAGTAAATGGTTGGCAGCATTTCGCAACAGACTAATCCCGTGACAAAGATAGAATCATCAGCGCCTTTATTGAGATTTTGCAGTATGTATCTGCACTGCTTCCACCTGTATTGTTCTAGGGATGGTGTCAGAAGTCTCAGCGAAGTAGTAGCGATGTGTGCAGCCGGGTGCATGAGTCCATTTGAGGTAACCTGCTGTACAGTCGTGGAAGATTTTTTATCTAGGTTTATGTCATTACCTTTGAATGAAGTAGCATACTGTGCGGATTTTTGGACCAAAAGAGCGATTTTCTCTCTTATGGTCTTATCTTCGGCCCACCTTTCAGCCTGCTCAAGCCATAGGGCAAGCTCGTTTACGATTAATTCAATTTTGCTTCCATCTAGGTGTTCAACGAGTGAAATGATTTTATTGACAGATTGCTCGTTAAACTGCGAAAAACTCCATGCATGCAGGGCAATATTCAAATATTCCCGATCGAAATTTCCACTGTATAACCAGTTAGACATGGCAGATACACTCAGTTCTACATATTTTTGGCAATATCTGCTCCAAAGATTGCACTTAGAGCTAGATTCATCTTTTGATACAGTTTCGCTCAGCCAATCTTGCATTCTAGCAACATCCAGCGGCAGAGCATCTAACCCTTCGTCTGGATCCAGTGTCTTTATTTCAAACAATCGGGAAAATTCTCTATGATCTTCGTCTTGAACCTCTCTGTTGTTTTGTGCGTTGAGAAGCTTCTCGAGATAAAGTGATTGAAGATGTTCGGGAACTTTATTGAGTTTATTAGTCAGAAGCGTATGCAAACGTGTAATCTGCTTCGAGTCAAGTTCTGCCCCACGCTTGACCAGCAATCGGCATATTTCTCTTTTATAAAGAGCGTTGCATATGAGCACATTGTTCTGTTCAAGCTTTCTTAGCCATGTTTCACAGTCAATAATCGAGGTGTGCGCAGCGGAATAGAGCCAGAGCCTACGATAAAGCGGCCAATCATGCGCCTCCCAATCGTTAAGCAGATATCGGGCGTTATTTGGATCATTCTTTGCGAGATAGAGAATGGCATCTCGAACCCTCTCGATAAGAAAACACCAATGACTATGATTGAAATTTTGCTCGCTTGGTTCAATAGAAGGCATATACCATAGAGATAAATCAAAATTGTTATCTATGATACCCAAATCATGCTGAATCTGCCAGCACTCTAAGAGCGCATCGTTACTCACTTTCCATAAATCTAGAAACCATTGCACACCGTAGTCTTCTATCAGATATTTTGGCGGCAATTCACCTGCTAACTCAACGTCCAAAACAAAAAAATCTTTTGCTTTGTTAAGATCGTTGGGCATCGAAGTTTTATCAGTTATAGTATTCGTTATTACAACCCTTGGTTCCACTAATTTACGGTAATTAATACTACGAATTAGGAAATTATCTTGATTTAATAGCAGGTTTCTCCAATTTTGTTCGTTACGGATAGAATGCCGCATTTTTCCTGCGCATAACAGTTGCCACATTAGCCGCATAGGTTTTGAAATAAATTCAGACCCAATCGTACCTTGGTTTACATCCGATGTAGCCTTTCTATGACTAAAGTTGGTTCTTATTTTGTCTAAGATCGCTGATTTGAAATCAGGGTGTAGTACTCCACCGGCATTCGAAGCCCACATTAACAAGCGGGGACTGTTGAGGTAATTTAAAAGCCATACGATCATCGCTTTTAATATCGTGTCTGTATTAGCGAATGCTCTGCCGTCACCGCATAACGTCATCGCTATAATTTCGCTATGTGCCGCTGGTCTTCTTATCAAACTGCTTATAATATTTGTATCACCGCTATCTGTTCCAAGTTTGAAGTAACTAAGTGAGCTTGATTTTAAAAATGGTACAGATAATACATCCAACCATTTAAGATTGGCTGGCGGAGTAAATGTGGCAAAAGTATTTGCCGCGTTGCCAGTGTCATCGCATAATGCCCAACGCATTTGATTTTCTTGTTCAGGCGTTGTCCTACCTTTAGAAGTTGCGGTTAAGATCTGGGATACGACGGATGCTTTGGCTAGACTGCCTCTTTTTGCCATTTCAGCCCAGGTTCTAAGGGTATCATGCAAAAGTTTATGTTTTTCCGTATTATTATAAGCTATCGCACAGACACCATGATTGTTCCAGAAAGAAACTGCCCTTTTTTCCGAGTCCTTTAATTTTTCGTCAAATTCACTGAAAGCCCAGACTTTAAGATCGTGGTGCATGCCTGTGTTGCGTTCAGCAGCCATTGCATCCAAAGCATATCTTATGGGCAAATCACCTGCGCTATATCCCACAAAGCATACTGAGTAATTAGCCATGAGATCGGTGACAAACCTAGCAGCCCAACGCTCGCTTATGTAGGCTGTGCCGTAATCTGCACTGGTCAGAACCATATTCTGGATGAGTTCTTCTTCCTGATCTCCCTTATTGTTTGGTAGTCTGCCATGCAGGTAAGCGATACCATTCCATCTTCCCGGCTTAGGTACTGGTAGCAGTGGTGCTGTATATTGTGAACATTGCACTTTGTTTAGTTTTATAGCGAGGTTAAATAAACAGTCAAAGTTTGTGGACACAAGATGCATACCATCCTTTCCTTGAGAAAGGGTTATTATGGCCTTATGAGTGTCAAGCTTGGAGTTCAAGCCCCTTCTTTGGGGTTGAAGTGCCGCAGCTGCCATTTTTTTGAGTTGCGTAATATCAACCCGATCCTCGCCAAAAGTCAGTTCGTTTAGCAACATTTCGCTGCCTTCATGTAGCATTCTACATTCCAAGGTATTGTCATATTTGCCGCATCTACGGTAAAGGTCAACAACCAACCCCTTAAAATCTGGTAAACCAGCAGGAACCGATATGCCGGCCCCGCAGAAAAATGCCAATCTCCCCTCTTCTTGTGCTCTTATCAAGTCCTCTGGCAGATCAGGACCGCCTTCTACCATCTGCATCTTAGTTCTCCTTGTTGGATTATAGGTTGCCCTTAATTAAAAAGAGCTAATTTCAACACACTACAATCATGCTTTGAAGCTTCAATTCACTTGGTTGTGCCCGCAGCGGCCAACAAAGGGTCCGGTTGGGCGGAGTCTTCCTCAGGCAGCAGCGAGAGCAGAGTCTTGGCCCATAAGGTGGCTACCTTTTGGGGTGTAAAGCGCTGCATGGACTTTAGTGCGGCCTTGGACATCTTCTCTCTTAGCTTGTCATCGGAAAGCAGAGTGATAAGACGGGAGGCGGCGGAGTCCACGTCATTAGGGGCTACCAGATAACCGTTCTTGCCGTCTTCAATCATGGCCGCAGGACCGTAACGGCAGTCATAGCACACCGCAGGTAAGGAGGCGTTTAGGGCCTCCTGTAATACGAGAGGAAAGCCCTCATGGCGGGAGGTCATTAAAAGCACGGAGGCGGTGGCATACACCGGTCTTAGGTCTGGGACAAAACCATGGAAGATAACCGAGCTCTCAAGACCCTCTGTGGCTACCTTATCCCTTACCTCTTTTTCCTGCTCCCCGGAGCCAAAGAAGTGCAAGGTGGCATCCGGGACTTTCTCAATGACCTTCTTGATGATGTCCACCGCCTGGGACTGGTCCTTGGCCGGGGCAAAGCGGCCTATATGGATAAGGGAGTGAGGAGGTAAGGAGCCCTGGGTCTCATCTTTTTTCTGGGCAGGTACCGGCAGAGGTACGAAATGATGGGGTATGACCGAGATGTCATGGGCTTTATCCTTATAGCGCTCAATGACATCTGCCTTTTGTCTTTCGGTTAAGGTGATAACCCGGTCTATACGCTGGTTCTCATCACATAAGAAGCGGTAGTTATCCCCTAACTGGGAGTTCATCACATCCAAGGGGTCTACGGTATGACAGTTATGGGAGACTCCTAAGACTCTCACATTGGGATGAGCCTCCTGCTGTCTTTTTAGCTCCACAAAATATCTCTGGTAGTCCATGAGCTGGTCGCAGATGCACATATAGAAACTGTGGGGGTCGTTTAAGAGCTGCAATAACCACCAGGCCACCAACTCATCATGGTAGGTGAATCTCTGTACTGTATGACCTTGCTCATTCATCACATGGATGGTATCTACCGCCGGTCTTGGTTGTACCTCCGCCCCCGGCTGGGGTACGGCCGGACGGTAGGTCTCAGATAGAGCGGTAGTACCATTGGGTCTGTAGTAGAGCGCCGTATGGGTAAACCCGGTCTCGGGGGTTAAGTACTCAGTCCTCGATAAGAACCCCAGCCTGTCAAAAGAATCCCTGCGCGTTACCTTGCCCTGTTTGATGTAGTTGACATACTCAATGGCATGCTCGGGGTCATTCCCTCTCTTTACGTACATCAAAGGCTGACCCGCGGGGTCTAAGATGAGCTGGTCAAAGTTGCCCTGTACATTCTTCACCTGCCAGGCGCGGTTATAGGTTAACTGTACCGGGCTACGCTTTAAGTCCTGTCTTTGTACCCCCTGCGCCCAGTCATAGAGATTGACCATCCGTACAGAAGATAATCTCCCCAGGGCAATCTGCCTGATGCACCCGTCTATGGCCGCCGGCTGATAACAGTCCGTCAAAAACCAGGTGTCAATCCCAAAGTACTCCCTAAAGAGCGATGCTCTCCTGAAGGAGGACAACTCCAACCCCGCCGAGGCATCCTGGGGTACGAAATCGAGCATGAAACACATCACGCCGTTTAGGGAGGCAAAGCGCCTTTTGAAGGTCTCAATCTCAGAAGCAGCAGTCTTTCTGCTGCTCCTGGTACTCTTAGCAGCTTTTGTATTAGTCGCTTGCTCGGTCATGATAAGTCCTTATGTATTTGGGTAAGAGGGCAGGGGGACTTTCAGGTACTCTCCCACCCCAGGGTTTATCTGTATACGCTCAAATCAAAATGAAAACCATCAACATCAAAAAGTTAGGCTGGGGGGGGGTAACTCTGATTAGTCTCAATCCCCTTACGTCTTCTAATCAGCACCAGATTGTTGTCCGGGAAGATGGAGGCGGCCATGATGAGGAAACGAACTTCAAAGTCACCTCTGTATTTCATAAGCTCTGCCTGCAGGGTGATTAAATCCTGCGGGGGCATGTCCTCGATGGCATACAGTCCGCTCTCCCCTAAATAAGGTGAGGCATACTCAAAGAGGGTTAAGGCTGCCTTTGCAGTATGCAACCCGTCATCTACCATGAAGTCAAAGGAGCTTACTCCCGTACTCTCAAAGAACTCCTTGATGGCAGCAGGAGAGGTCTGGTCCATATACCCGGTCTTAATCCTCTCCTCTTCAAAGAGCACCGCCTTGTCTATATCTGCACCCCATACCTGAGCCTGGGGGAAATAATCCCGCCATACTCTCAAAGAGGCTCCGGCCGGAACCGCGTCCCTAATTCCCGGTCTGTCCTGAGTCTGGGGGTCGTCAGGAGAGCCTATGCCACATTCAAAGACTGCAGCAGCACTCTCCCTCATTCTGGCGGTTAAAATCTCATAGGCCTGAGCATAGGTATGGGGCAGCCACTTGTAGGGGTGCTCTACCAATCTCCAGTCAATACTGCCCTTATCAGAGCTGTGCTTGTCGCATAGAAGCGATAGCTCCCCGATGGAGCCACGGGCAAAACCCTCCTGTGCGGCCAGCAGGTTTAAGGATAGGGAGGCGCGGGAGTAGAACTGCTCGGCTTCGGTGTAGGTTAGTTCCATGGTCAGTCCATTCTCTTACTCATAACGTGATACCTTAGGTCAGCAGCAGGATGACTTAATCCTTGGCGGCAAAATCGACTTTGAAATCACCTCACCTTGGGTGATTTATGAAGTGAATACGCTTTATCTTCATGACCACGTTTTTTTGTTTAGTTACGGGCATGAGACTTTTAGAGAAAAATGCCTTTACTAAGGAAGACCTCGTTCTAATATTCATTTTTAGAATCATATGGCCTCATCCTCGTGTTCTAGTTTCATAAGGCTGAAATAGAGACTTCTAAAGAGACTGTCTACAAAGAACAAAATGAAAAGGCGGAAGAAGATACTGCTGAAAACCCCCTCACCGTTTTTGATTTCCTTAAAATGCAGTTGCGGATCACCTGTGATGCCGCTGTGATGGGCGAAGGCATTTCGTGAGTAGTACATCTTATTGTAAAGGTAGTGCAGACTGAATTTGCTGTATGAGGTCTTATCGGGGATCAGACGTTCAAGCACAGAACGGTTAAGAGATAAGTACATCAGATATTTTTCAAGGTCACATGGATTGCCGCATCGCCCCGTTCCATTGTGTGCTGACGTTGATTGCGTTTGTTGGAGCATTGCAGTTGGATTGGTGAGCAAATCAAAAAGGATATATTCACGTGGGTACAATTCAATGACGGTGTTAGCACCAAGTTTGAGAACCTCATTGCGTGTTGAAATCAAGATATTTGAGGGTTCTGTCAACTCGCTAAACTTATCTCCTTTACCCAGACGCAAATAGCGACCATGCAATTCTTTATAAAGCTTGTTTTTGTCATCAAGCGAGGACATAGTTAGAGCGGCCAAATCTATAGCACGTCCGTTGTTCAAAAACTCGTCCTTTTGAAGAATGAAGCCCATAAGCCGACATTTCTGTTCCAGAAATCCGGTCAGAGCGAGAAAACTGCCCTTAAGAAGACTGCGTGATAGCGCAAGATAGTGAGGACCGACACAAAAACACCCTACAGTCCTGAGATCCTCCCAGGCAACTGCGTGTAGAGGACGAGAAATAATTCCTGACGGATCGTCACCTGAGCGTACTTTCATTCAGTGAAATCTCCATAGATTTTGATGGATTCCTCAATCCTTTCAACGACCAGATCTGGAGTATTAGGAGCCCTTGAATTGGAAGAAGTTTTTCTTTGTGTTATTACTGCCTGTTGCAGTTTTGAGTACAACTCATCTTTCTTTCCAAGCTTGGGACGCAGGTTGTTTATCACTGTGCTGTATACCAGTCCAATAAAGAAGAGGTCAGCTTCGGCTATTGATTTGCAGTGGGACGGTAACTTGAACTCTTTTACTCCCTGTTCAAGACGTTTGCCCATGCTCTGTAGTCCGCCGTGCAATGTGATGAGTTCAGAGTAGTTGTCAAAATCCTCGGCTGTAGGTCCGTCTTCAGGCCAGGGCAATGGGATGGCGAAGCCTTTCTGAATATCAGCATTTTCTTTACCGTCAGAGACATTGTCTGTTCTCTTCTGACTGTCGCGACTGTCCACCAGAGTCAGTACAAAGGCTTTGATAAAATCTTCAATACCACCCTCAAGGCACTCTGCAACAGCGGCGCTATCGTGGTTCTTGCGGCGATAGCAAGACAGCAGCGCTAGACAACGGCAAAAGTCAACTGTCCAACGCGATCTGTCATAGCGAAAAGTAAATTCTTCCAAACACTCAGGCTCTAGAAATTTCTTCAAATCCTCGTCATAGAAATAAAGACTTCGGCGTACCTCTATTGGCCTCAGAACCTTGGGAGTATCGTTGACGTTTACGAACATGTTGATGTAGAAACGTTGAGGATCGGAGACTATATCCGGTATGACGTAGGTGTATGACATGGTATGACTGTCAAAAAAATCGTCACTCGGTGCATCACAGCTAGGATAAAGTTGTCGGTAGCAGTCAATGAGGTAGCCATCTTGGCCCTCGATTCTGGTTTCTCGCAATTTGTGAATGATCTCCTCTCGGCTGTTTCCTTGTGAGGTCAGGTGCCGAAAGTTCCACCTTATGATCGGATGTTTTCTTTCGTAATCATTGACTCCATCGAAGGTGTTTTTCTCGGCAGTTTCAAACCCAGATACCGTTTGGAGAACAGGGGATTTTTTTAAATGCAGTATCTTTTTGTCAGTCGTTTCTTCTGGAGCTGGCTGGTTTGCCACAGCAATTCCATGATCCGTCAGTTCTGCCACAGAGCCGGACAGTGTCTCGGAGTTGGTATCTGAATCCGGATCTTCATCCGATAAAGGGGTCCTCTCGGCAAAAAGGTCGGGGCTGATAATATCCCCAACCCTTTGAAATTTGTCCTTATCAGGATACAGGTTAAGGTAGGCCAGAAGCAGACTTGTCAGACGTTGTTGTCCGTCGATGATGATGAGTTTGTTTTTGTTGTCTGGTTCTCTGAGAAGTCCTAAGATAACCTGCGGCACAAACTGACCTTGCGACAAAGAATTGATCAGTTTACGGACCTTACCCTCGCCCCAGGCAAGACAACGTTGAAACTCCGCCAGTTCTAACTCTCTTTTGAGCAAGAGGCGCAACCAGTGGCGCAGAGTAAATTCTCCATAGTAGAATGTATTTAAAGGCTGTGGATACTTTTCATCCATTGCAAATGCTCCGCTATTCCCAATCTCCGGCGCGTTGTAGCAGTTGTCGCCGGACTTAGTTGAGGACATCTAATCCTCCGTGGCTGATGTTGTGATAAAACTCGCCATCATTTAGATGACACCTTTAAGCCAACTGCTGTCATGTCTACAGGGCGCTGTTTCCACAGAAACGAGTTTTATTTGCTCTACATCTTGTACCCTGAGGCGCAGTTGTGTTGCGAGACGTTTGCGATAGTCTGGTTTGTTGATCTCATCTGCTTTGTCCACCACAATCAGTAGTGGATGATGCGGTTCGTGAAATAATAAGCGCAACATGCCGTTGATATGGGCATCACTGTCGCTGAAAGAATAGCCGACTATTACCAATTCTGATGATTGAATCCATGACTCGTAAAGCTTTTGATAGCTTTGGATCTTTTTGATGTTGGTGATGGGTTTGACACCGTTTTGAGTAAAAAATAGCGGAACCAGCACGTGGTGGTGTGAGTCAGGTGCAATCAGCCCTTCCACATCAGTACTGTCCGCGGTGCCTCGCCCGTCACTATTGACAGTGATCACTTCGTTGAGGTAGGGGTCGTAGAATTCGGTGACCGTACCATTTAGGTGGGTTATGTTCTTGGTGCGCCCCAAGAAGATCTGATCAGGCAATTCTTGGTTGATAAAAGTGCGGTAGTTGGTGGTGGCAACCGAGACTATCCTGTTGACCAATTGATCGCATTGAGCCATGTCTCGGTAGTAGGATGGGGCGCCTGAGTCTAGATTATGGCTTGTTATGTAGTACCATACGCCCCATAAAAAAGTGGCTATCTTAGTGAACTTTCCCCACTCTGCGGTAGGGCGGTAGAGGTAGTTCCAGTAATCATCAATCAAAAGACGATAGTCTATGCCTTGGGCTATTACTTTTTCCAAAATACGATAGGCTAACGCTGCTGCGTACCCATGAATCCCGGTGATTTCGGCTGGATCAGGTCTGGTGCTTTCGCAGATATGCGAGAAGGCCTTGGCACCTACTTCATCATAATCAATGGAGAAGATGTCCCCTAAATCGAAGAGTGATATGTCTATCTCATTAGGGGTGATGCCGCTGCCTGCGATTTCGGCATTGTTGATACTCACCTGAGAGTTGTTTAAGGTTTCAGCAAGGTCTTCGGCTCTGACACCGCAGTAGAGCTGTATCAGCATGTGCAGTATATCCCCAAGTTCCTTGCGAGCTTGGAACTCGTATTCGTTAGTAGCATTAATGTTGGCTGTCTTGCCGTAGAGCAGGAACAGACGACAGAACATATCGCTGTCAAGAATTGAATTCCCAAGTTTTTCGCTGAAGATGCCGTTAGATTTGATGAGCTTCTTCAGCTTGGACGAATAGGTTTTTCCGGTTCCTCTGCCTAGATTGATGATTTGTGCGCTAGCACCTTTAAAGTCAAACGATCCTAATCTAAAGCCAGTTTTGGTGGTTGGTATGCTCTGGCAGTTGCTAACAAGAACGTTAAGTTGACTATCGGCAATTTGATCAAGATGAACAAAAGCCTCTTTTAACAATGCCTTGCGAAATTTTAAGGAGGACTTGGTCAGAGTTTTGATGCTTTGGGAGCCAAACATGGAAATGCGTCTAGGACCAGTGGCATCCCCCAAAAGCCATCTTTTATAGTTCTCATCGAAAGTACGGTTCTCAAGCTGGCTGGCTAGATAACTTTTTATGACGACTTTGTCCGGACCTTCTATGCACAACCTTCTGAAAATCTCTAAAGAGAATTCCTCGCCACTAGGCATACTCAGTTCTATCTCTGCTCCGGCCCCAAAAAGAAAACTAATGGTGCTCATCTACCTATTTTTCCTCGCGCAATTATTCAAAATTAACTTATGAGGTCTTGTGAAAAGCTAACCCTCTAACCTGCGTTGCGCCCCTATTACGAGAAGCAAAATTGGAAGAGAAAAGGTTCAACGCAGGTGTTGACTATGGAACTGAGGATCAGTAATCCTATGAGGGTACGCTCTCATCAAAGAGTTCTTTCATGCAGGATGGGCACATTCTGTATCCTTTGAAAGCAGCCCACAGCCTTACCAGAGAACGTAGCTGAGGTTTTTTGGCACCGTTATCTGAGCCAGGAAAAGAGTAAATTGAGAAATTCTCGCCTTTCTTATGTTCGTCCTGATCTACATGATTGGATCTACTGCAGATGTAAGACTCAGCAAGTTTGAATTTTCTGTCATCGCCTAATACTCCACCCGCAACGTGAGTAAGGGCGGTATCTGGGTTGGTGAAGAAAGTAAACTGTGAATATTCCTTGGTGTCTGTCATAACTAACCTCCATTTTGGTTAAAAGATAGCGTTCAACAAAACCAGATGGATTACCGGATTTGTTTGCTTAAAAACACTGTATTGAACAGAATTCTTAAGCAAAACAGGGCGGCGGTAGCCGCCCTAAGAATTATTGGTTTCCACAGAAACTCCCCCACCATGAGGGCAGGGGAGTCTTACTTCAAATCAGGATGCCCTGATTAGAAGGTGTAGCGCAGCGTTGCCGACAGGTTGTGGCTCTTGGTGTCGGAGGCGCCTAAGTAGCCGTAGCCAAAGCCTAAGCCGAAGTTACGGTACTGAGCGTCAACACCTAAGCGCAGCCTGAACAGAACGTCCTCAGAGATATCGCTCTTGGCCGACATGGTGATGTCGTTGGAGACAATCTTCGAGGTCACGTCCTTGTCACCGGCCACCGGGATGATGCTGAAGTCAGCAGCGGGCTTAATGGTCCAGCCGCCGGAGGTCAGGATGTCCTTACTGATACCCACACCCACCGGGATGGTGACGTAGGAGGCATCGAAGGACTTACCCTTGAAGGAGTCACCGCCGCGGAAGTTCACGGTGTAGGACTCGACATCCAGCTTGTGGTAACGCAGACCTATATGCGGCGTAATGGTGACACCGTCGATATCAAAGTCATACTTGCCCTGCAAGCCTACGGTCAGCAGCTTGGAGTCCATGGAGGTATCCAGGTGACCTGCGGCGTTCTTCTGGTCGATGTCGTTATCAGCCACGGTGTAGCTGATATCGCCCAAGACCTTGAAGCCCTCGAAGCTGTAGGCACCATAGACCGACAGACCCCAGAAGTCGAAGTCACCGTCGGTGGCAGCATACCCCGAGCCGTTGGAGTCGGAATCACCCGAGCCCACATGGAAGGCAGCACCGATGGTCAGGCCATTATCCATGGCACCGTCCACACCCAAGGTCACCCCCCACAGCTTGCCGTCGACACCCAAGTCGCCCGACTTGCCGCCGTCGTAGCCGTCAGAATCCTGCTTGGCGTACAGCGGGGTCACCCACACGGTCACATCCTGACCTTGCACCTGACCGATGGAAGAGCTGGTCTTGGCGATGAAGCCCTGACGCTCCTCAATGGCATCGGTGGCAGAGCGGGAGGCTAACTGCACGTTCTGCGTGGCACCGCCAAGCACCGCAATGCGGGCAGCGGAGTTCAGGGACTTGCCTACCTCAGCGGACGAGCCTAAGTTCAGAGCCTTGTTCACGAAGGAAGAAGACTTGAACTGCTGGTCGGCGTTGGAGGATGCGGCATAAGCCTTAATCGGATCGGCGATGGAGTCGTCGGTATCCTTCAACCACTCGGAGGCGGTCTCATCGTCGTAGGACAGGGTTACCACACCGTCGCCGGAGGTACGCGCGAGCGAGCCGGTGAACAGGTGGTTGCCTGCCAGGATGGTGGCATCGCTGGAGACATTGGCCAGGCCGGTGGCGGCGATGTTGTCAAACACCGTGATGGCCTCACCGGAGAAGGAGTTGATGTCCTTAATCTCCAAGGTGGAGCCGCTCTCCAGGGTCACCGAGCCGGCGGTCTTGAAGGAGATGGCGCCTTCGGTGAAGTTACCGTTGGCATCCTGCTCACCCAAGGCATCGGCAGTCACGACCAGGGCATCACCCGAGGACACGGTCACCGAGTTGGCGGTGATGGTGGCATCGTCCGCACTGGTCAGATCATTGTCCACGATGATGGAAGCACCGGTCGCCAGAGTCACCGGAGACTCGATGTAAGCCACCGCGCCGTAGCCGGAGGAGGCCAGGTAGGACTTCAAAGCGGAGGTATCCGCAATGTCGTTGTTCGCACTGTCCTCAGCGCCCACGTAGAAGGCCGAGCCCGCGCCCACTATCACATTGCCGCCGATGGTGTCATTGGCAGTGGAGGAAGTGTTCGAGGTGGTCACGCCGCCTGCCCAGACATAGGCCGGATCAATGAACAGCGTGGTGCCGGAGGCTACGTTCAACAGCCTGGCGGTTACAGTGGACTCATCCAACACATCCAAGTCACCATCCAAGGTTAAGGTGGCGCCCGCGACCGTCACGGTGTTGCCGGAGGTCAGCTCACCGTTGATGGTGGAGACGTAGGTGTCGGAGTCGGTGTTCACGCCGTTGGCCGTGAAGGTAGAGTTCTTGACCGTGGTCTGATCGCCCAAGTCCACATCGAACTTGAGGCCGGCAGTCACGGTGTCGGATTCAACCTTGTTGCCCGCGCCGATGTCGTACTCGACAGTCTCGCCACTGACGGTGTTGTTGCTGATGTTATGGGATGCCAGCACGTCGTTGTTCACACTGTCAATGTAGCCGTCGTCCACACCGAACTGGGCCTTGGAGCCCTCGCCCGAGGCGGTCACGGTGTTGTTGGTCACCGAGGTGTCCCACACCTGTCCGTCATTGTCATTGTCGGTGATGCCCAGAACCGCCAGAGTGGCGGTGGCACCGGTTCCGGCCTTGACGTTGTTCCAGGTCACCGAGGAATCCTGAGCACCGGTCAGGATGGCATCGGTACCCGCATCTAAGGTGTTGCCAGAGATGTTGATGTACCGGGCACCCGTCACGGTGACTTTCTTGGTCGCGGTGAAGGTCGAGGAGTAAATCGCGTAGTCGTCCGTGCCGCGAGCGAAGTTTGCCGTGTAGGTCACATGGCCGTCCTGCGCGGTGTAGGCCGAGCCGGAGGTGCCGTTACCCGTAACCTCCAGGGACTTGGCAGCGGTGATTTCAACCACCGGGGCGCTGTCCATGTCGGCGATGGTGATGTCACCGGCGCCGGTCAAGGAGGCATTGGACATGTCGGCCTCGCTCAGCTTGATGTCGCCCTTAGTGACGGTCAGATCGGCATAGACGAGCTCCAGCTCTCCGCCCTTGTCAATGACAGAGCTCGCGGTGTTGTCGTTCTTCAACTGCGCGATGGTGGCCGTAGCCTGTGCCGAGTCAGTGCCGGCAATCATCAGACGGGAGTCATCGTTGTTGAAGGTCACGGTGCCTAACTCACCCGAGCCGTTGAGCTGCAGTGCGCCGTAGGCAGTGCCGGCCTGGGTACCTAAGACCACATTGGCCGGAGTAATACCGCTGGACTGCGCGACATAGACATTCGCTGAGGTGGCGGAATCACCCGAGCCGGAGGTCACGGCCTTGGCAGCCGAGAGCTCCAAGAAGCCCGAGGTCGCACCGGTGCCGATGTTCAAGGTCGAGGAGCCGGACTCCAAGGTCGCCGAGCCCCAGTGTTTGGAGCCGGTGATGACATCGGAGGAGGCGATGTCCGTCACGGCCACGCTGCTTAAGAACTCACCGTTCTTGATGGAGTTGGGGATATCGTCGTAGGCAATCTTGCCGTCGACAATCTTTTCCACCGAGGTGGTGTCATAGGTGGCGTCAGTGCGCACGATACCCAGCTTGTTGGTGCCCAGCACGATGGTGTTGGCCAGAACATTGTACTGGTCGGCTGTCAGCTTGGTCGAAGAGCCAAAGCCCGTGATATTCACCTCGTTGCCGATGTCGAACGAGTTGACCGCACCTGAGGTGTAGTCCTCGTTGAGCGCCTCAGCGAGGGCCGAGGAGGTGGCGGAGGCCGGCACATCATCGGCGAGGATGTCAGAGGCAGCCAGGTTCAGCACGGAGGCGTCCTTAAGCTGGATACTGTCGGCAGCCACGGTCAGTCCCTTCTGCGCGGTCAGCTCGGCACCGTCTAAGATGAGACCGGTGGCACCGGTGCTGTCCGTCACGGTGGCGGTGAGTTCGCCGGTAATGGTGGACTCATTGTCACGGAAGGTGATGGAAGAGCCGGTGGTCTGCACGGTCAGCGCGGTGGCGGTGATGTCGGCATCTCTGCCTACCGTAACAGTGCCTACCATGGCTCCGGTGGTGTTGCTCACCGGCGAGCTGTAGGCAGCCAGAGTACCGGCGGTCAACGCGCCCACGGTGGTGGAGCTGCCGTTGATGAAGATATTGCCGCCTGCCGCGGTCAGAGCCGCACGGCCCGCGTCAAAGGTCAGGCCATCCTTACCTAAGGTCAGGGAGCCGCCCAGCACATCCACGGAGGTAGCCTTCAAGGCAGACACGGCGTTGACACTGCCGGCGGTGATTTCAAGCTCATCAGCCGAGACCGTATCGCCCTGTACGCCCAAGTTGGCGATGCCGTAGCGGTCATCCAAGGTCACCGTACCGGTGGCGTAGATGTCAGCCCAGGTACCGGCGGACACCAGAGTGCTATTGTCGGTAGCCTCGGAGAGGTCAACGCTGTCGGTCAGCACCTTGGCGCCATTGGCCAGATTCACTAAGCCGTAGGAGGTATCCGTAGTAGCACCCCAGATGAGGGAGCCGTCGGAGGCCGCGTCGGCAGTGGAATCCAGCTGAGTGCCCAGAACCTTGAAGTTGCCTGACAGGGTGATGTCACCGGCGTTGCTGAAGGTGACGTTGGTCAAGTCAGCATACTCGATGTCATCAGCGTTGGTAAGGGCAATGGTCGAGGCAGCCACGGCAGCGCGGGTATCAGCCACATTGACGTTGCCGGCGAAGGAGAACTTCTCGGCCGTCAGGGTGAGATAGCCTGCGGTGGTGGCGTTGTTAAGCGTGCCGCCTACGTTAATCACACCGTCGTCGGACTGAGTGAAGGTGCCGTAGATCTTGTCGGTGCCGGTGGTGTTGGTCACCACACCGCCTTTGTTGAACACGTTGACGGTGCCGTTGTTCACGATGGTCTTGTTGCCGGCATTGCCGCCCACCCAGCCGCCGTTGAGGTTCAACACACCGGTGGAGGCGTTGGTGATGGCATTGATATCACCGATGTAGCCGCCGTCGGCAGTGTTGTCACCCACGGTTACCGTGCCGTAGTTGTTGAACGCGGCAAAGAAGTGCAGGCCGGAGCCGTTACCGTCGGCAGTGTCGTCGGTGAGGGTCAGCACGGAGCCTTCCAGCACGTTGACCGTACCGGAGTGGTTGGCACCGGCGGTGCCCGAGTTGGCGAACTGCGCGTCGGTGATGCCGAAGTAGCCGTCCAGGTTCACAGTACCGGCAATGTGGTTGGTGGTACCGCTGATTTCAGCCTGGTTGGCCAGCTTGGCAGCCTCAGTGGTAAGACCGGTGTCACCCTCGTTGACCAGGTTCAGCACAGAGCCGGCCTCAGTGGTGAAGACGGTGTTCAGAGCACTGATACCGGCAGCGGTGGCAGCGCCCGAGCTGTTCAGGGTGCCCAAACCGGTCAGAGTGGCCGTGGAGCCTGAGACAGCGTAGACGTTACCGCCATTCAGCACGACGGAGTCGGCCGTGACGGAAGCAGTGCCCGAGAAGAGCAGCTGTCCGGCGGTGCCGGCAGTGCGGTTGACCGTCTCGTACGTGCCGTCGTTGTCAGGGTCGAGGATTTCGTACTGATAATCAGCAGCGGAGATGTCCACCACACTGGTAACCTGCGGCGAGTTGTTGGCAAAGCTCAGCGCACCGGAGATGACCAGCAGACCGCCGTTCTGCACGCGCACGGTGTTCTCATCGGCATCGGCTACCGGTACTGCCGTGAAGGTTGCGTCAGTGGCACCGTCAGTCTGCCAAGTGGTAAAGGCGGTGGTCGGCCACAGGTCCTTGCTCAGCGTGCCATCGACATTGATGCCGGAAGGAGCGTAGGTGGACAGGATGGTCGTGCCGTCAGTATCGTACTTGGTGGTGCCGATGACCAGACTCTGGTCAATATAGCCCACGTTTGTGAAGACCAGAGTCTGCGGCCCCACGGTCTTGGTGGTCACCACGGTGGCGGTGCCGGACACCAGGCCGATGTAGGCATTGAGGTTGGAGCTGGTGCTCTCAGCGCCGATGTAGAAGCCCGAGGAATCACCCAGGACAATCTTGCCGTCTAAGGCGGTCGAGGAGGTGGAGTCACCTACCAGTAGGCTGCCTACCTTGACGATGGCCGGATCGATAAACAGCGTGTTGCCGTTTAAGGCCAAAGCGTCGGCTTCGACCACGGAGGAGACACCGTTATTGTCGGACACCACCACGGTGCGTCCGCCGTGCGAGGAGCCGGCGGTGGTCGTGGTATTGGTGTCATAGACAGCCAGAGTGCCCACATCCACATTCATGCCGGAGATTTCCTGCTCGCTGCCGGAAGCGCCGTCCAGCACCAAAGCGCCGGAAGTGGTCAGGTTGCCGGCCTCGGTGCCGGTACCCACGATGTCACCGGTGACATCAAAGGCGGCGGCAGTCACGGTGGCATTGCTGCCTAAGGCCACATTGTTGACCACGGCATTCTCAGTCACCGCTAAGGTGCCCTTACCCACACTCACGCTCTCGACGCGGTTGTAGGTGGTCGCGCCTGAGCTCTCAGTGATGGAGCCTATGTTGGCCACCGTTACCACGGCCGATGAGGAGATCTCATCGGGGGTAACACCGGTGGAGCCCTCGTTTACGGAGAGCGAGCCGGTACCGGTATCGGTCATGGCGGCAATGGTCTGAGCCTCGGTGGCGCCGGAGGCGGCGGTGCTGCCCGAAGAGGAGAGTACGGAGCCTAGGACGCCTGAGTTGCTCACCGCCAGCTCGGCGGCGTTATTGCCCGTTCCGGCCAAGGTCACGGCCAAATCGCTGCCCGAGGTGTTCTGGATGTAACCGTCGGTAGCCTCGCCGCCCTTGTTGTCCAGGGTGATGGAGGTGCCTGCGGCCAGAGCCACGGTCGAGACGGCAGAGCCGCCGGTTGCCTGTGCCACGGTCAGGGTGCTGATTTCAGTGCCGTCACCGGTAGCGGCGGCAGAAACGGTATAGGTACCGTCTGTGTCGGCCGTGGTACCCACATCGGCAGTCGGCGTGACACCGCCTGCGGTGTTGACCTCACTGAAGGCCAGGGTATCGGACAGACCGCTGGCGCCGCTGTTGGCATTGGCAATCCAGTTGACGTCCGTGAAGTTGACCTGCACGGTGCCGGCCTGACCTGAGGTGATTTCAGTGTTCAGGGCAGCGGCCGTATCGGCGGTCATGGACTTGGAGGTGAGCCCCGAGATGTTGATGTAGCCGGTATCGGTGGAAGCCACGTAGACACCCTGGGTGTCATCGGCTACCGCCGAATTCCAGCCGTGTACCGAGTCGGTGCCGATGCCGCTGATGGTGCTGGCGGAAGTACCGGTGCCGGTGGCCAAATCCAGAGCCACGGCGTTCAGTTTCACGATACCGCCGGAGGTGAGCGTCACAGCGCTGTTACCGGTCAAATCGAGGTTGGCGGCACTGGTTATCCCGGAGAGATCTAAAGCGGTGTCAGCGCCTTTCACGGTCACCTTGGTGCCGGACTCAACCTTGCTGGCGGTCAACGTGGTGGCGGCGTCGGCACCATCAACCGTCACCGCGCCGGCAATCACACCGGTGGCGGCAGTACCGGTCAGAGTACCGGCCTTGAAGGTGCCGGTGCCGGTGGTGCCTAAGGTCAGGGAGCCTGCGGCAGTCACGGTCAATTTGGACAAATCGGTCTCGCCGGTGCCGTTGTACAGCACGGTGGCGGCAGACACGGTTTGGGTATTGACTGTCAAAGAGCCGTTAGCGTTGATGGTGCCCTCACCCGAGGTATTCAGGACATTGCTGGCCAGGGTGATGTCACCGCCGGCATTCACGGCACCGGCGCTGCCCAGAACCAAGGTGGAGCCGGTGGCGAAGGATATGTCTCCGCCCGCGTTGACCGAGGCTGAGGAGATGGTGAACGTGGCACCTGACTTGGCAGAGAAGTCATGAGCGGTCTCGACAGTGCCGGTCGTGGCCTGGAACTTGCCGGTGGCAAGGGCCAGACTGCCCACGTCGATGTGTTCGCCCAACTCAGGAGCAGTGGCTCCGGCACTGTCAGCCAGAGTGAGTGATGAAGACCCGTCGCCCGTAATGGAGCCGGACAGAACCATGGTTGTGCCGGAGTCACCGATGGTGGCGGCACCTGAGAGTACCACGCCGGCAGACTCAACGGTCAGACTGTCGGCGGTAAGGGTGTAGCCCGCGCCGGTGAGGTTGAGTTTGGTGCCGGCGGCAGTGGAACTACCCAGTACCAGGGTTTCGCCTAAATCGGTGTTGCCGGCCAGAGTGAAGTAGCCTTCCAGAGTTACCTGGCCTTCATTGCCCAGACCGCCAGAGCCAACACTGTCTGCTGCCGTTCCGGAAATGGTGGAGCCTGAGCCGCCGTTGAGGGTCAGCTCTGAAGTACTGGCCACACCCAGTTTGGCAGCGTTAATGGCCATGGCGGAAGTGGTGGTCAGGGAGGTGCCCGAGCCGTCGGCAATCAGATTACCTGAGGTGAAGTCGGCAGCTGCGGCGCTGACAGCTTTACCTGAGGCGATGTGCACAGAGGCACTGTTGGCACCTACGGTAGCGAGGTGAGAGTTTGAAGCAACGGTCCCGAAGGTTACGGAAGCACCTGAAACGGCAGCTACGTTAATGTTGTTGCCATCGCTGTTCGAACCCCAGAACCAGGTGTTGTCACCGAAGGTTACGGTACCAAGGTTGGTGCCCTCATCCTCATCGGCCTGTGCGCCGCTCACGGTCAGAGTGTCGGCGGCAGTCAGCTGAACACCTGAGATGGTCACATCTGAGGCATAGATGGTTACTGCAGAGGCGTCGGACTCAAAACGGGTCAGAGTCTTGGAGGTGCCGCCCGAGTAGTAACCAAATTTGTCAGCGTCAATGGTGTTTACCACGGCGGTAAGAGTACCAGTGGAGGCATTGCCGGCGAAGTCGCTGTCCAAAACCTCGGCCTTAACCAGCTGCGCGGCGTTAGAGCTGGTGCGGCTGCCGTCAGAGGCACCCCACCAGGATACTGCGTCAAACTCACCTTCCAGGATGGAGCCTGAGCCGGTGGAGGTCAGATGGCTGGCAGATGCCAGAGTCGAGAAAGCGGTTAGTACGTCAGTACCGGTCAGCCCGGTGGCCTTGATGGTCGTGCCGTCAAGGTTAAGGGTACCGGCACCGGCGATACCGGAGACGGAATCAGCTGACTCCAGCACATAGGAGCCGCCCTGCAGAGTCAGGATACCATCGGAGGTGGTGGCAACCAAATCGCCGCCCGAGGTGGACAGTTCGACATCGCTCGCGTCGGTGACGATTAAGCCGGTGTCGTTGGCAGTGCTCTTATTGATAATGGACAGAGCGCTGTCGCCGGATTGCAGAGCCACCAGGGAGGCGGCATCGGCGGTCCACTGGCCGGTACCGGAGAGGGTCACCTCAGCGGAATATGAAGCCGTTGCACCCGCAGCGGAGATGTCAAGATCAGCAAGGCTGACGGCATCTTCCGTGGCTGCGTTGTTGTTGGTCAGAGCCAACGCCGCAGCGGCAGCAGTGTTGCCCAGCACAATCTTGCCGGTAAGTTCACCGGCGGTTGAGGCTGAGCCGAAGGTAATGCCGGCGGCGGAATTGGTGACGGTCACGCCATTGTCGCCCAAGTCAACATTGACGGCAGTGAGAACCTTGTCATCCAGGGTAAAGGTACCGGTATTGGTGAAGTCACCGGCGGTCACGGTTACATCACCAGAGGCGTTGAAGGTACCTTTGTTCGTGAGGTTACCTGCCGAAACAGTTATGGTGCTTGCCGCTGTGGATGAAACCGTAGCTCCTGAGGCAAACTCAAGATTACCTGCGGAGATGGTCGCAGTACCAGAGCTTGCCCACTTGCTGCCGTCAAGCACCAGGGTGTCGCCGGAGTACTGGGTGACAGTCAAACCTTCAATATAGGCTAAGTTGGCGGCATCAGTGTTCTTCAACGTCAACGTGGAAGGATCGTCGGTGGTGCTCGAGGTACCGTTGGTGATCGCACCCAGTGAGGTGGCAGAAGCACCGGTTCCGGCGGCAAAGTCAATCTCAGAGGTGCCGGTGGCTTTGATACCGACTGAGCTTGTGTTGACCAACTGTCCGGTGGTCAGCTTGGCACCGGTCAGATTAACCGTGGTGTCATCAAGAACGCTGAACTTGGTGCTGACCGTGTAATCATTTTCTATATCCATGACAGCAGAAGAGCCGCTTACCGATACCGAGCCGGAGAAGGTTCCCGTGGAGCCGACTACGTAGCTGCCGGCACCGTCCAGAACCAATGTGCCGTCTGCGCTCGAGGAGATTTTGGAAATATCGGTTCGCGCGTCCGAGGCAGCTGTGCTTCCTGCAGCGGCGGTATACACATTGGCAGAGCCGTTGGTCAGGGTGACGGAGGCCTTGCCTATGTTAAGAGCACTATCCTTGAGGAGCAGCTTGGTTTCTGCTGCCAGAGTATTCCAATTTTTGCTATATAGAGGACGTTTCCAGATCAACCGGCGTAAGCCGCTAATAGCGTGCGCCGTGTCACAGATACGAAAAGTCAGGCTCCCCTCCAGTATTCGCTTTAGTCTCAAGTGGATAGCCGCCCCTTTCGGCCCGCCGTTTCCGCCAACAAAAAATGCCTGCACGTCGGCGGGCCGAAAGGGAGATGGCGCTGGTTGGCGGTAAGATCACCGGTCGGCGGCGCT
>JAFUGP010000127.1 GCA_017469335.1 Succinivibrio sp. | reverse complement strand
GTAAACATGATCAAGACCATCAAGAAACGAGGGTATGGCTATCCTGATACTGAATATTTCTTCTTAAAGATAATGGACGAAAGCCGTAAAAAGGAGAGGTTCTAAAAGATGCCGATCCCCCTAAAATATCCATTGAACCATCCTTCTCAGTATGTTTTTCCACATAGGATCGATAGTTCTCGTAATATTCCCACTCAGAACCTCTTATGTGGGCGACAGAGGCATAAGACTGCAGCGTCTTGTCGCTGAGGAATTTATAAAACATCAGTCCCAGCATGTAATCCTTGTAACGGCTGGCATCCATGGAGCCTCTGAGTTCGTTGGCACCGTTCCAGAGTCTGTTTTTTAGTTCCTCGGTAGATATCATGGTCAGTCCTTAGATTTTAGATGAGAGGGTTAGTGACCGAATGGGGCGATCGTTTTGCTCACATACGCAGATGTTATCAAGTCAAGGGAAAAATTGCCATTTGTTGCGAGTTTGAATCTAAGCCGCAGGTCAATTACGACGTGGCTTGCCAATTGAAAATCAACCTTTCCACGTAGCTGGTTCCAATCTACGAAGCTGTGCTGTCCGATATCAGACCTTTTCTGCGTATGAAGTATGAATCCTTTAGCTTGACTGGGCATAGAAAAAACGATAGCAATAGTCCCGAGTTCTTTGCTCTGTAATACTCGCCTGAGTCACTGCTCATTTGAGTTGGCAAAAAGCGTTGCACAAGTCCGCACTGGATATGTCCACATTTCTGCCTGTTGTCTTGTTGTAGCTCATGGCATTGTTGTTGTAAAACGCTCAAATTCCAACGAGGCACAGTCAGAGCCGATAGCTCGGTCAAGTTTGACTGATAAGAACTCCTCTGTCTTGAACCTGCTGTCCACGTGTTTGACGAGCAGTGCCCGAAACACTGGCTGCGTGCAATTAAACCCCTCCGCTAACTTCTTCATTTACAGCAGAGCAGGGCGCCTTACCCCGGCTCTCCGGCCGCAACCAACCTTCAACTACCACTCCCCGTCCTGCACCTCCCTTGTGATCCTCAAAATGGCATGATCAGGCTGTTCCTTAAGCTCCCGCAACAGCTGCGCGAACAGCTTAGGCCTCTTTAGGATGATCTCCCGCAGATCGGTGGAGAGTTTACCAGCCATGGCCAGCAGCACATCGGGATCTTCCCCGAGGTCATGGGCCATGTTGACGATCACCTCCTCAGAGGGCGGCTGAAAATCCCCGCGCTCTATTTTAGAGAGGTAGGAGGGCTCTATGCCTAAACGCTGCGCCGTCTTGCGCAGCGAATAGTTCTTATCCCCCTCCGACAGGTGCCGCTCCCGGCACTGCCTGAGATATTCTCCGAAGGAAGGCACGGCCTAGAACTCCGCGCACTCAACTCTGACGTGCTTTTTATGATAGAGCTTGATAAGCTGCGAAGACTCTACCTCAAGGGGCTTTTCCTTGCCGAGGCCTGTAAGCTCGTTAACCGACTTGATCCCCTTGAGAGTATCGGTAGCTCCCACACCCTTGCCATCTGAGTAATAATCAAACCAGGGCAGGCCGTGCTCGGTGTAATCACTAGCGTCCAAGGGCTTTTGCGGCATAGCCTCACCGGTTACCTCGCGCCAGTGCTCTGAATTTAACAGATGCACGAACACGCGCAGAGGATGCTCAATCTCGTATTCCTCCAGGCTGTGCTCATCCTCCTCAATTTTCTGCCTGATCCGCCCACCGGCTCCTAAGCCCATCTCAGTATCCGGGGGTGCTCCATAGCAGGCCCCGCAACAATAATCTAATTCATAGTTCCGGCGCCTGAACTCCTTTAAGGGGTAGACCTCCAGCTGTATGCCGCCAACCTGTGCCTCACCGGTCAGCTGTTCTTCTACGGTAAGCCCGCTGCCTAAGGGCGCGGCCACAAACTGTCTGACCTCACCTTGACCGGTACAAAAACCATCTAACCAGGGCTGCGCGGGGATAGGCAGATAGTTCTGGGTACTTTCCAGGCCGTCTTCCTTGCTGTAAGAAGTGATCTGCCGCAGACCACGACTCCAGCTCTCCCCGGTTACGGCACAGATTTTTCCGGTGCCTACCTTAAGGGCAAAGGGCCAGTCATCCTTACTGTCAAAACTAAGCCACAGCGCTTCAGCCTGCCACATGGGCAACAGCACGCCTCCGTGTTTGACCCAGGATGAGGGCAGCTTGTCGGCGTAGTCTGCAACGTGCCTTAACTCAAAGCGCCCTAAGCCAGGGGGCAGGTAATTTACCTCCTCTGAGTCAGGCACTCTTAAGGTGCGCTGAAAGGAGAGTTGCAGCTGCGGCTTGCCTTTGATGTCATTAAAATGAAAGACCAGCTTATCGCCATGGTCAATCTCAATAAAGTTCTTGCTTTTCATTGCGGTAGTCCTCAGTTATATGGGAGGTAATCCCTGGTTCTTAGTTGTAGGTTTTTTTAGCTGTAACAGACTCGTGATCTGTATAGTGTGTAGTATATACTACATACTTAAGGACGACAAGAACGCTTGAGGTTTTTCTTGATAAGACTCACTAAAAAGGCAGGGTGGGGTTCACTTTAAAGGGCGCCACCTAAGAGTGTGCCGGATAGATCCGCAGATCAGGCTGTAGTCTTGCTGTAGTGTTGCTGTGGTCTTGTGTGGTCTTGTGTGGTCTTGCTGAGGTGTAGTTGCTGTTTACTGCTTCCCGCATAAGCGGCGGCGTACCTTCACCGCCAGGCCGCGGCAAAAGCGCTAACACTCAGCTAAGCTTAAGCCAGAGCTGCGGCCACACCTCCCCGGGAGCATTTAACACCGCTGATCCGGTGGTGTTATTCCACCAGGCGGCCCGGGCTGCTCAGCGGTAACGGCGCAGGGCGCCCCGGCGCCGCATGTCCCCTGCCACGAATCTTTTCTGCTAATATCGCAAGCGTAGGGTGACCAGGACCGGCTGAGACAAGCGGCAGTCCGGATGCCGCCGGTATGCCGGCATCGCAGATCTCCCCGCAGGACGCATTGAACATGAGAAAGAACGGCCCGGATCGGATAAGCATCCTTAAAAAACGTGATGTGGCGGTGGACGCGTACCTCTTATCCCAGAGTGTCTTCAGAACAGTAGGGATGTATGAAGATTTGTTCGGCTTTACCCGGAGGGGCGATATACGCTTCGTGGTCACGGAGAGCCGCTCAGCTCCAAGCCTCCAAAAACAGCTCGGGATCAGTACGGAGCAGGCGCAGCTGATCGGAGAGATCCTGGACGATCTGAGATCTGCCATGTCCGACGAGGCTTTCCCGGAGGTCGAAAGAGGAGGCGGAAAGTGGCTTGAGCAGCCGGCAAAGGAGAACCACGCAAAATGCGTCGACCGGGCGCTCGCCCTGTATTATGAGGCATCAGGAACGAGTGCGGGAGGTGAAGGCAGACGACCGGCCAGAATGATTAACTGCCTGATCCGCTCATGTGAGTCACTGCTGAAGGACAGCCCCCGGAGCCTCCCGGATCTGAAATCAGAGCCGGGAAAACTGCAGGCATTTAGGTTCATCTACGCCCGGGATGCGCTTATCTGCGTCCTGGCGCTGTTTGCTTTCGAGTACGCGGCGGACATTCTCAAACGGCAGCACCAGCCGGACAAGCCCGGTAATGGCAGCGGGCCTGACAACCAAAAAGAGCCGGATAACAGTAGGATCTGCGGATCGGCAGACAGAACGCAGCCGCATCTCACCCCCCTGCAGCGCCAGGAGCGGGCAGTCGGCACGGATCATGACGATCTGCCGTACGGGGGCAGATCCTGCAGAAGATACAGCACCGGGGAAGGGAAAGAGGCCTTGATGATCCGTGAGCAGAAGGTACCGGCACTGCTTCAGAGCATCTACGAAGCTGTCCGCAAGCTGAAGAACATCTACGGCATCATTGTCCTCACGATGCCGAGGTTTCCCAAGGTTGAGGATGTCTGATTTTGACGGATACCGGAGCGGCACCGTTCCGGAGTCTGCGCTCAGGCTGCACGGGAATTAGGGGTAAACTCCCCCGGCCCGGTCCTGGTCTTAGTTTGGTGATTACGTGATGAGCGCAGTAAGTCTCAGGCCGTTAGGCCGGCGTCGTAAATCTCCCCGCAGGACGCATTGAACATGAGAAAGAAAAGCTCCGAACCGAAAAGCTCCGGGACAAAATGCCGGGATGTGGCCATGGACTCATACTGGCTGCTGCAGCATGTCCAGAGAGAAGTCAGGCTCTATGAATAGTATTAGAGGACGGGGTTACAGAAAACCGGATGGCTCCGAACTCTGGGTACTTCAGTAAAAGCTCTTGACGTCCTAGGCTAAGTTTAAGACTTTCATTGAAGATTGGATAGTACTCAGTCAAAGGAGTTACTT
>JAFUGP010000126.1 GCA_017469335.1 Succinivibrio sp. | reverse complement strand
GATTGTGCCGCAGCAGCGGCGTGCCCTATCTTAATGTCACGGTGGTGCACAAGGTAGGCGGCAATCCCGTGCTGACCATGCGCTTTATCCGCGTCAATGACGGCGTCACCCTGACCCAGAGCTTCAAAAAGCTCTGAGGGTGCTAAGCAGTGATCTCATTTGCCGATCTGTGTCTGCGCCGCGGCAGCAAAGAGCTGCTCTCAGGGGCCAGCGGCTTTATCTACTCAGGTGAGCGTATCGGCATCATCGGGCGTAACGGCTGCGGCAAGTCCTCGTTGTTTGCCGCCCTGCAAGGCGAGCTCTCCCCCGACAGCGGACAGCTTAACCTCCCCAGGGATCTGCGCATCAGCAGCGTGGCGCAGCAAACCCCCGCCCTCACGTGCAGCGCAGTCGATTATGTCATGTCAGGTGATAAAACCGTAGCCAGGCTCTTGGAGCAAAAAGAGCGGGCTTACGCCCAGGGCGGAGCGCAGATTGCTCTCGTGGAGGAGCGCCTGACCGAAGCCGGACTCTGGACGCTCAGGCCGCGCTGTGAGGAGCTGCTGCACGGTCTGGGTTTTGCCCAGGAGGAGCTGACCAAACCGGTGGCGCAGTTCTCCGGCGGATGGCGCATGCGCCTTAATCTTGCCCAGGCCTTGATCTGCCCGGCCGATCTGCTGTTGTTAGACGAGCCTACCAACCACCTCGATCTTGATACCATCAGCTTTTTGCAGGACTACTTAAAACACTGCCAGGCTACGGTACTGTGCATCTCCCATGATCGCTTTTTCCTGGACAGCATCGCCACCCATATCCTGCACTTTGAAGGCGGCAAGCTCATCAAGTACCCGGGCAATTACAGCGCCTACGAGCGACAGCGCGCCGAGCGCATCAAAAACGAACGCGCCCAGCGCAGCAAGGAAGAAGCCGCCCTCTCGCGCATGCAGGCCTTTGTGGATCGTTTCCGCTACAAAGCCTCCAAGGCTCGTCAGGCCCAGAGCATGTTAAAGGCCATGGACCGCCTCAAGCTCACCGCGGTCACCCAGGAGGAATCGCCCTACTCCATCGTCTTCCAGGATCCCGGGCGCACCGTGGATGTATTGGCCGATCTCGGTGATCTTGATGCAGGCTACGAGACCGCTCACCCGGTGCTGCACGATATCAAGCTCTCGCTCTACGCCGGGGACAGGGTAGGACTTTTAGGCAGCAACGGCAAGGGCAAATCCACTTTCATCAAGACCCTCTGCGGGGTGCTCAGCCCTCTGAAGGGCAAGGTGGCCTTAGGCAAGGATGTGAAGATAGGTTACTTCGCGCAGCACGAGCAGGATGCCCTGCGTGAGGATCTGACGGCCCTGGACAATCTGAAGCTGCTGGATCCTAAGGCCAGGGAAAAAGATCTCAGAGCCTTTTTGGGCTCTTTCAATTTCTCAGGAGATCTGGCACTGCAAAAGGTCTCCTCCCTCTCAGGCGGGGAGCAGGCCAGACTGGCGCTCGCCCAGGTGGCTTACACCAAGCCCAATCTGCTGCTGTTGGACGAGCCCACCAATCACCTGGATCTTGATATGCGCGAGGCGCTTGAAGTGGCGCTGGCATCTTATCCGGGAGCACTCATCTTAGTCTCACACGACCGCTATCTCTTAGATGCCATCTGCGATAAGCTCTGGGTGATCGAAGAGGGTACCATCCGGGAGTTTGCCGGTGATCTCAACGACTACAACGAGCGCTTGAAGGAGCAGCAGCGCGCCTATGCCGCCTCACTGCGCAGCCAGGGGCGCGCCGATACAGAGCGCCCCGCTCTGGGCGCCAAAGAACAAAGACGTCAGGAGGCGGCTTTCCGCGAGAGTCTGAAGCCCCTTAAACAGAAGCTTAAGACCTGCGAGGGCGAGCTTGAGAAAGTGCAAAAGCGCCTGACGGAAATTGATGCCCAGCTAAGTGACACCAAACTGTACGCCGGGGACAGCGGTAACATTGAGAAACTGCTTAAAGAGCGCTCTGAGCTCTCAACACAGCAAGAAGAACTGGAAGCGCAATGGCTGACTGTACAAGATGAGCTGGAGAAAAAAGAAAGCGAGCACGAACAGAATTCTTGAAGATATCCTGACCTGTGAAATAGTCTGATCGGCAGGGCAGAAACGCATTTCACAATCCTGGGACTTTTTTGCCACACCATCAGACCAACAGAACATAGGCAAGGTGAAACCTCACTAGCATATTCGTAATATTAAAGATGAAGATGTTGTATTTTATTTTTTAAATGCGCACACACTGTGTGCGTTTTTTAAAACTTTAATAGAGTTTACTGATTAATTTATGACTGAGAATATTCCCGCTCTTTATCAGGACATCTACACAGAGATAAACCAAGTGCTGATGTCATCACGCGCTCAGGCCTACAGCGCGGTCAATTTCGCTTTGGTTCAGGCGTACTGGCACACCGGGCGGATCATAGTTGAGCATGAACAACAGGGGAACTTCAGAGCTGACTATGGCTCTGCCATATTGAATGGCTTGGCTGAGCGCCTGCAACAGACCTTTGGCAGTGGCTTTTCGGTAAGAAATCTTCAACAAATGAAGAAGTTCTATATACTTTTTCCAAATGCGAACGCACTGCGTGCGCAATTGACCTGGACACATTACCGCGCTCTGTTAAGGGTGGACGATGAAGCTGCTCGCAACTGGTACCTAGAGGAGAGCATCAAGGCCGGCTGGTCGGGCAGGCAATTGGAACGTCAGATCTCCACTTTGTATTATGAAAGACTACTGGCAAGCCGTGAGCAAACTCCGGTAGTCGCCGAAGCCGAACAACTGCTGCAACCGCTGGCGGCTGAAAACTACATCAAAGACCCCTATGTGTTGGACTTTCTTGACCTTAAAAACTACCCGGCCCTGCACGAGTCAGACTTAGAGCAGGCCCTCATTGATAAGTTACAGCAGTTTTTGTTGGAGCTGGGACGGGGCTTTTGCTTTGTGGCCAGACAAAAACTGATGCGTTATGATGACGAGGATTTCTATCTGGATCTGGTCTTCTACCACAGCATCTTGAAATGCCATGTACTCATCGATCTTAAAATAGGCAAACTCACGCATGGCGACGTCGGTCAGATGGACAGCTATATCCGCATGTTCGATGCGCTGTACAAAAACCCCGATGATAATCCTACTCTCGGTCTAATACTCTGCTCGCAGAAAAACGAAGCGATTGTTAAATATTCAGTTTTAAACGACGCCAAACAGATTTTCGCCTCCAGGTACCGACTGGATCTGCCCTCGGTTGAGGAGCTCAAACGCGAAATGGAACAGGAACGGCGCAAGGTTGAAGAGCATCATGGCCGTCTGTCTGACGAGGATGTCTAATCCTAAAGTCCACCGGCACTGTCATGACGCAGTGCCGGTGGCGCCACCTGGCAGACAACTTCAAGTTGCGGCAGTACTCAGCCCAGGCTTAAGGTATAGGACGTCTCAAAAACCGCGGCAGGTTCGGTTTTGATCACCCCCTCGCGATCCTTGAACTCCCCTGAGAAATCCGCGTAGTCGGCATGCCCGTACCAGGGCTCGATGCAGATGAAAGGCGCCCCGCCCTTTTCGGGAGTCCAGATCCCCAAAAACGGAAAGCCCGGTGCCGTGAGAGTGATGCTTTTGCCGCTTTTTTGTGAGCGAATAGTAAAGCTGTCTGAGCTGAGATCATCGAAGACATGCACCCCGTTTTTGAACAGCTCGTAAGAAAACGGCATGGTGGCCCCCTTAAGATCGGGCCGCTTGCCGTGCAGGAACAGCACTTCGGGAGTTATCTCATAGCAGCCGCTGCTCTGGGGTTTGCCGAAGTCCAGGTAGCAGTCGGAGAACTGTTCGCCCGCCACAATGGGGCAACGCAGCGCCGGATGAGCGCCGATGGAGAAATACAAAGGCTTACTCCCGTCGAGGTTACCCACTTTCCAGCAGACTTTGACACTGCGCCCTGAGAGCTCATAGCCTATCTGCAAACTGAACTTAAAAGGATAGATGGCCAAGGTCTCCTCATTGTATTTGAGTTCAAACCACACCGCTCTCTCATCCTGGCGCAGCAGCTCAAACTCGCGGGTGCGGGCCAGACCGTGTTGCGGCAGCTCGTAGGTTTTGCCGTCTACCACATAGCGTCCGTCCCTGAGTTTGCCTACAATGGGAAAGAGCACCGGTGAGGAGTACTTCCACCAGGTCGGATCGCCGTTCCACAAATATTCGGTACCGTCGGAGAGTTCCCGCAACGAGCGCAGCTCTCCCCCCTGACTGCGCACTTTAATGGCTATCTGATCATTCTTAAGCTCAAGTTCCATCTTCTACCTCATACCGGTCTGTATCGCGCCTTCCTCACCGCCAGATCTCCCAGGCGGCTGCGGCGCTCTGACTTAAACTATAGCGGGTATCGAGCTCTCTTTCCTCTTTGCCCCTCACAAAAGTATCTCTTTAAAGCTTTCCGAGGCAGTCACAAGCAGCACCGTAAGCCACAACATGAGCTTGAGCCTTGAGACAGGCCGCTCTGACAACACCCACCTGTGACTGCGGGATTAACCTGAGGAGCTCACAGCACAAGCACCGTGAGTTGCCCTAGTCTGTGTGTGCTAGGATAGTTGACAGCACTGTAGGAGCAATCTGTCATGCGCCATTCACGCGTCATAATCACCATCGTCGCCTTCACTTTGGTCCTAAGTTCATTTATGGGGGCAGGCTCGGCCTGTGGGGAAATTGCCCGCCTGAGCGGGCAGCCTCAGCAACCTGAGAGTGCTGCGGCCGCATCAAGAGCCAGCAGTGTCCCGGGCGCCAAAACCGCAAGCACGGGTGGCGATCAGGCCTTGTTCATCAACTCCGCGGTGGCCAAAGGGCATCTGGGAGAGATGGTCAAAGTCTGCGGTACTATCGCCTCAGTACGCTCAGGCAAGCGCATGAACTACCTCAATATCGGGGCCGACTTTCCAAGGCAGCATCTGGGCGTGGCCATCAGCGTCAAAAATCAGCCTAGCTTTGAAGCGGCCCTGGGGCCGCTTAAAGCTTTCGCGGGCCGGCAGTTGTGCGCCACCGGCAAGCTGCGCTCCCAAAAAGGACAGCCGGTACTGGATGTCTATGAACCTCAGGCCCTGGAATTAAGCGGCAATTGAACACTAAGAGCTCAGCCCCGCGCCTCCTGCTTTATCCACAGATCCGGCAGATCTTGCGGCCAGTCGGTATCCTCACAGCGGTTATGCTGTCTCTGATGGTCGCTGCAGGGTGCCTGCAGAACGCATACGCTTTTGATCTCAAAGCACTGCTGGGGCTTACTGACGATGTTCAGGTTAAAGAACAACCCAACGTTGCGCTCACTGAGAGCACAGAAGTCTCCGCGCACCCGCCCGCCCCGACTCAGCCGTCCTTTGAGTGCTACAGAAAGCTCACACTGCCCGGTCCGGCCGGTCAGAGTTTTGAGTTCTGTGCCGTCACGGTACAAGGAGGGCGCGGTCAGAGCTTTGTGATGGGACGGGAGGGTGACTATCGCAATCCCCCCGTTATGGCCTTGGTGGACGGACCTTTTGAGACTCAGGGTGAGCACTACTACTATTTGGGGCGCACCGAGGTGACCCTCAATCAGTACCGCGCCGTTACCTCCCACACCCCGGCCAAGGCCGATCGCCGTCACGGTGACTTGCCGGTCAGCGCCCTGAGCTTCACGCGCATAGAGGCCTTTATCGAGGCCTTAAACGAGTATCTCTACGCCCACCACCTGGAGCTGTTGCCCAAATCCGGGACACAGCCGGCCTTTGTGAGACTGCCCAGTGAGGAAGAATGGGAATTTGCCGCCCGCGGCGGCAACGCGGTCAACGCCGAGGACTTTGCCCGCAGCCGGGGTGTGCCCGCAGGCGCGCCCCTGCGCGACTATGAGTGGTTTCAGGGGCCTTCCTCCTCCCGCGGCAAGATGCAGTCGGTAGCGCTGTTAAAACCCAACGCGCTGGGGCTGCATGACATGTTGGGCAATGTCGCCGAAATGACCTCCTCTCAGTACCGGCTGTTGCATCAGGCCCGTTTGGGAGGTCACGTCTCGCGCGGCGGACATTTCCTGAGCCCCGAACACGAGCTTTCACCCACACTGCGCACCGAGGAGCCTGAATACGTGGGTGATGCCACCGCGGGCATGCACAGCAATGAACGTGGCACCTTAGGCTTCAGACTGGCCCTGGCACTGCCGGTTTTCAGCTCCCGAGAGGATGTACAGCGTGCCCGCGAGAGCCTGGCGCAAACTAAGACTCCATCGCTGCCTGATAACGGCACCATTGAGCTCGCGACGTCTCTCAAAGCCGCTGCCCCCGCAGCGCCCCACTTTAAGATAGCGGCCGCAACTGTGTCCCCTGACAGTCAGGACGGCACGGCAAACTCAACACCTGCACAGGCCATGACAGAAGTTGCAATACCGCCGCAGCCACCGCAGCCGCCGGCTGTCACACCAAAAAGTACGTCCGATCCTCAGCAGGACTTGTTGTCAGCGTGCCGTAACGGACAGCTTGGAGCATGCCATGAGTTAGGTGTGCTCTACTTAAAACGCGATGAGGAGGAGCTGGTCAAACAGGGCTTAAGCCTGCTCAATCAGACCTGCACTCTAAAAGAGAGCCGCTCCTGCCTGGCTCTGGGGCTGGCCTACCTGGAAGGTGCGGCAGTCAGATCTGATCTTGACCGGGCAGAAACTCTCCTGCGCCGGGCCTGCGCCTTGGATGAAGGTGCAGGCTGCAGCAACCTGGGGTTGATCTACACGGGATCTCACGGCGGCAGACTGGATAAAGCACAGGCCCTGGCGCTGCTGCAAAGAGCCTGCAAGCTCAATGATCCCGCTGGTTGCAGCCGTTTGGGCGAACTGTACTACGAGGGGGTGGGAACTGAGCGCAACTATGGCAAGGCCCGGGAGCTTTTTCAATACTCCTGCAACCGCGGCTATGCCCAGGGCTGTACCAACCTGGGCAGTTATTTCTACAACGGCTCAGGACAGCATCCTGATCTGGAACTGGCGGCAGAGGGTTATCGCCGCGGCTGTGAACTTGAGGATGCCAAAGGCTGCGATTATTTGGGAGAACTTTATGCTCAGGGTAAGTACCAGGACCCACAATTCAAAGAAGAACCACCACAACAGACCTTCCGCATTCCCTTTAAACAGGCAATTCCCGGACAGACGGCTCAGGATAAGGCTCTTGCACAGGCTGAATATTATTACGAGCGATCCTGTGTCTTAGGCTTGGGATCGGGGTGCAGCGATCTCGCTGAGTTCTATCTCGACCATAACTACCGTAACGGTCTTTCCAAGATAGCTTATTTGCTGGATAAGGCCTGCTCTCTTCACGATGGTGCAGGCTGCGCAGGCCTAGGCTACCTTCATGAGCACGGAAAGGTCGTCGCTTTGGATTACAGTCAGGCCGAGCACTACTACCGACAAGGCTGCGCTCTCAACCATGCCCTGGCCTGCCATAATTTGGGGGTGATCCATGAAAGCGGCAGGGGAGTTAAGGCCGATCTCAAGGAAGCCCTAAACCTGTATGACCGCTCCTGCGAGCTCAACTTAAAAGAGGGTTGCCGTGCCTCAGGCCGCGCTTTATTGCGCTTTAGCGGCCTTAACTATGAAAAACGTTCGGCTGCAAGCTACCAAAAAGGTTGTGATCTCGGTGACGCGCAGAGCTGCCATGAACTCTCCGAGGCTTGTGTGCAGGGTAAGGGAGTACGGCAAAGCTTCAGCCGCGCCCGTACCCTGAGAAAACGTGCCTGTGATCTGGGCCTTACCCAGGACTGCCCTGCTTAGCCGTAGTCCTTGGTTTTATTCTACTCACCGCTTTATTATCTGTTTGATTTTTAGTAATTAATCTATAAACATAATTCTCACGATGCTGCGAAAGTCAGGCCCGATCACCACCCCGACCCGTTTTAAGGTGTAGGATACCGGCGGTACCTGTCCGTAGTCGTTTTCCACGAGTTGCTTTAAGGCATCCTCAAGGCGCTTGTCGGGGTTCTCGCCTTGGTGCTGTACCTTGAACTCAAAGGCATAGCGCAGTTGT
>JAFUGP010000125.1 GCA_017469335.1 Succinivibrio sp. | reverse complement strand
TACAGTTAGGCTTTGCCAATCAGGAGACCGCCACCTCCCTGGCACACAGTTTAAGCGAGCTGCTCTTCCCCGAGGACATCTCCAATCATGCCCGCCATGTACGCAAAACCTTAGAGGAGGGCAGTGCCGAGGAGATAGCCGAGCTCTTAAAGGAAACCTTGGCCGCCGTACCCTATGACCACTTCCCGCTTAAAAACGAGATGCTCTTAAGAGCACTTATTCAGTTCTTCATCCAGATTTACTGTGACAATGTAAGAGCCGAGCAGCACAACCACAACGGCAGAAGCGATGTCATAGCCTGCTTTGAGCACCGGGTGCTGGTACTGGAGCTTAAGTACAGCCAGGACGGCTCCAATCAAGATAAGCTCCTTGAGGAGGCCGTAAATCAGATAAGAGACCATGACTACGGCCGCGAAAACTTAGACGGCAGAGAGCTCATCAGGCTTGCTCTGGTGTACAGTGCACAACCCGGCAGACGCGGGGTGATGGCCTATCAGAGCGCGTAAGCTTGAGGTTCTGCGTTAAAACTCCTGTTTGCTAGCGCACGCTCACCACCCGCGAGAGTTCACAGATCAGATCGTAGCCGTCCCATACCAGGTCAAAATCCAGCGCGTGGCCCACCGGCACCACCCTATCCACTCCCGGCATGGCATGACTGCTTAAGAAGTGCTCAAGCTCACTGCGCTCAAAGCCAAAATAGGTCAGAGTCTGGCATTTGAGGCCGCACCAGGGCAACATCTGACTTAAGTCGTCCACCCTCAACTCATAAAACAAGCCGCAGCGTCCGCAACAGTCGGTCAGGGCAGGCACAGCTCGGGCCGCTTCAGCCCGTACTATGAGGTTATCCTCCGTTGCGATATGTTTAAGTTCACAGCAGGCAGCACCCTCATAGAGACGGGTAAGCTTTGCCACCGCCTGCGCGGCGGGAAGTTCATAATTTTTCTCCTTGAGCAGAGCGTGCAGCGCAGCCCAAAAACGTCCGGCCGCCTGCTCGTGCTGTGCGGCAGTGCCATACCAAATCATAAGTTTAGGCGAGCTGCAGGCATTTTGATCCAAGCGATAAGTATCGTTGAAAAAACCCTGCACCAAGGTGCGCAGCTCAGACTCTGACGCTGAGGCTACCTGAGTAGCCTGCATCAGACACAGCGCATGGCGATCGGCAAAGCTCAGTTCATGGGCGCGCGGGGGCAGAGGTGCCTGACGCATAGTGGCAATGGTCTCATCCCCGCCCCACAGTACCCGGCACTGACACAGCGCCGAAAACAAAGCCGTAATTTGTGCACTTGACTCATATTTCACCAGCACCAGACGCTCTTTAAACTGCGGCATGCGCTCAAGACAGCGCGAGAGTGTCTTGATAACCAGCTGCCCCGCCTCGCTGTCCACCGCCGGCAGCCGCACTAAATTAGCATTGCCGCAAAGCACTCCCGCGATGAGGCTGAAGGCAAAATTAAGCGGCACATTGGCGGGGGTGCTGTGAAAGACCAGCCCCCGCCCGCGCCTGATAAGACCGTCTGCGTAACGCCGCGCCTGGCGCTCAAGCTCCCGGCGCCTGCAAAAAAAGGCCAGCGCGGAGAGCTCGGGGAAGCGCCGCCCCGGCTCACCTTTGGCCGCCTCCAGCAGCAAGGCGGAGAACAGCTCCAGAAAATCCAGCGTCTGCGGGGAAAAGATCGCCAAGGCCGGTTGCTCGGGCAGCGCCCTTACCTGCTCTTTGGAGCCCAGACAAAAGCGCAGCTTGGGATCGTCTAGTACGCCAAAATCAAGGTGCGGTTGCGGCATAGGTATCACTGCATCCTCTCAGCTCAGACTGCGGCAGACGTCCGCAGATCTTAAAATAGCGACCCAACCGTCCGCAGGGACAGTCATCCTCCCCTAAGAGCACGCCTTCATCCTCGGTAAGCAGGCAGTGCCCGGGGTAGGAGCGCGGCAGCAGCGAGCATACCTCGACAATGCCCCGCTCACCTCTACCGCACAGGCCAAAATCATGCGGATCGCGGATAAAAATCTGCGCAAAGTCAGGTACATGCAGATGTCCGTGTTCACACTCCACATACACCGTGCCGCTCTGCTCGGCCATACCGTAGTAATCATGCACCTCGCTTATCCCGGTGCGCTCCAGCACCCCCGCCTTGAAAGCCTGCTCATCCACCGCGTGCGCTCTAAGGCTCTTCCAGCCCCCGCCATGGATTAAGATGCCCCGCTCAAGCGGCAACGTTCGACCCAGGCGGCGCAAAGCCTCCACCAGATACTGCCACACCATATAGGTAAAACCAAACAGCAGCACCCGCTCGCCTAGGTGGCGGGATAAAAAGCTCTCCACCGCCTCTGCCTGCAGCTGCATGTCATCATTCAGCGCGAAACAACGCTCCCGCCCGAACAGCGAAAAGCCCAGCACACCGGCGGTGCGGGCGGCGAAATTTTCACGGTTTTTGAGCACGCTAGGGCAGTCAAGAATAAGCAGCGGCAGCCTGGCGGGGCCAATGAAGGAGCTCACCGTCCTGATGAGCGCACGCTGCTGCAGTTGCGCGCTCTCCTTGTCAAGAAAAATCTGCGAGCGCAGCTGCGAGGTGGTGCCAGAGGAGGTGAGGGTCTTAAAGAGCTCCGCCTCAGGCACCGAGCACAGCTTAAGGCGCTTGAACAGCGCCGTGGGCAGAAAAGGCAACTGCTCTGTCTCACTCAGAGTATCCGGATCCACCCCCTCGCTGTGCAGTATGCGCCGGTACTGAGGGCAGCTGTACGCGTGCAGACGGGAGAGCGCGCGCAGCGCCTTGGTAAACAGCGCGCTTTTGTGCTGCCCATTAAGCGTAAAGGGCGGCGCCTCCAGCAGCGGGGCAGCAAGTCTGCGCACCTCATCCAAAAGCGCCCCACGCTCCGGGCACACCGGGCTGTCAGGTTCGGCGCTATCTGTGCTCTTTAGCATGTCTCTCCTCGCTGCCCTCTCTCATTGAGATCCAATACCGCTTGCCATCTGCCTTCATGCCTGATCCTCCAGAGCAGCCATAAGCTGCGCATAGGCCAGCTTGCCCGAGGAGGTGCGCGGCAGAGTGTCAAACTCGCACACCAAAAAGGCCTTGGCATTAAGCCCCAGGGTGCGGCTTAAATAACGTTTAAGCTCGGCGCTCTGCACGGACTTCACCTCAGGCACGGCACCGTCAGCCCCCTTGCCTTCCCGGCAGATCACCAGGCGATCATCCATCCCCACGCAGGCGCTAACTAATTGCGGAAAACGCTCGGTAAGCAGCCGCTCGCACTCATCCAAGCTCACCCGGTTGCCGTAGAGCTTTACAAAGCGGTTGCGCCTTGCGGTGAGATAAAAATACCCCTCATCATCGGCAAAGCCCAGATCGCCCGTGTACAGCACACCCTGAAAATCATCGCCCAAGAGCAGATCGGCAGAATTCTCAGCATAACCCAAGGCGATATTCTCCCCGCGGCACACCAGCTCCCCTTCCTCGATGCTCATGCTCACCCCCGGTATGGGAATGCCGATGGAACCTGCCTTCTCCACGCAGCGCGACGGCGGCACATAGCTTAACCTGGGAGAGGCCTCGGTCTGCCCGTACATGACAAAAAAACGCCGCCCGCTCTCCTCACATAGGCGCCCCACCCGTCTGATGGCCGGCACACTCAGCGCCCCGCCGGCCTGACAGAGCGTGGTAAGCTTAGGCAGTTTTTGCCAGGGGTTTTTCAAGCGCTCCAGCATGGTGTAGGTATAGGGCACCCCGCTTAAGGAGGTGGCGCCGTACTCGGAGGCAAAATCCCAGAATTGTTTTTGCATCAGAGAGTGCGTGGTCATAAGCAGTATGCCGCCTGAGAGCAGGGTGGTGTGAATGACCGACAGTCCGTAGGAATAATGCATGGGCAGCACGGTCAGGGCCCGTTCACGACCGTCAAGCTGCAGGTAACTGATGATGGAGTTAGCGTTGCTCTCCAGATTTTGGGCACTGAGCCGCACCGTTTTGAGCGCGCCGGTGGAGCCTGAGGTGGAGAGCAGGAGCCTTAAGTCAGGATGGGCTTGTTCATAACGCCAATGGGTAAGGAGAAATTTGCCGGGGCGGCCCAATCCCGGCAGCAGCGCTTCCAGATCAGGTCGGGCGGTGGCGCAGAAGATCACCGCGGGGTGATAGTGCTCGCACAGGCGCCTCACCTGCTCTGACCCAAGATCGGCAGGCATGAGCAGCGGCACCGCATAGGCCCGGTGACAGGCCAGATAAAAAATAAGACAATCCAAGGTATTGGCGCAGAGCAGCAACGCGACCTGCCCGGGGATCAGGCGCACGGCCTGCGCCAGGCACAGATGATCCAGCGACTCATAAGTAAGCATGCTGCCCTGATCGTCGATGACGGCCGGCCTCTTCCCAAACCACCTGGTATGAGAAAAGAGCGTGTGGCCTGCAGGCGAGAACAATTTTACGAGCAAGTCACCGGCGCTTGGGGCAGATGGTTTAGGGCTACGCTTCACACCGCTCTCCTTGAAAAGGTAGGGGACTGGTACCTGACCGGGCACTCAGCTCCCGGGCGCTTGAGGCGGCTTGATTGCCTGCTCTGGCGTCAGTGCCGCACCTGGGTGCATGAGTCTTCACAGGCGGCAAAAGGTCAGGCCCGGCCGCCGTCTGTGCGCACAATCTCGCCGTTGATAAGCGAGGCCTCGTCCTGGCATAAAAAGTACACCACCTCGGCCACCTCCTGCGGCTCGCCTTTGCGGTGCAACGCGCTGCGCTCCAACATCTGTGCGGCCGCCTTGCTCTCGGTTTGAGAGCCCATGCCGGTATTCAAGAGCCCAGGGGCCACCGCGTTGACTCTGATACCGCTGCCGGCCGTTTCGGCGGCCAGCGTGCGGGTAAAGGCCAGCAGGGCGGCCTTGGAGACACCGTAGGCGCAGTTGCCGGCGCTCAGATCCAGCCCCGCGATGGAGCCGATGTTCACCACACTGCCCCCGCCCTGGCGGCGCAGAAGACGCAGCAGGCCCTGCGTCAGCGCCAGCGCCGCGAAGAAATTCACCTCAAAGACCGCGCGCACCGCCTCTAGTGGCGTCATCTGAAAAAAGCCCCCGTGCGCCACGGCGGCGTTGTTTATGAGCGCCTTTAAGGGCACCTTACGGCTTATCAGCTCGCGCAGTGCCTGCTCGCGCGCCGGAGAATCGGTAAGGTCAAAATAAAGCGGCTCTATCACCCCGCCCGCGTTAAGCCTCTCTCCCCGCGAGCTCAGCTCCTGAGAGTCTCCCTCCTCCTTGGCATACAGACTCTCACAAAACTGCGTAAAGTCCTCGTTGGGGGCGCGCAGCTGCGCAATCACCTGCCAGCCGCCCTGGTAAAAACGCCGCACCAGCGCCCGGCCCAGACCGCCCGCGCTGCCGCTGATGAACACCGCGCGCGCCGCAGCGGCGCTCACAGCTGCACCCCGTACTTGTCCCGCAGCATGGTGCGGCCGAGGTCAAAACTGCCCAGCTCAATGATGTCGGCAGGATCCATCACAATGTCAAAGGCATCCTCCAGACAGGAGATAAGTCCCATGTGTCCCACGCTGTCCCAGGCGGGAATATCCTGATATTTGAGATTTTTGGCCTGCTCAGGCTCAACCTCAAAGGCCTCACAGAAAGCCTGGGTGTATTTTTCAAGATTATCCACAACTCACCTCCGTCAAGGGCCCTCCTGCAGCACCCCACAGGGCGCACTCAGCGCACGGACATGACCACACGCACCTTTAGCGCTTTGGCCCTGCTTTTATATCGTCTTGGCCACCGCGCAATTTAAGCACCGTGCACGATACTTCGTGATCAGATAGGAGCAGGTGTTCAGGGCGGCAAAACTGCAGCTGACAGCACGCGACTTTTACAGGACAGACAGCCCCACCCTGCGCTTCATCATAGCACAGAGGCGGCCGCCGCCCGGGAGGTACCGGTATGTAAACGCTGCTGTTGTCAGGACTTAGCTTTCAGCCAAGACACGATGCGCTGTTGCTATTTGCGAAGCCAGGCCCTGGGCGTTCAAGCCGTGCTGACTGAGCAGCCAGGCACAGGAGCCTGCCTTAGGGAACTCATCGTCAAAGCCCAGGCGCACAAGCGGCGCCGCACCTTTTAGGGCGCTGGTGTATTCGGCCACGGCACTGCCCAGGCCGCCTGCGCGGTAATGCTCCTCCACGCTTACCAGAAGCTCAAAGCGCCGCGCCCAGTCATCAAGTAAAGTCGTATCCAGAGGCTTTAAAGTATGCAGATTGGCCAGCGCGCAGGAGAGCCCCTGTTTGTCGAGCAGTCTGGCAGCGCGCAGCGCCTCCCCTACCGGGGCACCGCAGGCTAAGATCCCCACCTGCGTGCCCTCGCGCAGCACCACCGCCTTGCCGGGCACAAAATCATAGTCCTCCTTGTACACGGGAGGCAGACCGTTTAAACCGGTCAAACGCAGATATACCGGGCCTGGGTGCTGCAGACACCACTCCACGGCCTTACAGGTCTCGGCGGCATCAGCCGGGCTGATCACCCTCATGCCGGGGATGAGACGCAACAGCGCCGCGTCCTCCAAAGCATAATGGGTGTTGCCGGCGCTGCCCTGTGCGACACCGCTGAGCAGCCCCACGATGATGACGTCAAGTTGCATGTAACCTATTTGCGCCTTTAACTGCTCATAGCAGCGCAGCGTGGCAAAGGGCGCGAAGCTGACCATGAAGACCTTATGCCCTTCGGCGGCGAGGCCTGCGGACAGGGAGGCCATATGCTGCTCGCAGATCCCCACGTTGATAAGCTTTTCGGGGTAACGCGCGGCAAAATCCTCTAATTTGGCCGAGCGCAGGGTATCGGCGACTACTACCATAAGCTCAGGACAGGCAGCTCCCAGCTCAGATAAAGTCTGCCCGAAGGCCCCGCGGCTGCCCAAACGCGAGAGGGAGAGCGCTATTTTATGATCAAGCTCCATGACAGCTCTCCTGCCCGGCAGCGGCAGCACCAAGGCTGTCATCAAGCTCAGCCAGGTCCACCCCCAGTTCAGCCAGGGCCTTGGTATAGCGCTCCTCATCAAGTCCCTGATGATGCCAGGCAACCTCATGTTCCATGAAAGATACCCCCTTACCCTTGACGGTGCGGCAGATCACGCAGCGCGGATGTCCTGGTACCGCTTTTGCAGAGGACTGAGCGGAAGGCACGGAGGGTGACAGCGCCTCGTACAGCTGCGCAAGATTATGCCCGTCACAGCACAAACTCTCCCAACCTATGGCGGCAAACTGCGCCTGTAAGGCAGCGGCAGCGCTGTTGACCGGGCAGGGTCCGTCTAACTGCAGGGTATTGCAGTCCACGAGCAAGGTGAGGTTGTCAAGGCCGCCGGCGGCGGCAAAACGGGCACCTTCCCAGAGCTCGCCCTCACCGAGCTCACCGTCCCCGCACAGCACGTAAACCCGGCCTGGCAGAGCGCGCTTTTTCAGGGAGAGCGCCGTGCCGCAGCCAAAGGAGAGTCCCATGCCCAGACTGCCCGAGCTAAGCTCCAGACCACGAGCCACATCCCGCAAGCAATGGGCGGGCAGAGCGCTGCCGTCGGCGTCAAAGCTCAAAAGTTCGTGGAGGCTTAAGTACCCAAATTCGCACAGCGTGGCGTATAACGCCAAGGCGGCGTGCCCTTTGGAGAGCAGAAAACGGTCACGCTCAGGTGACTGTGCCCGGCACAGTGCCGGGCTGCAATGCAACAGCGCGCCATATAAGAGCGTTAAGATCTCCACACAGGAGAGCGAACCGCCGTAATGAGAGGGGCCGCCTTGGCGGCCTGCTTTTAAGATCAGAGCGCGGATCCGGGCACAGTGATCCTGGAGGTGATTAAGTGACTGCATACCAACTATTCAAATTTGGGCGGTTCGTGCGGTACAGCGCTTCTTTAAGACACGAAAAGCCAGATCAGCCGCAGCCATGCCTTCGCTTGTTCTGACTTCCAAGCAAGATTTTAAGAAGGCAAGCACCTTTGCACCGACAACTAAGTGGTCTGAGCAGGGCGTCTGATAAAATCAAGCTGCCCTGACACGGAGTCTGCAGCGCTACAGTAGGCCACAGCAGTACAAGTTCCATGACCTTCTTTTCATACCGCCCCAAAAAATTGCACAATTTTGCAGTCAATTCAAATGACATAGCTGAACTTTTTAGCGTATGACCGGAATTAACCCTGCCTGATGGCAAAAGATATGCGCATATTTTGAGTACGGTAAAATTAAAAACCTCCGGCACTCGACAACTTAAAGCAGCCTGGCCAGAGGGGCCCCCAGACCCAACGTTTTCACATTACCCCAGGGGGATGAACACTTTGATATTAGCAAATTTTTGCTAAATTTGACGAGTTATATGAGAATGCATTCGCCCCAGCTCTCATTTTGTGACACTGGCAGCCCTACCGCAGGTAAAACTCGTCATCCATCAATCACCCTCATCATTTCATAACCTTACGCTGAGGATGAAATTCTCTGAGCACCGTCTCAGGACAGCTGTGAGGCGTTAAGCTGGGGATGTGGGAGGCTCGTCAACGTGTTCTACGGGAGCACAACAAGCGGAGTACGAACACAGGCGGCAGGAGCAGAACTAACCACCTAATGGCCGGAGGTCCAAGGACACCTGGGTACCATTGCATTTTTTGGATATGGCTTAGGGTTCGACACTCTTGTTACTGTTGTATTTTACTGAGAAATGCGCTCTATTATTATAAATAACAATTGGTTGTTGTTGACTTATGCGGGATCTAACCTATAATTGACTTGTAGCCATCAATTAAAAATCATTTATGCACAGTTTCTAAGGGGAAACAAATGACGAGCATCAGGATCTGCGATGACTACACCGATACACCGGGGGCACGTTTTCGCCGTGATGGAGAGTATTCCGGTGAGGACTTCAGGGAGAGTTTACTGCTGCCTGGAATCAGGGCCGCGCAACAGACCGGAGAGAAACTGTCGGTAGATTTCGATGGAGGTTACGGCTATCCAACATCCTTTCTTGAGGAAGCGTTCGGAGGATTGGTGAGAGAGCACGGTATATCTGCAGCAGAGCTTAAGAGGGTTTTGAGCCTGACCTCTGATGACGAGCCCTCTTTGGTGCGAGAGGTGCTGGGATACATTGAAGCTGCAGGCAGAAAACAGGAGACATGATTTGGGAAATGTACTGGCGCTATCTTTACCGGCTACGCATTGAACATAACCTGGGTGTAATCAAAGAGAGCCGAGACGTAGCCTCGTGTCACACGAGAATAGGGCCGCACTAAAGAGTCTGCCACCGCGAGGAACACAGCCATGAGCAAAGAGCAAGTCCGTTTTTTCTCCCAGCCGGGGGATGAGGATTTTTCAACCCTCATCACCGAGGGCGCCTACTACGTGGACAAGACGCGCTTTCTCGATGAGATCTTCATGCGCAACCACGCCAAGAACCTGCTCATCCTCAGACCGCGCCGCTTTGGCAAAACCCTCAATCAGAGCATGATTAAGGCCTTCTTGGAGCTCGACTATCAAAACCCCGGTAACTGTGAGCGGCAAAAGCGTCTTTTTATCGACAACGGCCGTAATCTTACGGTGGCAGCTCCGCAGTATCGGGAGCTGCGCGAGCGCTTCATGGGACAGTATCCCGTGATCGCGGTATCTTTCAGGGAGCTAAAGGGGCGCAACTTCAAACATGCCCTATCCTCCCTGATGAAAATCATCGCCTCGCTCTATACCCGTTTTACCTTTTTATTGGATAACCCCCGCCTGACTTCTTCCCAACAACAGCTGTTTGAAGACATTCTGAAATTTTCCACCGCAGCACAGCTTGACATCACCGCCGCTCAGTTCGAGAAAGCTGTCAACGTAGGCTCGGTCTTTGTGTCCGCTTTGGCGGCTGCGCTGCATCAAGTCTATGGCCGCAAGGTACTGGTACTCATTGACGAGTACGATGTACCCCTGCAGAAGGCGATGGTGGCGGCGCAGCCCTACTATGAGGAGATGCTGGATATCATCAGGCAGCTGAGCAGCAGCACTTTCAAGCAAGATCCCGAGCCCTGGCTGTTTAAGGGCATCGTCACCGGCTGTCTGAGGATAGCCCATCAGAGTGTGTTCACCGATGCCAACAATTTTGTCACCGTGGGCATGAATCACCCGCGCTTTGCCGCCTACTGCGGC
>JAFUGP010000008.1 GCA_017469335.1 Succinivibrio sp. | reverse complement strand
TGACTTCGATATCGACGGCATCACCATTACGCCGCACATCGGTCTGCGTTACCACAAGCTGGATGTTGATTCCTACACCGTGAACTTCCGCGGCGGGGACTCCTTCTCCGGCAAGAGCTTTGATGCCTCCTATGTCACCATCCCGGTAGGTGTCGGTGTGTCCAAGGACATCCTCACCTCAGGTGGCTGGTACATCAAGCCTGCCGCTGACTTCAGCATCATCCCGGTTGTGGGTGACAAGGACGTGACCACCAAGATTGTCAGCAATGACATCACCATGGCCGCCGACTCCGACATCTCCGAGGATGCGCTGTTCAGGCTGCGCTTAGGCATCGACGCTCAGTACCGTAACTTCGGCTTAGGCTTCGGCTACGGCTACTTAGGCGGCTCCGATACCAAGAGCCACAACGTCAGTGCCACGCTGCGCTACACCTTCTAATTAACCTGCGGTAGGGGAAACCTTTTCCCCTCCCGGGCCCTCCCCTTAGGATACTTTGGGGAGGGACTTAGAAGGCAGTATGCAGAGTTGACGTGAAGTTGACTTAAAATTCAAAGGGCGGTGCTCCGAAAGGTTCACCGCCCTGTTTGCTCAAGGAGCCTGGCCAATCAGACAGTCAGGGGCTTTGAGCAAGCCCCCATCCCGACCCATCCATTCCCTGCCCATAAAGCCTTTTCTGCAGCGGGTTCTCCCACCCGGCGGCGAACATCTCCTCAAATACCGAGCCTCAACCGGCATCACCGGTGACGACGAGGAGACCAACAGTGGCGGTGCGGTGCACCGATCTCACCGTCCGTAGGTACTGTTGTTGACTGTGGGGTGAACATTGACGCCGGTGATGGCAGCCACAGCAACGGTTGGGACTTACCTCTCTGCTTGTGCCCTGAGACCCAGGCACAACAGTTCATTGCCGAGCTGCCAAAGGCAGGTTTTGATGTCCCGTCCGGGAAGGTAGAAGCGTGGGGAAAGATGAGCGCAGTGAGATTGATCCAATGTCGTAAGGTTTTTGATAAGAAGCTCTCTTGCACCGTACTCCCTGAGCTCGCTGTCCGACTTGTTACGGCCAGAGGCCTCATTCAAACCAAACTCCCGGCTCAATACCGCCTTAACATGCCAGTAGTTGTGATTGAGCGGCGCATGTTTAAGTTTCAGCAAGCCGCGAAGTTTGAAGCCATTTTCAGGCAGATCGGCGAATACCCGACTCACTCTCTCCAGGATCTGTTGAAGTCTCTCTTCGGCGACGATCTTATCCTTACCCGTGATCCCGATGTGCTTTTTAAGATCCTTAGCATTGCCCTTGAAGGTGTAGGGGATGGTCATGCCATGCAGTGCCGAGGCTCTGATCCTGGCGACAAGGCCTCCTTGTTGATACCTCGGTCCACCGTTTTGCCTCAGATCTGCTCTTTTGACCTTCTGTCCCTGCCAGGTATCGCTCCGGCTCTTGGAGACTTTGAAATAAAAACGCACATCCTCAGCCCGGCTGTAACGACTCTCAAGATTCAGCGACAGACCATGCATCTGCTCGGTCAGAAGTTTGATCTCCTCAAAGATGGCGTTATCCGTGCGGTTATACGAGTCTCTGCCCGTCACGGCCTGTACGGTACCGGCCACCTGTTGCAGATCTTCAACTCTGACACCTATCCTGCGTACCAGAGTAAAGTCATCTCCTTCATCAAGGTGGAGGGAGTCAATGTCTATGCATGGCGCAAGTCCCGGGAAAGGCAGGAGCCTGGCAGGATAAAACGGTCCTTTGCTCATGTCAGATCGGAGTCACTCTGCAAAGCCTGCAACCTCGTCGCAAGATCGGTCAGAGTGGTTTCATTGACGAGCAGCGTATTGCCTGCCAGGCTCAGTGTAAACATCACCCGATCTTCAGCAGGATCGCGTATGGTCTTACCGGCGGTGAGCACGAGAGAGTCGCCTAGATCTACCGTAAAATCCACCAGTTGCATCTGGCGGCTGATATCTACCAGCACTTCGTTGATCTTCAAGGAGCACAATGCCGTTGCTACCTGCTCAAAGACACAGGCATACTGCGAGCGTTCCTGATCGTTGGAGAAAAAGCATCTGTCAAAGCTCCGGCGCATCAGCTCTAGGTTGTGCTCTGCCGCTGAAGACAAAGCCGGTTGCACCGGGTAGGCTATCTCCGACTTTGGTGCATCAAAAATCCAATGATCACCAAGGCTGAACACCTCTAAATTTGCACCTGCACCATCAGCCAGATCTGGATCTGCTGCCTGCGACGGTGCGTACAGCAGACCAAGTGATACGACAGTCAGAGCCAGCACTTTTACCTTAATTCTGCCGGACTCGCCAATCTCGCAGATCACATCTTCTCTGTTCTTAAGATCCTGGGCGCTGCCCAGAAAAACCTCGGGTACACAGACACTGCCGTCCGTCTGCCAGGCGTATCTTACCTGTTCCATCTTAGCAACCGCCTCGTAACTTACCCCCGCATTACCCGCAGAACATTTTTCGACACGGACCAATGAAAGGCATCAAACAGCAGCTGGTTTAAATCCTCCAGACTGCGCTCATACGCATCGCTGCGATAATCTGTCTCTCTCATATCCTGTGCTGCATCCAGGTACAAATACATGGTCAGATATTCGTCGCTCTTATCGGTACTTTGATCTCTGAGGAAACCGTAACCGATCCCCAGATCACACCCTTCGCCCTGCTGTACTTTAAAAGAGCCGGCTTTATCCATGGCAAAATTCAACAGACCGGGTACTTCAACCTCATTTGTAGCCGTTCCGGCTCCGGATCCGGCCTTTTCCCTCAGAGGGTTGCTGATAAATCCGTCGAGCACCACATTTTTATCCGGCAATTCGCTCTGCTTGGTCTTGACACTCCAGACATTGAATTTGCGTACTTTAAGTGAGGTGATTTTATCCAGCTCCAGTACCCGAGTCAGATAGCTGCGGATGAAAAAGGCTCGGGGCAGGATCTCCTGAGAAAAGCCGGTATAACCGTCACCGCGCATGATCACGCCGGAATTTTTATTGCCAAACCAGATCCTGCCCTGGCAATTGCCTAAAATATCCAACGTTGCCAGCTTGCGGCGAAACATCTTCTTTGACCCTTCTTCATCCACACCAAAGGTGGAGACGGCAAAGTCGCAAAAACGCTGCTCTCTGTCGTTGTAACCTGCACTTTGAGGATCGAAGAAAGAATCATCAATTTCAGGAAAAAGGACTGTAGCCCCGGCGTAAAACAGAAAAGTTTTTTGGTAAATCCTGTGCTTTTCTCTCGCAAATTCCATATAACTTTATGATGTAGAAAAGAAACAACGGCAATCTTAGAGCGTAATTAAGTATATACTTAATTATATTGGCATCACAGTCAAGATGTTGTGCAAAAAGTCTCCCTTTTGCCATTCGCGTATGAACATGCCCTCTCGTGCCGCAGTCCGTCACCGAGAACAAATTCTCCACGTTGAGCGCAGGTACAGCCTCCTGAGAGGTGGTGGTTAAGGCCGGTGTACCTTTAAGGTAAGCGGCGCGGCCGCTGTGCATGGCTCAGTGATCATCAAGTCCAGGAACAACACCGGCACCGTCACGGTGACCGCCGGTGGCGGTACACTGCCCTTCACACAGGGTGCTAGCAACAACGGATCATTACTCTGACGGGGAATAAACCTGCCGGATCAGCGCAAACCAAGCTGTTGCAGCGCTAACGCTCGATTTACCAGAACGCCTACTTAAAGGGTGTCCCGGCCGCCTCGGCGGGCACGTTTTCCATGCGCACGGTGCAGGCGGGGAGCTGCACCACCCGGCAGAGTTCTGCAGTTGGTTTTAACGGCTTGCCGTACTCCCGCTGCCGCCACTGTCCCTGTCAGCACTTAAGCTGCACGATGCCCAAATTGTTCAGTCCGCGCAGACTGATGCTGCCTACGGCACAGGCCATTCCTGCCCCCATTCCGACCAACAACGCAGCACGGCACTCCCGCCCGAGATCTGCGGCCACGGTCAGTGGGATGGAAGCCGAGCTGGTGTTCCCGTACTTGTCAAGACTCACCGCCATCTGGGTTTGACGGTCAAATCCCAGCGTTTTGGCCAGTCTTTTCATCATGAAGAGGTTGGCCTGGTGCAGGTACAGCCTCTCGTACCCGCCTGCAGTCAGCTTAAGTTCGGCTAAAAACTCACCCGTTATGGCAGACACCTCGCCTGTCACATACTCAAAGACCTCCTGACCGTGCATTTCCATGTCAATGAAGCGCCGGCGGTTGCCGTTCGCATCAGGCACATACTCAAGGTATTCCCGCTTCAGCGGATAACGCATGCCGATCCGCACCACGATGGAGTCACGTTCCGCGCCGTTTGAAGCAAAGGTGAAGTACCAGTCATCCGCCCCGCTGCAGGGTGATACCACGCTCGCCGTTCCGGCATCGCCAAACAGCAGCGCGGTACTTCTATCCCAGGGGGAGACATATCTGGAATTGATATCCCCATCCAACAGCAGCACCTTCTTTTGCATATTCGCGGCGACCAGCGCGGCATTCCACAGCCCGAACACATAACCCGGACAGGCGTGGCTGATGTCATAGGCCGCCACATTGCTCTCAAGTCCCAGCAGATGCTGCACGTAGGTGGAGTTGTTCGGTGCCAGGCAATCCGGAGTCATTGTCACAAAGATCACCGCGCCTATCTCATCCCTGCGGATCGCACCGCTGTCAAAGATCCGCCTGGCTGCCGCAACGCATAAGTCAATGGCGGTGGTTTCTTCTTTGAGCGCTATGTGACGTTCGCGAATACCTATCGCTTTGAGGGTCGCTTCCAGATCGTCAGAAAAATGCGAGCTCGCGAACTCCCGGTTGTAGACGGTGTGTTCAGGCACGCAGGCCGCCACGGCCTCCAGCCTGACTCCCTTCACTTTACAGATATTCATCTTCGTCTCCGCCGCGAATTTCCTAAAAATCGGGATCTTTAGTTTTATTTAGCCTTCCTGGGGCCCCGGAGCCTGCCCTTGTCCGAGCGGGTCTTGCGGGGCTTGAGATCTTTACTGCCCTTGGGGCGTCCACCCCGGGACTTTTCCTTGTTC
>JAFUGP010000124.1 GCA_017469335.1 Succinivibrio sp. | reverse complement strand
CAATACCCATTCTCAAAACAACGTCAGTCCCTCCCAAGGCCCTGCCATGGTAGGCAGAGTGCGCCCCTTAATGGGCTGTTTGCATGGAAACGGCCTCAATTTGCCCCGATTTCACGCCAGAATTGTCTGCCTTATCACCCGGCCACTAGCCCATGGGTTATACTGACTCACAGAGTTGGGGGCAAAAGTGACTTTATGGCACCCCCCTAACCTAAATGCCTTCAATGCCAACAATCAACTTGACGAAGTTGAGGATGAACAGCTCAACAAGACTTTTGACAACAGTGAGGCCCACCGGGTCAACAATGGCCTGGTTGCCAATGAGGCGGAAGACGATTGGATTAATCTTGACGAGGCTGATGGCAATAAAGTCAGTGTACAGACCAAGTCCTTTGAACCTCAGAAGCTCAGTGCCACCAGCATGAATCTGGCTCAGGCCTTCGTCAACCTGTTACAGGGCGGCACTGTGCCCTCGAAAATGGTCATCTTCAATCCCGAGACCGGCGAAGAGGAGCCGCAGTTGAAAAAAGAACTCGCCCAGGCGGCCGTCAAGGTGGCCACGGCGCTGATGACCTCCGCGGCTTCAAACCGGCCAATCTCGATGGGCTTTCAGGTCGGCGATTTCACGGTGGAGCTTACCCGCAGTCCTGCCGGCAAATTCACCGTGGAAGTTGAAGGTATGTCCTTTACCAACGACCAGGGTGAGAACACCGGGTCGGTCAGTGAAGTGTCCATTGAGGATGTGGATGCCGCCTTTGCCAGGAACATCACCAATGATGTGGTGGAGGATCTGGCCCGGGAGGATCACCTCTACACTCAAGCTTCCAAGAATGATCCGTTCGGCGCCCTGCAGCAGCTGCTGGTGGCAAGCGATGAGGGCGGTAAGTCGCCGTTGCCGCGTGAGCTGTTCACTGCCGTGCTGAAGGCCCGCTACGAGACTGACAAGAAACCGCTGAATGTTGACTTTGACCGTATCGGCCTCGGCGCGCTGCGTCATTTGACCGCACAGTCCGTGCTCAATCCGCAGCTTAAAGCGGATAATGTCCGCGCCGAGCTGCAAAGATTAAGCGAGCTTCCGCCCCTGATGGTCAACTCCCCTGAGGCGGCGCGTGATCTGGCGAACATTCAGGCCCTGCTTGAAAAAAATCCCCTGGACGTCACCTCGAAAGTCAGCATTGACAACATCGGCAAGGTGCGCACTGATCCGCAGCAGGGCATGAGTGAGACGCAGAAAGCCATTCACAGCTTGGTTGCCGATCTGTTCATGCCTGAGGACACGGCCATCTTTGACAATACCGAAGGTCAGGCCGGTAAAAGGATGCAGCAGATCCTGCTCAAGCATCCGGCCGCCCTCAAGCTTATGCTTGAGCAGGCCCAGCAGCAGGGTACCCTGCCGTTTGACACCTTGCCGGCGGGGATACAAAAGCCCTTCAAGGACTTCTTTACCAAACTGTGCCTGACGTTGAGCAACAATTATACCGGCGGACTTACTGAGGACGAGCATAAGGCTTTTGGTCTGGCACAGCAGAACAATCAGCTTAATCTTGATGCGGAGCGGGTGAAAACCGCGCTGTTGCAGATTGATATAAACGAGCTCGCCGAGCTTGACAAAGTGGTCAATCAGGCCGCCGATGTATTGGCCGCGCAGCAACAACAGCTGATCACGGATAAGTTCAACGCCTCTTTGCTCAAGAACGCTCAGGTCAAGGCCGAACAGGCGAACAACAAGCCTTTTTATGAAGTGGATATCAAGGCGATTTACGAGAAGCATGTCAAGACACCGGCCCCCACGGCGGAGGAAAAGGCCCAGGATCCTCAGCAGGCCAAGATTAAAAACACCCAGCATCTGAAGGAAGTGGCGATGGCCATGAAAGAGATCTGGACTGTCTACAAAAAACCGGTGCTGGCGATTTTTGAACTTGAGAGTAAATATGAATTGCCGCTCAAGCAGCAGTACCCGCTTATCAATGATATGTACAGCACCTTGAGAACGCTGAAGGACTTTACTCCCAATTTGCCCATGGAGCTGAAAAACTGGTACAGCCCTGAGGGCGAGGAGGTATTTGATCGGGTAATGGAACACATCCAGAATAATCTGGATGATGAAAAATTCGTCGGTTACTTCGACCTTATAGACGATCGTATGCTGCACCTTTTTGCCCCTGCCAAGGATGGCAACATGAACGTGCTGCAGGAGTCCTTGATTAACTTCACCGCTGACGAGGCGCTCAAGGAAGCCGGAATTGATTTAAACAGCAAAACCCTCGCGGAAATGGCCAACGAGCCGGATGACTTTGACAAGCCGGGCATGGGACAGCTCATTAAAAATGTGCTGCAAAGCTATTTTGTCAGCGCCTCGGGCAATGAAAATCTGCAACAGGCCCGGGAGACCGACAAACGCTCCATGATCTCCTCCATGATCCGCTACTCGGACAATAATGCCACTGCATCGACGCAGTTAGGCGCCATGCTCAAAGGTGCTGGGCCTTTAATGCACAAACTCCTGCAGGGTCTGGAGTTTCCGGGCATGGACGAGGATTTCAAGACCGCGCTGGATGACATGAAATCCAACCTAAACCCGATTGACAGAACTTATGTGCAATCTCAGATGCTCAAACTGGTCGATGACTCCAAGGGAGCCATTACCAATATTGCCATCAAGCAGCCTTTGGGCGCGGCGTCGGTGGGACAGGCGTTTTTGGTGACGGTCACTCCGCGGGAGGGCGAACCCTATGAGGCGGTTCTCAAGGTGATCCGCCCGGACGTCAAGGTCAAGGCCCAGCGTGAGTTTGAGCAGTTTATGGCCGAAGCCTCCAAGATCCCGGGCATGGCCGACACTTACCGCGGGATCTACGCGCAGTACCAAAAGGAGTTTGACTTAAGACTGGAGGAAGACAACATCAAACAGGGTCAGCGGGTTTACAACGACAACATCGACTCGGATCGCGTCAGCACCATGAGCCTGGTGGAAGGCGCTCCGGTAAGTGAAACCTCCATGCTGATAAAACAGGCCCCGGGCACGACCCTTGATCGCTATATCAAGCAGACCAAGGCCAAAATTGAGGAAATCCTGACACGCCCCTATAAAACCCATGCTGAAGTGCTGGCCATCAAAAAAGAGCTCAAAGCCGTATACGAGGAGCTGCATGATATCAACAAGAGCCTGGGGGCCACGGCGAAGAAATGGCTCAACAAGGCATTGTTTGCCAAGGAGGGCTTCTTCCATGGCGATATGCATCCGGGCAACCTCATGGTGAAGCCGGGGGATATGTCCATCCAGGACAAGACCGATCCCAACAGCAAGTCTATGATCACCATCATCGACTACGGTAATGCCTCCTCGTTTGACGAGAACCAGACGCAGGCCATGGTTAAGGTAAATATGGCCGTAGCCTTCGGCGGTCTGTATCAGTTCGACGCCACCGAGGAGAAAGACAAGACCAACGTGGAGCGCAACACGGTCAAACTGTTTATGGAGGGTTTCAAAGCCCTGCTCAGTGACGAGGAACTGGCGAAATTCCAAAGCCGCGAAACCGAACTCCTGGACAATGTGATTAAGCCCATCCTGCTCAAGGGCAGCAAGAACGAGTTAGGTATCAGACTGAGTTTGCTGATTAAAAAGCTGCAGGAAGCCGGCGTAGCCATTCCGGGCGCCATCATTAACATGGCCGAAAGCCAGAAGCGCCTGAGTAACGGCTTAGACGAACTGAACGCGCTGATGGATAGCATCGAAGATGCTTTTAACAACGTGAAGTTAAATAATATCAGACGCGGGATGGACTGGAGTGCGGGCTTAATCGACCAGTCTTACGATGATAAACCCATCACCCAGGAAAAGATAGATGAGTACCACAAATACCTTACTTATGACCTCAACAACCGGGCACCCGTGGACAGTTGGAACGAGCAGAGCAAACTCAAGCTCCCGGAGAACGCCAGTGCTGACGAGATTAAGTCCTTTAATTCAGCCAAGGACCAGGCAGAAAAGGATTATAAGGTTTATGTTGAAGCCGAGCAGGAACAGATGGGGGTGCTCAGACTGGTCAATGACTGCTTTGGCTACAGTGAGCAGGAACTGTGGGATGGGCGTGAGATCGAACTTGATTTCACGGACAGCAAACACCTCAACAAAATACAGAATATGGGCTTGGGCAACTACCTTAAGGCCGATAAGAATGCCGATGAGCTGTTGCCGCTGCACCGGGAGTTTCTGACCTTAAAGGCCAAACTGTCTGAAGAGGTACAAAAGCAGCTTGATGGGTGCATAACATCCCTGAATAGTGCCCATTTGGAAAAAGACCGGCAGGCGGCCCGTCAGCTGTTTGATGAGCTCTCTCAGAGGCCGGAGGTTAGAGAGTACCTTCAGTGCGCCAATAAGATTAAGGAGATAATGATTTCGCGCATGGTTGAGACGGCCAGGGACTACATGGAGAATATGCCGTTGGGCAATCCGGCCAAACATGATCCCGAGCTGAGCAATAACAAGAATATGGCCTCAGCCTGCGTTGAAATTGTCGAGGATAAAATCAGCGCGGATAACGAGATTACCGCGGCGCTAAATGCCAGTAATTTTGCCAGCAACCATCTCAATATAGGTCGGTGGGCGCTCTTGACCAACTCCGGTGGGGTCAAGTCCTATCTGCTCTTTGTGGCCAATAAGTTCTAAGCCTGCTTGGAACGCCATACCCCGCCTGTACAGGCGGGGTATGCTGACTTAATGCAGGCGCTGTTCAGCACTCTCAAACTGACTCAGGCTTCGTGCTCATAAGGAGGGACAGCTCCCCGGGCGGGCGCCTTAGGTGAAATATCCCACTTTTGAAAGACGTGCGCCGGGTTTTAAATCCTGAGGTCAGGGTCGGCGCTTGGTTGCGTTGTGATCCGAAAAAGGGCCTGCTGTATCTGACTGCCCCCCGCTTCTCTGGAGGGAAGCGAGGGCTTTTTCTTTTATGAAAGAGCTAAGCACTGATCGGAAACTCAATGCCGGCCTGGGTACGGGCCTGCTCTAGGATCTCAAGTACCACAAGTGAGTGTTCGAGCAGCGCTGTGCTGCGCGCAAAATCATTTTCATCGATGATCCGCGCGAAGGCGGCAAACTCCGGGCACATGCGGTGGTGCACCGGCGCGGCCTCATAATGTACCGTCCGGGCGGCTCTTACCTCGGCCCCGGCGGCATCGCGTACCGTGCCTCCTGCAGGATCGATCAGCGTTACGCTGAGATTAGGGGCCACATTGGGCTTGCCGTCGATAAGCAAAGTTCCCTGCTCACCCTGCACCGAGACAAAACAGCGGCTGTCCGAGTCCTTGGCCGCGCAGCATACCGCGGTGAAACCTGCGTAGCTCAAAGTAAGCACGCCGGAGGTATCAATGCCGTTGAAACCAATATTGGGCAGATAGCTTACCTTAAGCGGACGGCCGAACAGAGCTGCGCAGTAATGCACATTGTAGATGTTGATATCAAACAGGGCCCCGCCGTAGTAGGCCGGATCAAAGGCGTGTTCCACGCTGCCTTGGGCATAGCTGTCATAGCGGCTGGAGTATTGCGAGTAGTTGAGCAGGGCCATTCTGATGGGGCCTAAGGCGGGCAGATGCTCCTTTAACTTAGGCAGGATGTCGTTGTGCAGGATGGTGATGGCCTCAAGCAGGTGTAACCCGCGCTCTTGGGCTATGGTCATCAGTTCTTTGGCCTGGGCGTAAAATCCGGTCAGAGGCTTCTCCAGGATGACGTGTTTGCCTGCCAGCAAAGCCTCTTTGGCGTAAGGGTAGTGTGCTGAATTGATAAGCCCTATATAAACCGTGTCGGCATCCGTCTCACGGAGGAGCTGCGCATAATCGGTGTAGACCTCCGGGATATGGTATTGGTTCGCGAGCTCCCGGGCTTTGGGCAGACTGCGCTGGCGAGCGAAGATGGCCTGCGAGCCGATCCGGGGCAGGGCGCTGACGGCATTTAAGGCATCGGCGATGATTTTGCCGGTGCCGATGTAGGCAAGTTTCATGATAGTTCCCTTAATTTCAAGATAGGCAGGTTGACTCTGTGGTCATCACTCCCGGCACTGTGCGGTCATCAGCGAGCTGCCGCCAAATAACAAACAGTACCGGAAAATTAAGTTTGCTCAGAATTAACCACCCGCCTTAAAGCACAGGTGCCGCACATTTGGCGGGCGGCACCCGGCGTTGGCGTAAGTTACAGGGAGTTTCTTAAAATCTCCAGGATACCCGCATGGTCCGCTGGACGCGGCGCGATGGTCAGCGGAGCAAACCAATGCTTCTTAATGTGAGTTGCCATGTCCTCAAAATGCTCTTCGGTGATGCCCAGCTCGGAGAGCTTGGAGGGCATGCCGATTGATTTGAAGAACTCCTCGGTCTTTTTGATCGCCTCAAGTGCCGTCTTCATCTTATCATCCGCAGGAGGCATTTCCCACACCTTTTCACCGGATTGGGCAAAACGATCCACGGCATCCTCGGTCAGAGTATAGCCCATGAAAGGGGGAGTGAGGATGGCCAGACCCACACCGTGGGTAATGTTGTAATAGGCACACACTTCATGCTCGATGGCATGGCACACCCAGGCAGACTGATCGTGTCCCATCATGGCGACTGAAGATACTTTTGCCGATGCCCCGGTCTGCACACCGGAAAAAAGAAGCCATATGCTCAGGCTGTTGAGTACGAATATTTATGATATTGAAGAGAACTGCCGCTTTGAGAAACTGCCAGAGTTTAAAACTACTTACCTCTTATCCCGCCAGCGACTGGAAGAGTGTCTCAAACTTTTGGTTCAATGGATATTTTAGGGGGATCGGCATCTTTTAGAACCTCTCCTTTTTACGGCTTTCGTCCATTATCTTTAAGAAGAAATATTCAGTATCAGGATAGCCATACCCTCGTTTCTTGATGGTCTTGATCATGTT
>JAFUGP010000123.1 GCA_017469335.1 Succinivibrio sp. | reverse complement strand
CTGCGACAGCGGTGGCAGCAATTCCAGTACCAACAGACTGTGGAAAGCCTCACTGCAAAAGTTCAGCAACGCCAGCGGATTGGCGATTAAGGTTTGTCATTTTCCGCCGGGCTGCTCAAAATGGAATCGTATTGAACATCGCTTATTTTGTTACATCACAAAGAGTTGGCAAGGCAAACCCTTAGTTGACATAGAGACAGTGGTAAATCTCATAGGCCACACCACCACAACTAAAGGTTTAAAGGTGGTGTGCAAGTATGATGGCGGCAAGATATACCGTAAGGGCATCAAAGTAGATCAGGAAGTTATGGACAATCTCAGGATAAAATTCGGTGGACCGCACCCTCAATGGAACTACATAATCAGACCTCAGAAGTCTTAAGTCTTATTTCGGGACAATTCCTGGGTCTTGAAAGTGCGGGTACGGATGGTGGTGTCGTTATCCTGGGCAGTGCCCTTGAGCAGCAGATAATCAAAGCGGCCGTTGCCGTTTTTATCCCAGCCGGGATGCTCCTTCAGCCAGGCGCTGAGCAGCTCAAGCTGCTGCAGGGCCGGCTGTTTGCGGTTTACCCCGATAAGCCAGGCTCCGGCACTGCCCTCCAGTGCGGGCAGTCCGGGATCGCGCATCAGGAAATCATGGTCGCCCCGGCCTGCTGCGTGAGCTCATACAGACGGGTGCCTTCACTTTTATCGGCGGGAATGGCCACCAGATAATGACGCTTACCCAGCTGCAATGCCGCGGTGGTCTGCTGCCACACGTGATGGTATTCCTCGGCCCCGTTGGTAATGAGCTCGGGGACGTGGCACACCAGAGCGGGATGCCGCGCGGCTTCCCGCAAAAACTGCTCTCGCAGGAAAACCGTAAAGGAGTGAGGTCCGCTGGAGCGGAAAAGCATGATCTCCACCACCGGTTGTGGCTCGTTTAAGTCCAGCAGGGACAAGTCTGCGGCCGCCGCGGTCCACTGCAGGGCCAGTCCGGCGCTCAGGGCGAGGATTAATCTTGCTCTCTTCATCAGCTCCTCCAGCGTATCTGCGATAAGCCCGCCATGTCGGAGTTCAGCTGCGGCACTTCGCACTGACAGTTTAACGGCGCGGCTTCTACTTCCGAGGGAGCTTGATGAAGGGATTAGGGACTGCTTCACACAATTGCAAGGCAGATCACATGCCAAAACAGCTAAAATGGAAAGAATTGAAACATTTTGTATCTACTTAATCTTTTTTGGTGGAAAAGTCTATGGCACAGAAAAAAACCTTGGCGTTAATCATCATGGACGGCTGGGGTGACAACCCGGTCAAGGAATTCAACGCGGTCTACACCGGCAAAACTCCGGTGCTGGACTCCTTGTGCGAGCACTACGCCCACACCGACATTCAGGCCTCCGGCATTGACGTGGGGCTGCCGGAGGGTCAGATGGGCAACTCCGAGGTGGGACATACCAACATCGGCGCCGGGAGGGTGGTCTATCAGGAACTCACCCGCATCAGCAAGGCCATCTCAGACGGTGATTTTTTCACCAATCCGGTGCTCACCGCCGCCGTGGACAAGGCCGTCTCCCAGAGCAAGGCCGTACACATCATGGGTCTGTGCTCCCCCGGCGGCGTGCACAGCCACCAAGACCATATCCTGGCCATGATCCGCCTGGCCGCGCAGCGCGGGGCCAAAAAGATCTACTTTCATGCCTTCTTGGACGGCCGTGACGTACCGCCGCGCTCGGCTCACGAGTACTTCGTGCCCTTTGAAAATCTGTTTAAAGAATTGGGTGTGGGACGATTTGCCTCCATCGTCGGCCGCTACTATGCCATGGACCGCGACAACCGCTGGGATCGCGTACAGGAAGCCTATGATCTGCTCACTCAGGGCAAGAGCGAATTTGCGCCCTTTGCAAGCGCCGCGGCCGCCCTGGATGCCGCCTATGTTCGCGGTGAGAAAGGCGAGGATGACGAGTTCGTCAAGGCCTCAGTGATTGGCGAAAAAGTCAAGTTGGAGGATGGCGACAGCCTCATCTTCATGAACTTCCGCGCCGACCGCGCCCGGCAGATCACCCGCGCCTTCGTCAATTCCGATGCCGATTTCACCGGTTTTAAACGCGAGATCAGGCCTAAGCTCGCCGATTTCGTGATGCTCACGCAGTACGCCGCCGACATCAAGACCGCCTGTGCCTACCCGCCCGAGGATCTGCACAACACCTTAGGCGAATGGCTGTCTACTCACGGCAAAACGCAGCTGCGCATCTCCGAAACCGAGAAATACGCTCACGTCACCTTCTTCTTCAACGGCGGCGTGGAAACCGTGTTCCCCGGCGAGGACCGCATCCTGGTACAGAGTCCCAAAGTTAAAACCTACGATTTGCAGCCGGAGATGAGCTCCCAGGAACTCACCGACAAACTGTGCGCGGCCATTGAGTCGGAAAAATACGACGTCATCATCTGCAACTACCCCAACGGCGACATGGTAGGTCACACCGGCAAATTTGAGGCCGCCGTCAAGGCGGTGGAAGCGGTAGACAGCTGCATCGGCCGTGTGGTGGAATCCTTGAAGAAAGTAGCCGGGGAGTGTCTTATCACCGCCGATCACGGCAACTGCGAACGCATGAAGGATTTGGAGACGGGCGAGCCCTACACCGCCCATACCAATCTGCCGGTACCGTTTATCTATGTAGGCCGCGACGCGGTCATGCGCAATGACGGACGCCTGAGCGACATCGCGCCCACCATGCTCTATCTCATGGGCATGGAAATTCCCAAGGAGATGAGCGGCAAATCCATCATAACGCTCAAATAAGGCAGTTCAGGCCGGTGCCACCGGCCTGACTTTTAGGTTTAACCGGTAATGAGGAGGGCGGCGCAATGCAGTTTTTAGTCGCGGTATGGGCTTTGATCCGGCTGATCTTCATCGTGGCGATCGGCGCCGGTGTTTTCTATGCCGTCTACTACTACTCCCCGCTGGTGATCCACACCTCGGAACTGCAGCCCACCTTGCTGTGCGCGGTGGGGGTCTGTGCCGCCTTAAGTTTCGTGGGAGTGATGTGGGCGGTCTGGGCGGTGTACACCGACCGCAGGATGCTGGCCAGGGCAGTAGGACAGCTGGCCTCACAGCACAAGGAGCAGGCCTTTGCCCAACGCTTTAACGTGCTGTTGGAGGCTTTTGTCAGCACCCGGCGTCAGAACACCTACGAAATGAATGTGCGGGTCAACGACAAGAGCTTCAGGCGGCAGATTGTGGATCGCATCAAGTTGGCTTACGTGGCGCTGCTCAATGAGAGTTTCGGCGTGCTGCGCAAGGAGCCCGGCGCCGATCCGAGCAAGGCACTGGAGGGCATGGTCAGCCGGGCGGCCGGTGAGACCGATCAGTTTGAGGATTACCTCTCCCAGATAAGTCAGCTGCTTTACTTGGTACACCATGAAAAGTCGCTGAGCGGTCAGGACAAGCAGTACTATTACCGCATCGTCAGTTCTCTGCTGACCAAGGCCGACAAATTTTATTTGTATTTCTACCGGCACAGCAACCGCCTGGAGCATGACTGGCTGGGAGAGGTCATGAAAAACAGCGGTTATCTCTGTCCTTTGGGCGAGTACGAGAACGATCCGGGCACTTTGATTGCGAAACTGACCTCACCTAAGAGTTAGTTGCGCTCGCTCACCAGACAAACAAAAGGCGCCGTTCGGTAAGAGCGACGCCTTTTTTGCGGCAACAGGCAACCTTAAGATCAGGCCACCTGTTCCTCCTGCTCGGCTGCTGCCGTGCCCGGCTCAGCCGGAGTGGCGGACTGCTGTGCTGCAGTCTCCTCGGCAGTCGGAGTTGCGGTTTCCTTATGGCCGTACTTCTCGGCAATCTCCTGCTCCATGGCAGCCTGATTGGCCAAGCGTTGCTTCCTGATCGTGGCGTAGTCGTAAGTGTACTGAGTCTCGGTCGAGCCAGACGCCTTCTCTCCCTGGACGTAGTTTTGCAACGCCTTGAGAGAATCGGCGCTGATCTCAACGACATCATCCGAGCCGTTAGCCAGCTTCATCTTCTCCTCGAAGGCAGCCTTGTAACGGTTTTCGGTAGCGGCCAGACCGCTGGCGTTGTTAATCACCGACAGCATGTCAGTGCTGTTGCTGTTGGTCTGCACTTTGGTGCCGTTGATTTGCGACAGAGCATTGTTCAAGTACGACAGCGCACTCGTATCAATTGCCATCTTACAATCTCCAAAAAAGACAGACGCTTTTGCACCTGTACCTCACTTATCGGTGATTATGGAGCAGAACTTTAGGGAAATTTGAGTTTTTTTGCCACAGCACGGATCTGAGCCTTTGGTGTAGTCCAAAATTTCGGCCTGAGTAATTGACGGCCTTAAATTCATTCACCCGTTATTATACCGCCTCACGCCGAATAATGATCGGCTCGTTGGCACATTGCCATGGACTGTGGCTTAATTTTCTCCCCGAGAGCAAGTTATCCTGCTCGCCG
>JAFUGP010000122.1 GCA_017469335.1 Succinivibrio sp. | reverse complement strand
TGGCATAATTTCCGTTATCTCCGCGCTCTGAAAGCCGGCCGCCTAAACGGCCGGGGCAGATCTTAAAGCTGCGCGATCCGCTCAACCGGAAGCGAGGTTACGCGGCTGATGAAGTTGTAATCTGCGTTTTCTTTCTTCATCTTGCGGGCGATCTCTTCGCTTACTTCGGCACGTCCTTCGGCACGTCCTTCGGCACGTCCTTCGGCACGTCCTTCGGCACGTCCCTCGGCACGTCCTTCGGCACGTCCCTCGGCGTGGCCGTCTGCTTTGACGTATTCGGTGAACTCTTCCATGCTGAGCTGAACTGGCATAATTTCCATAACCTCCGCTCTTTTCGACAACAGATAGTCACGAAGCAGGTCGTGCTGAATGCAGTATTCAATCGCCCCAGCTACCGCCTCTTTCATAGGGAGGCCCGCTTTCACGCCTTCTTTTATACGACCAATCAGCTCGGCATAGCCAAACAACGGCGGGCAGGCGCTCAGGATCGGACATTCCGGATTACAGATATTGTAGCGCAGAACCGGCGGGTTAATACCGGTCTCATCTCCCGGCAGATACAATTCTGCCAACTCGCGCTTTTGCACTGCCGGGCCGCTCTTACTGCCTAAGAAAATCTCGTAGAAGAAAGGACGGGGCAAGCCCTGCTGTGGGTAGCTTACGTCCATCTGCATCTTACGACGTATCAGCATAACGTAGTACTCAAGAGCACGCCAGGGTATCAGCCGATCGGTAGATGACTGATGCTCCCAGATAAACAGCATACTATGGCCGATTAAGACACCCAGATCGTTGAGCAGGCGGTAGGGAGATATCACCGCCTCATCGAGATTGAAGATTTCCAGATCTTTAGGATCTGAGGTGCCGGTATCGCGCACGGCATTGCATAAAGACAAGGCGTTCTCAGGCAGTTTGAATAAATCCCTGAAAACACTGTCTTTTATCTCGCGATTTACCGTAGTATCGGGGTCAGTGCTGTTTTGAGAGATCCCGCTCTCCTGTGTGGTATCTGACATATAGAAGATTCTCTTTTTATAGATGTTTAAGTTAATTACATTAATACAGCATATTAGTATTTAAATTTAGGTATGAATAGTTTTTTAGTTACAATAAGCTCCTTATTGAGGGTTATTATAGCATAAAAATTGATGTGTGCGTGGTTATCATAATGATAATCTTAGAGGTATTATCGTTGATCTCAATATACTTAAGATAAATTTAGGTGCCAACCAAAACCAATAAAACTTTATGCCGGTCTGGCTTTGCGCAGTCAGGCAATCCGGGTTCTGTCCCAATGGCGTGGATCGTGAGCATGATTGTACTTCATGAGTGAGTGCTGTTAGGAGGAGGTCATGCAGTTTCAACAGTACCTCTCCCACCTGTTGGTGAAGCGGAAAACCACCCGCTACTGCCATTCATATGTCCTAAGCTATCTGATCTCAGAGCCTGAGTTATACCTAAAAAGGAGCTTGAGCCTCCTCAATATCTCGGTACCGGAAAACCCTACCACGAGCGTGTCAGGATCTGGCTTGATGAGAATGACACCGCCCCTGAGGGTTATGTGCACTGCCATAGCGCCGGGGAGGTGATGGCCACCGTTAAGAAGTACAAGCACTACGGCGTGCTTATTGCCGAGCTTAACCTTCCTGACTGCAAAGACAGCCGGACCGGCCCGGCGGCCGGGCCGGACCCGGTGACGGGGTTGGGGATTGGGATTGGTTCAAAACCTAAGTCAGACACTGCTGCGACTTTTAGGCTAAACCGGCAAAGCGCCGGAGCTGCGGAACAAGAGCCCCTCCAGATCCTCTCCTGTCTTTACGAGCGCGGGACCGCTTATCCGGTGATTTTGCGGAGGAGAAAATAAGACGGCAGGGCAGCAGCGTGACGAAGCCGTGAACCGGCTCATTTTATCTTTGCAGGGACCTGCCCGCAGGATGAGGGTCAGGGATAATCTTATGTGGCAACTGCCGTGGTCACGGTGAAACTGTCAGCACAGAAAATTGGCAGGTCCGGGGAGCCCTTGCCCTTACTCTCAGCTGAAGCCTAAACAGCAAATACCGCACCGTAACCGGCAATATGGTCGGGATCAACGGGGGAGAACCCGGCCTTGCGGCAGGTTAGGCGGTTAATGCCAACGCCACCTTATTGAGGGCAGATAAGGCCTGCGACACCTGCAATATCCCGTCTTGGTCCGGCGCACTGCGCTCTTTGTCTGCGGCATCGCGCTCCCGGGCAGCGCTCAGTGCCCGGAAACTCTTTGACCTCTCCTTATGTTCTAATGCAGGCAGGCCAAGGTGTAGGTGAGCGCTGCCGGCAGATCAGGGACGGGAGCGGCGGGGGTTAACACGACCGCTTTGCGGCTTTGCCGCTCAAAGCTAAGGCGTACCTGTTCACACTCAGAGAGCGAGTGCAGTATCTCGTTGAGGCCGTAAGGATTGAGCAGCAGGCGGCAGGTGCTGCCGCGATAGGCCGAACCCTCCACCTTAAGGCGGTCGTTTTCCCCCACAGAGTTGACGTATTGCAGGAACAGACAGCCAAAAGCGCTCGCGCCCTGAGGGGAGGATGCTGTTGCCGCCGCAGTGCGCTTGAGGTTCTTTTTGACAGCTGTTTTTGGCAAGGCCTGCCCGGTGGGCTTGACAAGCCGGTGTCTTCTGAGGGCCCGCTCGGTAAAATCGGTGCCGTCGTCGGTCAAATCCTCCGCTGCCGCGAAAATAAGCTGCAACCTGTTGCCGTGGTAGCGCGACAGCTGCTGCACCCGCTCCAGGCTCTTGAGGAGCATTTTAAGATCGGCTGTAAGCTCTGAGTCAGTCACCGGTATGGCCGCGCGCAGATCGGGACTGTCGCTCTCCCCGATGCGGGTCTTGAAGAGGCAATCCGGCAGGCGGGCGCAAAAAGCAGTCGCCGAGAATTCCAAGGTTACGAGCTCATCTGACTCTTCGTTCAACAGCAGCAACAGCTGCCGTGCCGATCTGCTGCCAAGCAGGGCCTGCAGATCCTCTGTTGCATCGTCGGGGACTTGCAGCTTAACATCCAAGGCGGCCAGAGAGCGCCCGCAGGCGGCGTTGCACCTCAGCAGCTGAGGCTGAGATTTGCTCACCTTGAACTGCACCCCGCGGTAGTACTCGCGGTAATCCCCCTCATTGCAGCAAAACAAGGAATGTTCAAGCAGATACTTTAACTGGCGTTCGCTTATCAGCAGATGGTGCCGCACCGACACCTTATCAGATCCCAAAAAGTAAGGCTCGGAGTACCTGAGCGTGACGCTCTCAGAGCTGCCTTTTATGTGCAGCTCCCGCAACTTGGGATTGCGCCTTGGCAGTTCCTCATCGTGATCCCGGTGACGAATAAAGTCGGTATCATCCGTGCTGAGGGTCACAAACTGTGCCGAGGACAAGGAGTCAAGCTGCTCTTGGAAATGCTGCAGCCGCACTGTCAGCATCCGGGGGCTGCTTTGTTCGAGCAGTTCGGTCTTAAGAGTGAGGAACAGCTGTGTCTGTGTGTTGGGGTCGCACACTCTCAGGCGCAGCCGCTCATTTTTTACATACAGCAACAGCTGCTCGCGGTTGATTTCCGAGTGATGTCTTTCCCAAAAGTTGTCTGACGCAGCCAATTCGGCTGCTTCAGCCAATTTGGCTGCCGCAGCGCGGAGATCCTGGTAACGTACACGTAACTTCATTGAGGCCCCGTACCGAGCAGGGAAGAAGAGCAAAAAATAAACCTGAGGCCCACCAAGAGCACCCACTGTCACCTAAAAAGAGCGCTTAAGCCTGGGTGAGCACCGTATCCTTGATTAATTTTGGGTCAGGAAATTTCGACAGGCCGCCGCTGCCCGGGAAGTGACGGCACAGCAGCTACCGATCTTAGCATGAGCGCCATGCCCGGGACATCTTCGCTAAGACCTGCGGGATCGGTGCGCCTTTGAGGTTTTGGATTTTAAAAGCACGGCTCAGGGTACAGCTAGGCAGTTGTTGGTATCATTTTTATGTTTTCACAGGCGGGCTGTCATCCCACGGTTAAAACCGTGGGTATTCTCGCCCTCAGCAGTTATAACCAGGCAGACAGCTTTCAGTCCAGGCAGGGCGGATCCTGTAACACTCTTCGCGGGATTAGGGCCGACCGTCCGGTTGGCTCTCTTAATCTCTTGAGGTTTGCAGTGAGGTTTGCAGCCAAGATCTTGGTGGGTATACAACTCAGTCAGGACACAGACTGTGCCTGAGGGCTGCGCCAAGATGCGGAGCTGTGCCGGAGCAGGCCAATGTTAGTGGGGGATCGTCACCTTTGCTGCCTGTCGGCGCTGTGTCACCGCTTAGGCGGCTGCATTGACGGTACGGCAGCGCAGAGCAGGACAAAATGCACGGATCCTCTGCCCGCGTGTCAGCTGCCCCCTGAAAACTCGGCACCACCCTCAAGAACGCAGTGGCTTAAGACAGAGAGTATCTTGGCCTCGCCGGTGGAAATGCTGATAAGCGAGCGCTCTCTCACCTGTGTTGCGGCGCAGCATGTGATCTTCTCCACCCCTCTGCGCGAGCAAATAAGCGATTCTGCCGGTGCTTTGGCTCTTCAGAGCACGGCACAGCTGCGTGCCCAGCTACCTGTGCTGCCTCGCTGGGCTCTGTGGGGGTCTGTGGCAGGCACTCTCCGGGAGCAGCAGCACTCTGGTCTGCCCCCGCTGTCAGCAGTCCTTAAGCGGGCAGGGTGCGCTGTTGGCGCTTGACAGACTGTGTTCCTGCAGTACGGTCAAAATTCCAGACTGTCCTCATTTAAGAGAAAGTATTTCATCCCCATGATGACGTAGCCTCTGTCGTTTCTCCAGGGGCCGGCCGTACCATTGACTATGACCAACTTTTTAAAGGAATCGGGAATATGATTTAAGGACTTAAACTCCTGTGCCTGCTTTTGTAGAGCAGGCATGGCCCAAGCAACCTGCAGGTAGTAGCGCTGGCTGCCCTTATTGCACACAAAATCCACCTCCAGCTGCTTTCTGATGTTTTTTTGGTCAGAACTAAGCTGGGTTATCTCGACCACCCCCACATCCACGGCATAACCTCTTAAGAGCAGCTCGTTGTAGACGATGTTTTCCATTAAGTGGGGCTGTTCCTGCTGTCTGAAGTTTAGCCTGGCATTGCGCAATCCAACGTCCGTAAAATAATATTTAAGCTTGGCCCCGATGTATTTGCGACCCTTGATGTCATAACGCAGGGCCCTGGAGATTAGGTAGGCATCCTCTAAGTGTTCCAGGTGTGCGTAAATAGTTTTATTGGTATAAGTTGTTTTTATTTGGGTTTTAAAAGTGTTGGCTATTTTGGTGGGGTTGGTATAAGTGCCGATGGAGGAGGCTAAAATATCTACCAGTGTGTTGATCTCGCTGTGGGATCTGAGATGGTGTCGCTCAATTACGTCCTTTAGATAGACGCTGTCAAAGAGCTTTTTTAAGTAGTCCATCTTCCTTTGACTATCCTGCATGTCAACTAAGGCAGGCAGTCCGCCGTAATTTAGGTATTCATCAAAGGACCGGTCATATTCACCGCCTGTTGCGGCATAGAATTCGGCAAACGACAGAGGATAGACGCGGATTTCATCTCCTCTGCCCCGAAATTGTGTGATGACATCAACCAAGAGAAATTGGGAGTTACTGCCAGTGACATAGACATCGACATTGCCGATCCTCAACAGACTGTTTAGGACCTCCTCAAACCTTGGCATGAACTGCACTTCATCCAAAAACACGTAGTAAGGGGCTTTATCTTTGATTTGTCCTTTGATGAAGTCATAGCAGGCAAGGGGGTCCCTGAGCGGTTCAGCCTCAATGCCGTCGAGGGCAATTTCGATGAGATGATTTGCTGCGATCCCCTTGTCGGTCAGATAATCCTTGTAAAGCTTAAAGAGCAGAAACGACTTGCCCGCCCGCCGTATACCGGTAATAACCTTCACCATGCCGTTGAATTCACGTTCAATCAGCTTTTTCAGGTACAAATCCCTCTTTATTATCAACATAATCTCGAATTTATTACCACAATTGTTTTGAATCTAAGTGTGTTTTTGCCCCTGCCTTGCTGCGAAATTTGCGAACATTTCACAAGTTCTGAACTTTGCGAACGTTCCATAGTTTCTGAACATTTCGAACTTTTCGAGACTAGCGAACTTATCGGACGGAGAGTTGAAATATTGGTGTTTAAGGCCCTATCCCATAATATTGCATTAATCCGCAATTTTTAGGAATAGGTATTGTCAGTGTCACCGCTAAGACAAACACTGAAATCCATATTCTGCTTTTTGCCCGCATTTATGTGTAAAAGTGTACTTGATTGCAGAACTAAGATCAGACATTTTATTCCACATTTATGCTGATGCACGCATTTTTTAGGAATGAGGTTGGCTTGAAAATTTAACGGGAGAAGAATCGAAGATGACGTGGAGGATTCTAACTTACCAAAAAATCAGGTATTCGTTTAAATAAGTCTAGGGTGTTGACTGCTGTTTTGTTAATATACTTGCAAGAGCCGAGGGTGGTTTTGGCCAATCTCAGAAAACATCAGGAAAATTATCCATGAATGAATTAAAAGGCAAAATCAACTACACAGTAAGTTGTGTGAGTGAATTTGCCTGCAGGTTCAACCTTACGGCAAAAGATGCCTTTTATTATCTCTATGAACACAAGGGCATAGAGTTCCTCAAAAAAAATTACGACATCGAGCATACCTTGAGTATTGATAAGGCGGTAGATGATCTGATTTTAGTTTGCAGAAACAATGGAGGACAGTATTGATGCTACTCTACCATGGCAGCAATACTGATATAAAAGATATCAATCTGGCCATGTGCCGTCCGTATAAGGATTTTGGGCAGGGATTCTACCTCACCGTTTTGAAAGAGCAGGCTCAGAAAATGGCTACAAGAGTAGCAGGCATTTACGGAGGAGTTCCGGTTCTTAATATTTATGAAACTTGACTTTTGCACGAGTGCAGTAGTCTCCGAATGGCTCAACAATGCGGTTTAACATCGCATTTCGCTCTTTAATTTGGAAATTTAACCTTTTTGGGTAAATGTGCTTGGCACTTTTGACATGAAAATTAACTGTTTTT
>JAFUGP010000121.1 GCA_017469335.1 Succinivibrio sp. | reverse complement strand
GGGTACTGTCTGTGTTTAATTAAGGGGGAGAAGTCTTCAGAATTAAGTGCGCATGGCTTCTAAATTAAGGCCGACGGCTTCGGAATTAGTGTCGTCGACACGCTTTTTTAAAGTCGTAGGTCTACTTTTTGGGTGACAGTTCCCATACGGATACAGACAGTCTGTTAAATCAGGCCAATGCGGTGATCGGCCGCTACGCGGGTGCAGAACTTTCCATAGACGGGGTTTATCTGCCCGATATGTCTCCTCCCGACGGGGAGATGGTAAACATCCTGTCAGAGGCGGTGACCGATCTTGGGCAGCCGGTGCCGGTGCCGGATATTGCCATCTCAGATTGCCGTTACCGGCGGCAGCAGGGGATCCCTGCTTACAGGTACGGTCTGGGCGGTGATCTGTGCAGCGCGGCCAATGAATATGTGCGCGTGGATGATCTGTTGCTCACCGTGAAAACCCATGCTCTGGCCGCGTGTCGTTATCTGTCCTCAATTGCCTGATCATTGATAACGCAGGTGAGTTGACACCCGGGCGCGTATTGTGCCGCTGTCCCTTCTCTTTGAGACCTTGCGCAGGCAACAGTCGGACTGTTTGGTGTTCATAACCCGTCCTGAGCGCCGGGGTTAATAAGAGCTTTGGGGCAGATCTGCCCTGCAAAAGTCCTTTCGTCAGTTCTCTGACCGCAAGAAATCCCTCCTTTTTGCCGCTCAGACCACCCAAAAACGGCCTCCAAAAAAATTTTTTTTATACCCCAAAGCTCAATTTTCCACAGCCGCAAAGGCGGTCAAAGCGATTTTAAACACCTTTCAAATCACGCTCTGATGCGCCTCTAAGATTCCCGCAAAATTTTTAAAAACGACTTTTGGAGGGGTCTGACAGGCCGCAGAGTTAACCAAGACCCTGTGACATAATGTGCGCCCGTAATTCGATCTACATCACAAATTACAGGAGATCATTATGTTTCGTTATCTACGTGCCCTGGCATTTACCGTGTTGCTGGGGCTCATCAGTCTCAACTGCCGCGGCGAGAATCTGCGCCTGGGTCAGGTCACGGTACAAAGCGCCGTGGCGGTGGAGCAGAGCTCGCTGCAGGAGCGCCTCAAGAGCTTAAGCGGTGAGGAGATCACCGAGAGTTTGCTGCAAAAGGTGCTCGATCAGGTCAACGAGCACTATCGCAACCGCGGTTACCCCTCCTCGGTCGCTTATTTTCCTCACCAGCAGAGCACCGACGGTGATCTTAAGGTCGACGTGCTCATCCCCAAGCTGGGCATGCTCAAATTCAGCTACCGGCTCATGCTGACCGAGGATACGCGCGAGCGCCTTTTCGATCCCTTGATGAGCTTTGTGGGCGAGCGCGATGACGGCAGGCTGTGGGAGCGGCTGCGCAATTTAGCCGCGCTTGACTCCATCCATATCTTAGGCTTGGAGGACGATCTGACCAAGGCCTTCCCCGACAGCAACGCCTTAAAGCTCATCGTGCACAGCGCCTCGGACTACTACGTGCAGGGCTTTTTCGACAATCATGGCTCCAAGGCGGCCGGGCGTTATCGCGCCGGGCTTTACGCGCAGGCCAACAATCTCACCCGCCACGCCGACAGCGCCTCGCTGTTTGTCGCGCGCAGCTCCGAGGCGCAGGACAACTTCTCGCTTAGCTACAAGCTCCCGCTTAACTCCTACGCCACGCTGTTGGGCGCCTCTTTGTGCTATTCCAACTACGAGCTGGGCGAGCAGTACCGTAAGTTAGGCGCGCAGGGCCACTCCCTGACCGCCTCCCTGTTCCTGGCGCAGCCTCTGTACAACACCCGCAGTCCTTATCTTAACCGCGAGCGGGCCTATAAGGGCACACTGGAGCTGGCAGGACGTTACCGTCAGCTCACCGACGAGTTCAAAACCTACTCGCTGAAGTTCAAAAAGCACACCTCGGCACTGTCTTTGAGCTTTACCCACGAGAGCAAAGATCCCGGCTTCTACAACTGGGAGGCTGCGGCGGTGCTCACCTGCGGACAGCTTAAGAACGACGATGAGTGGGAGCTGGGCAACGAGGGCTCCTATACCGTCTTCAACGCCTCCTTTACGGGTGACTGGGCCTTTCCCTCCTACCGGCAGCTGCACTTTCGCAACAATACCGAGCTGCAGTACTCATCCTCCGATCTGGACAGCTCCGAGCGCTTTGAGGCCGGCGGACCCAAGGCGGTAGGGGCTTTTTCCCCGGGGGCGGCCTCCGGCGACAGCGGTTATCTGCAGCAGCTCTCGCTGCGCTGGTACTACGACACCTTCTACCTGGAGCCGCACTTTGATGTGGCGCATGTCAAGGTCAACAGCCGTGACAGCTCCACCTTAAAGGGGCTGGGTTTGCAGCTGGGGGCCTACCACGGCGGACTTAAGGTGAGCGTGGATCTAAACCACGCCTTAGGCGGCAGGGGAGAGGGCGAGAGCGGCACGCAGCTGTGGCTGCGCCTGTCCTACGGCAAGGCCTTCGGCGGGCAGATGACACCTTATTTTTAAACCAAGCAAGTTAACTTTTACTCACATTTATCAGGAAATTACAGGAGATATCTCTATGAAACACAGAAGATTATGCCGTCTGGGTGCGGCGGTAAGCGCCATTTTCAGCTCCGCCCTCGTGCAGGGAGCCGAGCTGCCGGTGTTCGAGCGCAACCTGGTGGGCAACGCCCAGGTGGTGGACAAGGGAGTGCTGATGACGGTGAGCTCCGATCAGGAACTTAACATGATCAAATGGAAGTCCTTTGACGTGGGCGCAGGGCGCGGCGTCAGCTTTGACCACCGCAATTACGTCAATGTGGTGGGCGGCAGCGCCCCCAGCCGCATCGAGGGGACGGTGATGTCCGGCGGCAGACTCACCATCATCAATCCCAACGGCATTTACGTAGGCGAGCGCGGCCATATCAAGGCCGACGAGCTTACCTTGTCCACGGCCAAACTGGATGATGACATCATCGCCGCCTATAAGCGCTTGGGCGAGCTGGAACTGCGCAACCGTGGCGAAGGCGCGGTGGCGCTGGTAGGCAGGATCACCGCTGAGAACTGCCGCATCGAGGCGGGCAAGGTCACCATCGGTGACATCAGCAAGATCCCCCATGAGGAGGGCAAACTGGAGATCTTAAGCTCGGTAGGCCGCGTGGACGTGGGCGGTGCGGCGGGCACAGACTTAAATGAGACCGCCTTGAAAGGGCGCAGCGACGTGGTGGACCACACCGGTGCCACCGGGATCTACAAAAAAGAGCAGCTCCTGAACCTGGCCTCTGATCCTGAAGGAGATTACTTTCTCATCACGGACATCGACCTGGGGGACATCAGTGCGCCTTTAGACGGCGGGGCCGGCTTTAAGGGACATCTGGACGGGGCCTTTAACACCATCAACTTCAACCTGCGCACCGAAGGACAGGCACAGGCGGTAAGGGCGGGGCTGTTCTCCCGTCTGGAAGGGGCCATGATTGAGAACCTCAAGGTGCAGGGCGGTGTGGCAATCAACGATCCCGGAGCGGGCAGTTATCTGGGGATCCTCTCAGGTGAGATAGCCGGCAGTACCCTGCGCAACGTACAGATAGAACAAAGCTCCTGGTATGTCGCCCCCACCTCGTCTTTGCTCTACCTAGGCGCTCTGGCCGGCAGCGTGGATGAGAGCTTCGGGGAGAGTGAGTTTGACAACGTGCTGTGCTCGCTTGATGAAGGCGCGCTGCCCTTTAGCGAAGTGCCGGACAATTACAAGGTAGGTACCATCATAGGCCGCTATTCAGGCGGGGTAAAACAGCAGGGCTTAGTGGCAGGGCAGAGCTCTTTTATGCGTGCCGTAGGAGAGAATTCAAGCACGGAGCAGTTTTATGACAGCTTTGCGCAGGCCGTACAGGAGGCACCCGCCGAGGTCTTGGCTGACTATCTGGGTGAAGGTGAGTCCTATTACACCCATAAGGGCTTTTTGGACCCCTCCTTTTACCTAAGCTACTATGAGTTCGATTACGACGGCAGCACCTTTGAGCTCAACACCCTGGAGTCCACCGCCGAGTTTGAACTCAACTTTGCAGACTACGCTGCCATCGAGGAGCAGTTTTCAGGCGAGGTGCGTGAGATAGGTACCTATGATCACGTGCTGCGCTCAAAGACCTCCGGGAGGGGCTTTTACTACGTCAACGAAAAAGGCGAGGCCTCGTTGAGCGGACTGGCGCAAATCGTCATCAAGGGCGAGCTGCCGGATCCTGAGCCGGACCCGGATCCCCAACCCGATCCTGAGCCGGAGCCGGATCCTGAACCTGATCCCGAGCCTGATCCCGAGCCTGAACCGGAACCTGAGCCTGAGCCGGAGCCTGAACCTGAACCTCAGCCTGAACCGGAACCTGAGCCCGAGCCTGAGCCGGAGCCTGAACCGGAGCCTGAACCTGAACCTCAGCCTGAATCTGAGCCTGAGCCGCAACCG
>JAFUGP010000120.1 GCA_017469335.1 Succinivibrio sp. | reverse complement strand
TCAGACGTTTGTTGACGTGGTCCAAGCTATGGGCTTTGAGTGGGCACGGTATTACACAGGTCTGACATACGACCATTACCAAGGTCTTTACGGCAGGATCTAAAAATCTGGTTTAAACGCTAGATCGGGTCCTGCAGGGGAAGTTATAATTCAGAAAATTTACTGCACAATGTCGGCTGATGTTAAACCGCGGCCGCCATTACCAGTCAGATCTGGCCGATTATCTGCGCTGCTCGCCGCAGACCGTGATCCGCATGATAGGTGAGATTGAGGCCGAAATCGGCCTGGCGCTGGAGAGTGGTACCGACAACCGCCGCCGCTGGTATGAAATCAAACCCTCCGGGCGCAACACCCTCGCGCTCAACTACGAGGAGCTGCGCTATCTGGCCATCTGCCGGGATCTGGCTTCCACCACGCTGCCTAAGGAAGTGTTAAAACGTGTGGACGAGAGCCTGCTCAAGCTGGCCATGCAGCTCTCGGATGTGGACAGCATCAAGCGCCGCAAGGCCACCACGCCCAATTACGCCTTCTATGCCAAAGGACGGATCGACTACGGTCCCCACCAGGAGCATATCCACGCCTTGGAGGAGGCGCTCGACAAGCGCGTGATCTGCATTCTGCGCTATAAGAAGTCCGGCTCCTCCGAGGTGAGCGAGCTGAAGTTCGCCCCGGCGCGTTTTGCCAGCATGAACGGCTCGCTCTATATCCTGGGAACCGCCACCGCCGAGGATTTCTCCCGCGCCGGCGGCTTGAGATCGCTGGCCATTCACCGCATCCGTGACGTGATCCTCACCTCCAAGCTGATCTCCTTTGACATTCCCAAGGCCGATCCTCAGGATTTCGGACTGCCCTGGCACGAGCCTAAATCCTTTACCGTCACCTTCCGTGCGGGCAAGGCTGCCGACTATGTGCGCGAGCGCACCTGGTCGCCCACCCAGACCATGGAAGATCTGCCCGACGGCTCTCTCAAACTGGGGATCACCACCTCCTCGGGACCGGAGCTGCTCTCCTGGGCGCGCTCCTTCGGGGAGGAAGTCACCGAAGTGACCCTCGCCGGCAAGGTGTTGGACAATCTCAACAAGCTTGACTTCACCCGCCTCTCGGACCTGTTGTGATGAAAGGCGCCGCCACGGCAGCGGCGCGGGCTCAGCAACATTGGTATGGCCAGTCAGTCCACCTGCTTGGTGAGCACGATCTTGCGATCTTTGGTGTCACAGACCATCACCACTCGCACCAGGGTAAGAGCAGAGCTGCCCTTGCCATACTCTTTGGTCTTGATCTGCCTGATGCCTTCCTGCAAGGATGCCTCCACACCGCGGTCCTCATAAGTGCGCTTAAACTCAATGACCAGGTGGGTTTTATGGGTCTTAAGTTCCAGATCTGATTCTCCGTGCAGAGTTTGATGCTCGCGCAGTTTGGTAAGTTTCTGCTCGGGGATCTTCATGTAGAGGATGTTGCGGATATCAGGCTCGTAGTTGAAGACCTTGGTGTCAGAGGTTAAGCACTCGTTGAGCACGTCATTGAAGAGCTCCTGTATGCTCTCAAGATCTATTGCGTCAATGAGGGCAGGCAGGTTATGGAGTCTGTTTTTGGTTTGGGTGCTGAGCCCTAAATGGTTCATGTCCTCAATGAGCCTGGTCAGGGAATCTTCTACCTCCTCATTGGGCATCACCAAATGAGCCAGCTCGGGGTTTAAGGGCTCTAAGGTGTAGTACCCCGTCTGCCAGAGCAGCAGTTCAGTTGGAATATTCTGTGCCTCTGATTTTAGTTTAAGACTCTCCTTGTCCACGGTGGGCGGCTCGTGTTTCATGGCCGCATAGTCCAAACTCACGTGATGGGCTTTTAAATTCTCCAACAGCAAGGTAGGAGTACCGCCGCCTGAAAGGTACCAGTAATTGTCAAAACCGTCCTTAGG
>JAFUGP010000119.1 GCA_017469335.1 Succinivibrio sp. | reverse complement strand
TCAGACGTTTGTTGACGTGGTCCAAGCTATGGGCTTTGAGTGGGCACGGTATTACACAGGTCTGACATACGACCATTACCAAGGTCTTTACGGCAGGATCTAAAAATCTGGTTTAAACGCTAGATCGGGTCCTGCAGGGGAGATTATAATTCCGATAATTTACTGCACAATGTCGGCTTATTCTTTCATTGCTGACAAAAGCATATAGTCCTTTTCTTCCTGACTCATAGGTTGCTCCAGACTTGGGTCCGGCCGCCTGAGCGGCCGGGGTTAGATCAGGCCCGCGGCGCAGCCGGAGGCTGCTGTGAGGGCAGGGGGCCGTACATAGCCTGATAACGAGCCAGTTCTTCTTTGGCAGTGCTAAGCGCGGCGTCCTTGGCGTTTAGCGCGGCGTCCTTGGCGTCAATCGCTTCCTTGAGTCTTTTCATCTGTTCATCACAGACAAATTCGTAGTAGTCCTGTTCGTCGTGGTTCATAGTTTGCTCCAGACTTCAGTCCGGCCGCCTAAGCGGCCGGGGTTGGAGATCAGGCCTGCGGCGCAGCCGGAGGCTGCTGTGAGGGCAGGGGTCCGTACAAGGCCTGGTAACGGGCTATCGTGGCATCCTTGTCGCTCAGTGCAGCGTCCTTAGCGCTCAGTGCGATGGCCTGAGCGTCAATCTCTTTCTCCAGCATTCTTATTTTTTCATTGCTGACAAAAGCGTAGTAGTCCTTTTCTTCCTGACTCATAGGTTGCTCCTTTCGGGATATTTTCTCGTCCCAATTTAAGATTTTGCTAAAAATGTCGCGCAGTTTAGGTAACTGCAGTTTTTGTGGATCGGTCTCACACAGATCGCTCATCAGCATGCCGATGGAATCCTTCTCGCGGTAAGCCCCGTTTAAGATACGAATGTGAGTTTTGGACGGAGCAAGCGGTCTGCCCTCTACGCTCACAAAACACGGTTCAATATCGTAATACGGCCTTCCCAATCCCAGAATGTCGCCACGGCAGAGGAAGACAATGTACTGCCCGGGAATGCTATCCCGGTCCTCCTCATTCTCAAATTTTTTGCCGGGTTTTACGACATGAGTGAGCAGTATCGCACCCTCGTACTCCGAGCGCAGAGCCACCTCATCCAAATCCCAGCTGTTATGAAGCTCAATGAGGAGCTGCGTGCCGTCTTCTTCCTCAGCCCATACATCCGCGATGACACTGCGGCCGGAGAGACTCTTGAAATCAGCCTGCGGGATGGGGGCACCTTTCACCTTGAGTCCGGGTTTTTCTAAAACGACCCGCAGAATAATCTCAATAATCTCCGGAAATTGTTTCACTGCATACCTGAATGGTATATCTTGAAACATCGAGTGTTTTTTCGGCTCAGCGGGCTCCTGTTTCTTCTCCATACTTACTCCTGAATTATATAACATAGGCTCCGTGTGGAGCTTGAGAGTAATTATAACAATAATATTCAGGTAAAACAAGAAAAATGTAGGAAATATTGTAGTATTATAATTAAAGGCATAACGTGTCAATTAAAGATTAATTTACATGAGCAAACTGTAATAATGTTAAAACGTCGAGTAATTTGAGCAAGTCAAGTTTTCTTACGATATAAGTAAACAAGAGTGTGTGCAGGGAGGCTTATTCAGATCATACGCTCTCCTGGGAAGCGCAGGGGCAGGCATCCACCCTTACATCCTGGGGCAGACGTGATTTTGGTTTTCCCAGGGGGCTATATAGACCATAGTCTGAAAGGCGAGTAAGAAAAAATTTAAAAAACTCACGAAATTAGATGATTAGAGAGGTCGCTCACTCCCTATACTGTTAAAGGCAGGTCAAAGTCCTGCCGTGCCGATACCTACTGCTATCTCAAAGTACCGGCCCAGCGGATCGTCCGCTATTCTAAACCCAGCCGCGTCCCGCCATAGTCTTTGGTACCGCTCAAATTGCTCCAGTGCCCTTAGTGGCGCTTGGACTTTGACGTATGCAGGTAGCGCGCCGCAGGCTTAAGCCAGCTCTTGACCTTCCTGGAAAGCCAGGATTTAGCAGTCCCGCTACTCTGATCTGCAGAGTCTGGCTCTGTCTTGACAGCAGTAACTTCGCGCTCTGCGCGGTACCCGTTCTGGTGCCCTATATCCTCGTCATCAAAATCATACAGGCCTTCATGATAGACCGGGGGTATCAGGGGCGGCTGCGCTCTCTCCTGAGCTTCTTGTTCCACCTGTTCCTGCCTCCGGGCGTCCGTTACTTCACCATCAGTGCCATCTTCCGAGGCTCTCATGGCAGCGGTGTCGTAAGACTCCTCGGCCTGAGCCATGGCGTCGGGCATACTGCGGTCACCGGGCTCAGCATTGTCATCCTCAGTTCTGCCCTCACGCTCTTTGCCCTCATCCTCAGGAGCCTCCGCCCGGCCGGATCCTGCATAAGCAGTGTCAGTCAGGTTCTCGGCGGGCGTGAGTTCCCTGTCAGGCAGAGCAGCGGGGGTTGGCAACGCCTGCTCTTGGTCAAACTCCACGGCCGCAGGCGCGTCATTTGCGCCCGCCAAGGCGGCACTCTCCTGCGGGGGCTGCTCCTGCCAAAGGTTATCCTGATTGACACCCTCAGCAGCCGGGCTTGTCGGGGTGCCTTCCTGTGGTGCTGCGCTGTCCCGGGCTTTTCGGCCAAAGAGCCTGGAAAGCGGTCTGACGAAGGCCTTAAGGCCGCGGCGTGATTTTGGCCTGTCTTGAGATGCCTGCGCTGCCGCAGTCTCACTCCCGGTTACCTTGCCGGGCTCAGGCTCAGGCGGGACGTTCTCCGGATGTTGTAGAGTCTCCGGATCCGTGCTCTTCGCGCGGGCCTCATCCTCAGCGGGTGCTTTGGTATCGTTCGCGCCGGCTGAGGTCTGCTCTGCTACGGCGCGCTGTCCATCCTTGAAATTCTGGTTGGTGATCTTGGTAAGTTCCACCCGGTGGTCATCCGTATTGGAGGAGCCGAAGACCTTGCGGGCAAAGCGGGTTAGGAAGCCGGATTTTTTGACCGTCTTGGCTGCGGAGCGTTGTTTATCCTGCTTTAATTTAGTGCCAAGCTCGGCGGCCTTAGCCGCGCCTTCTTCCTGACCGTCGTTTTGGATCAGCCTAAGCAGCGGCTGCAGACTGTCGAGTTTCTCGTTTAGCTGCAGAATGCTTTTTTCCAGCGCCTTGAGATGTTCCTGCTCACGTCTTTCATCATCCTCGGCGTACTGCCGGGTCACCGCCTCGATCAGAATGGTGATGAACAAGTTGAGAATGATGTAGGTTTCGATGACGATGAAGGAGACAAAGTAGATCCCGAACAGTGGTTCGTGCTCCATGGTGGGCCGCGCTATCACCGAGGCCCAGGACTCCAAGGTCATCATCTGAAACAGCGTGAAGGCCGAGGCGCCGAAGTTGCCGAAGTACTCGGGGTTGTAGCTGGCAAAGAGCGTGGTGCCCACCACCGAGTAGATGTAAAAGAAGATGCCGGCCAGCACGATGAGCCAGAAGATGCTGTTTAGGGACTTAAGCAGGGAATTGAGCTGCTTGGAGAGGCGGTGGATGGCCGAGATGATGCGCAGTACGCGCAGGAACCTAAAGCAGGAGAGCACGCTGCGGTGATCGGTAATGGGCACCAGGGAGAGGGCGGTCACCGTCAGATCGAAGACATTCCAGGGATTTTTGAAAAACTCCCACTTGAGACAGTAAATCTTGAGGAACATTTCCACCACGAAAATGCCGATGGCCACGTGGTCGATGATGATCATCAGATGCCGGAATTCGGGATTGAAATTGCGCGAGGTCAGAAAGCCCAGGGCAACGGCGTTGATGATGATGACGATAAGGATGAAGTTGTTGAACATGTCAGAGAGCACGATATTTCTTAGGTGCTCTTCGACCAGCGAGGCCACGGCCTTGCGCTCGGTGGCCTCCGCCTCATTTTCAAGGCGCAGCTGCGCGATGCCCTGCGCGCTGTCATCATCCTGAGTCAAATCTGTCTGCACCAAGGAGGCGGGGGCCCGGGCAGGAGCAGCGCCGGAAGGCGGCGGGGCGCCATCCTCCGGAACGGGCACGGTATCGGAGGCGGGGCCTTGGGGCGGGGTGTCAGGCGCCGGAGAGGCGGCTTTCTGAGTTGAGGTACTGTCCGCCGTCTGCGATCTCAAAAGTTCCTGATCCGCGTGGTTGTGCTCACTCATTTCAATCTCCGATGGGGCCCGGCCTTTACAGGCCTTATTGCGGTGCTGCTTTAGCATCCGCCTGCAGCCTGTCAGGGCGTCCTCTCTTGGTGCTCTCTGCGCCGGGGTGATTTTCAGCTCTAACTTCTGAGTGGGGCGTTGCTGCCGCGCCCGGTGTCTTAAGATCAGCGTGCTCAATCTCAAGGCCCAGCGCCCGCTGCAGTTTGCGACAGCCCTCGTAGCTTAGCTGCAGGTAGCTCTCGTAGGGGAGCTGCTTAAAATAGGTCTCATAGCCTTCCTCCACCCGGCATTGGAGGGGACGGTTCGCGTAGATGGTACAGAGATTGGTGCGCAGGTCAAAATGGCGGCACACGCCGCTGCCGTCGTCCAAGGAACGGTAGAGCTCCCCAAAAGAGCGCAGGGATCGGCAGCAGGCCCCGCAGCGGCTGCAGAAAAAGGGCTCTCTGCCCGTGGCGGGCCCAGGAGATCCCGCAGCCGTCTGTCCGGTCAAATCCACACTTCCTTGACGTTGGGATCGGCGTTTTGGGTCAGGAGGTTTTTCACCTCGGCCAGCGGTGAGGTCCTGACCGTATCCACGATGCTCTGCATGGCACGCTCGGCGATGGCCAGATTATCAGACTTAAGCCCCTGATCGAGCGCCTCGAACATGCCCGCTATCACCGCGCGCCGCTCGGCAAAGGTCTGCTCTAAGTAGTACTGCAGCACTTCGCGTTCGGCGCGGATGCGCTCAATGGCCACATCGCGCTGGGCGCGGATGCTCTCTCGTTTGGTCTTTTCCACCTCATGGACCTTTTTCCATTCTTTCCAGGCATCAAAGAGCCCGGTGGAGGCGTGTTTGGCCAGCTCGGTGGAGACCAAAGAGGCGCTCGCCTTGGTGGCGGCGGCACCTAAAGTTGCAGGAAGCGGCATGATTTATATTCCTCTGTATGCTGTAAGGTAGACCCGGGGCAGGACCAGACTGTCCAATCAGTGTGCCTGCCCGGGCGGGGTAATAAACCTAAAATCAAGGCGCACTCAAAGGCGGCCCGTCAGCTTATTTCCAGGTAGCCGTTCAGCCGGGAGCGGATGTTGTCCACCACGGTGCCGTCCTCATGCAGGATGGGCACGTCCAGTACCTTTTTGAGATTGACGCCGATGAGCATCATTTTCTCAAAGGCCTGCTCATCGCTCATGTCGTCTACCTTGTACTGGTCAAAGCGCTGGCACAGTTCCTCGATGACGCTCTGCTCCTCACGGGCGGCCGTGCGGATGGCCTTGAGGGTCTCCTTTAAGGTGGCCATTTTCTCCACCGCCACGTCAACATCCGCCGCGTACTCTTTGGCTTTGGTCAGTTTCTCCTCGGCCTTGGCCGCCGCCCAGAAACCGCCGATGGCCAGCAGCGGCGCCACGGCGATGCCGCCTAAGGCCACCATGCCGCCGGCCATGCCAAAGCCGCCGGCGGCCAGCGAGCCGCCGCCTAACCAGGCCAGCGTGGCGTTGGTCGCCGCCACGCCGGTGAGCGAGCCGATGGCGGTGCCGCCGGCCGTGGTGGCCAGCGCGCCCACCGCGCCGTAGGCGCCTAAGGCGGCCAGACCGCCCGTGAGCGCACCCCCGGCGCCGGTACCGACCGCCTCCTCTAACTTCACCGAGTCCAGCACCATCTGTTTGCACTGGTCGAGGTTTTCAATCTTAAAGCCCTCCTTAAAGCCCTGAAGGCGGCTTTTGAATTTCTCCTGCATGTCCACTAAGTGTTTAATCTGGTTGGTGAAAGCCGCGAGCTTGGCCCGTCCGAGGTCTTCTAAGGCGCTCTCGGTCTTGGCCCGTTTCTCATCTAACTTGGACTGCGCTTCCTTGAACTTGCGCTCTGCCTTTTTGCCGACTTCCTCGGCTTTGCTGTTGTCTGAGTAGGCGTCGACGCCTTTCTTGACTCCGACGGCGGCGGCAGTGGCTGCGGCGCCCCACAGTAAGACTGGGGCTATTAAAGCGGGAAAGGGCATAAAACCTCCATTACTTGGTTGGAAAATGTCAGGTCGCTTAGGTGATTAAAGACCATGACGGGGCAAAAAACAGTGATGTGTGTCGCTCAAATATGCTTGTATTACAATGAGGTTGTCTCAAAAGACTCCTCTTGCTGGCCGGGCGCGGTAAAGACAGTGTTTACAGAAGGGCGTACCTGCCACAGCGCCTCTGTGCCTGGCGCCGGCACTCAGAGCGCACCCTCTGTCTGAGCTTAAGCCGACAGTTTTCCATGGTATGGAAGAAGGGGCGGTGCCGCCGGAGTGTTGGCGCACATTGAGAGCCATCTCCCAAGCTGATTGTCGGCAGGGGGCGGTTTGAGCTCAGACGCTATAGTGCTCACGCTGCGGCGTAAAAGGCACTTAGGCCGGGCTGGTTTCAGCGGTGACGGGCAGGGGGCGCGCCGCATGAGCGGGATTGGGATCTGAGCGCTGCCCGATTCGGATTGTCCCCATGCAACAGGAATAAAGCGGCGAGGCAATCCCAAGTTCAACCCCGGCTCAGGCAGGCAGCGAAACAAGGAGTATCACCCTGCAGTCACAGCGTGCCCGCAAGTAAGGCGCAGGCAGTCATGCCGGGCGCAGTAAGCTTAAAGCAGATAAGGTCCTGCCCGGAGGCTGTGTTAGCGTTGCGGGCACTTAGGCTTAAGCTCCCACGCCAGCCTTATTTGAGGCGCACGGCAGGCGGACACAGTGCGGTAAGACCCGGATTTTCAGGCGGTATTCTCGGTTTGGGGCCGTTTGGTTGCCCGGGTGGGTGTCGCGCCCGCAGCGCTGACGCCGGATCTTCAAGCTTACAGCTGCGCGCCCAGTTCCCGGGCCCCGTCAAGCGCGGCGCTGTTGGCAGCGATGTCACCGGGATCGGTCACGCCGCCGCAAAACAGGGCCTGCTTGAATTGGGCCTTAGGGAAACAGCGCACCCAGCCCAGCACTCCCTGCCGGGCCCCGTCTATGGCTGTGGCGTCGGTATCGGTGGCCGTGGCCAGCAGATAGACGTCGCCAAAGGCGTAGTCAGAGGGGTAAAGCGGATTGGCGCGGTCAAGCAGGGTTTTGAGCTGACCTGCCATCTCATAATAATAGACGGGGGTGGCGAAGACTATTACCTGCGCCTGTCTCAGGCTCTCCACGATGGCGCTCGCATCATCTTTGATGGTGCAGAGCAGCGTTTTCTGACAGGAAAAGCAGCCCTTGCAAAAGGAGAGCTTTTTATCCTTGAGGCTGATGAACTCCACCTCGTGTCCTGCCGCCTCAGCACCTTCCTTGAAGGCCAGGGCCAAGGCCTCGGAGTTGCTGTTTTTCCTGAGGCTTGCCGAGATGATCACTACTTTCCTGCTCATAGTCACTCCTTTCTTTGGAAAGTTTTAAAATCGAGAGTTGTGTAAGCTTAAGATTGCCGACACTCAGGCTGACGCGATGATGAAGCAGCTGCCGGGACCGCTGCCAAGGCGAGATCCTCTTTGAGTGCAGCACCGGCGCCTGCAGCCTGAGCGGTGACATCTTCCTTTAATGCACTGCCTGTCCTGTCCTCCTGCCGTCCTGAGCGGGCGTACATTTTGAGTATGAGCAACGCCGCCAGAGCGCTGCAGATAAGACCGCCCACCACCACATACTCAAGGCCTAAGCGGTCGATGCACGCGCCGCAGACCACCGTACCGGCCACGCAGCCTAAGTTGGCGCAGGTCAAAAAGATGCCGTTGGCAAAATCCGGCGCCTCCGGGGCCGCATGAGCTATCCAGTACTGATTGAGGTTGGCGTTAAGACCGCCCAAAATCCCCCACATTACTGTCAGCACGGCGATGACAGGCCAGGCCAGACCACCGCCTAAGAGCGTGAGGTAGATGAGCGCCACCCCCACAGGAAAGAGCCTGGAGAGCCACGCGGGCGTGGCGGTGAGCAGGTGACCTGCCAGCATACTGCCTGCGATGTTGCACAGTCCGTAGACCAAGAGTAGCGCGCTTACCCAGGCAGGAGCCAGATCTGCGAAGGTGCTTAAGTACTCAGCGGCATAGTTGAACACGCCGTAGATGGAGCCGTTAGCGCAGATCACCGTCGCCGCGGCCAGCCACAGCGCGCTCTTTTTGAGTACTTTAAGTTGTGTGCCGTAGCTTAAACGCGCTCTGACCGGCATGGAGGGTACCAGCACCACGGTTAAGATCAGCACCAGCGCCGTGACCGAGGCAAAAAAGCCTAAGGAGGCGGTGAGGCTGAACTGCTCGGCCAGATAGTTGCTCACCGGCACGCCCGCCACCATGCCGGCGGCCACCCCGATGTTGATCTTGGCCACCGCCAGCGGCGCCTTGCCCGGGGCGGCGAGCGCGGAGGCCACCGAGAAGGCCATGGCACAGTACACCGGATGGAAAAAGGCCGGCAGTACCCGTACCAACAGCAGCACCGTGAAATTCTCGGTGTACATCGCAATGAGGTTGCACAGCGTAAAGAGCCCTAAGATCCCCACCATCAGCAGCTTGCGGTTGATGCCCGAGAGCAGAAGCGGCATGGTGGGCCCTGCGAAGGCCACTCCCAGGGCAAAGAGGCTGATAAGAGAGCCGGCCTGCACGATGCTGACGTCAAACTCGCGGGCGATGGCCGGAAGAATGCCGATGAACCCCATTTCGGTGTTGAGAATGCCGAACACCCCGGTGGCGAGAATAAAGATCATGAGCGCGCGTCTGGGCATATGGGCCTCCGCAATGACGTTAAAGTGTACGTACTCACCGCCGCACTGCGGCCGGATCCGCGCAGGTGAGTGGTGAGGAAGCAAGCAGCACGTTTTGGTTTTCCCCCGGGGGTTTTGCGCAGGCGCTGTGTGCCTGAAGGCGAGTCCGGGGTGGGATCTAAAACAGCTTAAAAGAGCGCGGCTGCCTTACTTCGTGCTCACACTATAGCCGCGCCTTGCTATAATTACCAATGGTAATTTTTCATGCCGAATTATTCCAAATTGGAATATATGGAGACAGCAGACAGCCAACTCAGGCTGTGGCACTCCCGGTGCTGACAGCTCAGGACCGGGCCTTGGTATGGCAGGCGGTGTTGTCTTCGACGGCGCGGTATGGTCAGTTACGGCACGGTAAGCCCGGCTGTAACTTATGAGCAACGCCAGGAGCTTTTATGGTTGATCTCAACATTCTCAAAGGCTTTGTCATGGTGGTTAAGCTGGGCACCATGACCCGGGCCGCGCAGGCGATGTGTGTGACGCAGTCGGCGCTCTCCAAGCAGATGAAGGCCCTGGAGGAGGAGTTTGGCTGCAAGCTCTTATCCCGCAGCGGTCCCGGAGTGATGCCCACCGTGTCGGGGCAGATCCTGTACGAGCGGGCGGGGTATATGCTCTCCTTGTACGACAAGACCAAGGAAGATCTTACAGAGGGGGAACTGTGGAGCGGCGATATCCGGGTAGGAGCGCCCGAGACCTGCCATTTTGATATCTTCGTGCGTCTGTTAGGCCGCTTCAGGGAAGACTATCCTCAGGTGCGCTGCCACATCACCAGCGGCATGACGGAGCTCATCAACGAGCGTCTGGACAAGGGTATCTTGGATCTCGCCCTCATCTCCGGGCAGCCCGATCTCAAGCGCTATAACTGCCTGCAGTATCCGGCCTGTGACGTGTGGGGCGTGCTGATGAGACGTGATCACGTTTTGGCCCTCAAAAAGCAGATCACCTGCCGGGATCTCATGGGCTATAAGCTCATGCTCTCCCCGCAGGGGCTCACCGAGGAGCTGGGGCGCTGGTGCGGTGATAAGCTCGACAAGCTCTGCATCAGCGACACCGTAAACTTGATCTACAACGGCACCATCATGGTCAGGGAGGGCGTGTGCCTGGGGCTGGCCTATCAGGGCCTGGCCGATACTTCCGAGGACAGCGCTCTGACCTGGCGGCCTCTTTACCCCCGGCTCGCCACGCCTTTGTACCTCATCTGGGGCCGGCAGAGCTTTACGCCCGTGGTAGAGCGCTTTTTAAACTTTTTAAAAGAAAAACTGCCGACCCTCCCCGTCGATTCTGAGCAATCATGAGGCGCCGCGATCTGTGAGTGCGCCGGTCAGGCCGGGATAAAGGATACTCTCAGATCTTAGGCGGCAGGGCGCAGAGTCGGTGCAGGCTCAGCTCGTAGATCTGCTTTAACTGTTCTATCACCTCCCAGCTGACGCGTTCATCGGCCTGATGGATGGTGGAGGACACCGGCCCGAACTCGATGACCTGCGTGCCTAACTGTGCCACAAAGCGTCCGTCCGAGGTCCCTCCGCGGGCGCTGAAGGTTGGGGTAATTCCCAGCACCTGCGCCACGCTGTGTTGTACGGCGCGCGTGAAGGCCCCCTCGGGGGTGAAGAAGGGTAAGCCCTCAGGCTGCCAGTCAAGCTCGGCCCTGATCCCCTCCGCCTCAAGCACCGCCTGGGTGTGCGCCTGCAGGCTCTCGTAGTTTTGCTGATTGTTGTAGCGGAAATTGCAGCGCAGCGTGCAGCTGCCGGGCACCACATTGTCCGCGCCGGTACCGCAGTGCATATTGGAGATCTGAAAGGAGCTGGGCGGAAAATAGCGATCGCCTAGGTCAAGCGGGTGAGCGAGCATGGCCGTGATGAAGCGGGCAGCTTCGTGGGCGGCGTTAAGACAGTGCTCGGGCAGGGCCACGTGCCCCTGTTTGCCCGCAATCACTAAGGTGGCGTTGCAGTCACCGCGCCGCCCGTTTTTGATCTCATCGCCGAACACTCTCTCGCAGGAGCACTCTGCAATCATGCAGTAATCGGGAATGAGCTGCTGCGCTTTTAAGTACTCCAGGGCATAAGGCGTCCCGCCCCTGGCATCACCTTCCTCGTTGGAGGTGATCAACAGCCCCACCGTGCCTGGGTGATCGGGGCGTGCTGTTACGAAGTCGCACAGCGCCATGGTCATGGCGGCATCGCCGGTTTTCATGTCCGCGCTGCCGCGCCCGTAGAGTACCGGCTGCCCGTCATACTCCACGCACTCGCCCAAAAAAGGCTCATGACGCCAGCTGGCGCGCTCACCCGGCGGTACCACGTCGGTGTGTCCCAAAAACAAGGTAAAGGGCGTGCCCTCCCCGTGCAGCGCGAGCAGATTATTCACATCTTGGCAGGGCAGTTTGATGATCTTAAAACCGCATGCTTGTAAAGGCGCGGCCAGAAGATCCTGACAGCCCAGATCGGCGGGAGTGACGGAGGGGATTTTGACCAGTTTACAGGCCAATTCCTCGGTAGGGGTACAGTGCATGGTACTTTACTTTCCCACTTAAATGCGGGGGCCAAAACCGGTCCTAGCATGCTGTTTTAACAACAGTATCGTTCTTTAAAAACTTGGAAAAATATCTGACAGATTTCTAAGGTTGCTTTTTTCTTAAAAATCAATACTTGA
>JAFUGP010000118.1 GCA_017469335.1 Succinivibrio sp. | reverse complement strand
GCGCCGTGCATCAGCTGGTCACGCAGGGGGTAATTTTAGAGGAGTAGTTTTTACCACATTCTTGAACTGAGGATCTACCAGAACTCATTGAGATCTGGTAGATTTTTGCGCTATATGGGGTATTTTGCCTCGAAACTTGGGAGAAGGCCTTTTCCGGCCGAACGTCCTGTCATCTCCTTTGTCAGAGAGTGTCCTTCAAGATCCGTCACTTTGTTTGATCCGCTCATATCCTGCGTTAAAGCGGCCGCCGCTCAGCGCTGCTCATAAGGAAAAACTCCAGCATGTAAGGCGGGATACGCAACAAATCCTCTTCTGCGACCAGTCCTTTGGGATGCACTATGCAGCGCTGCCCCACCCTGCCGGCAAAAAGCTGTGAGAAGGCATCCAGGGAGCGGGTGGTGTAGTTTTTGGAGGACTTGACCTCAAGCGGCGTCAGGCAGCGCGGCAGTTTGGTCTCATCAGTCAGCAGAAAGTCTATTTCCAGATCGTTGCGGTGCTTCAGTGCGTTGTAACGGGTATAGAAGAAGAGCTTTCTGCCGGCCGCCGTGAGCATCTGCGCCACGCAGTTCTCAAACAGCATGCCCTCGTTGAGCGAGAGTCTGCCGTTCATGATGCTGCGGTAGAGCTGTTGTGAGGCCGAGGCATTTTCTCCTAAGGCCAGACTGACCAAGAGACCGGTATCCGCCAGATAGCACTTAACCGAGGAGGGATCGGCGTGCAGCGCCGGCCCAAGATTGGGATCGGTACACCTGACACACAAATTGCAGATCATCGCATCGGCCAGCCAGAACAACGGATCATCAAAAGCGGCAAAAGTCCCGCCTGCGGCTATTTTGCTCAACACCACCTTTTTCTCGTGCATTGAGAGGTAGCCAGGCAGATGCTCAAACAAGGCGGACACCTTGGAGCTGTAGCGGTGAGCAGCTTTTTTGATGTCATCGCGATACAGACTGAGGATATCCCGTTTCTGGATATCGCTGCTCTCGAAGTCCCTATCTTCCTGCAGGTATGCAGTCACACTCTGCGGCATGCCGCCTACCAGAAGGTACTCGCGGAATATTCGCATGGCTTTATCGTGCAGGGATCTTTGCACTGCTCTGCGCTCCAGGAAACACTCCCTGAGGTGCTCAAGCAGCAGTTCCTCGCCCTGGGCGAGCGCAAACTCCCGGAAAGTCAGAGGATTCATCCGCAGTTTACGCTCCTCGGAAGGGATGGTGATGTCCTTGACATTCTCATGGATGGAGATCAGGGAGCCTGTTTCGAGATAATCGTAACGCCCGTCGGCGACCAGGTACTTAAGTGCCTCCCGGGCCTTGGGGAACCTCTGGATTTCATCAAAGACAAACAGGGACTTGCGCCGGTGCAGGCGAACGTTGTACTCCAAGGAGAGGTTCTGAAAGAAGATCTCCAGGTTATTCAGGTTCTCAAAGTTAGCCAAAACCCGCTTGGGAGCGAGGTTAAAGTCGATGAATACACAGGAGTCATACTGCTCTGCGGCAAATTTGCGGGCCAAGGTGGTTTTCCCCACCCGTCGCGCACCTTCAAGTAGCAGCGCCCGACTGCCCTGGCAGTTTTGTTTCCACTCAAGCAATCTGGCGTAAAGATCTCGGTGTAATTCCATGAGCGTACCCTTATGAAGGTAATAATTATATATTTATTAAGATGTTGACTATAACGCGCAGAGTAATTATACTGAATTTAACCCATAACGCGCAGTGTATGGCTCTCACAAAAAGCCATCAACGCGCACTGTTAAAGCGGGTGACGCCCCCTAACAAGTCCCCACCCCGCGCCCTGCTGTGCGGCATTCACCGGCACGGCTGGTACTTGGCATCCGCTCCACGATGACAACAACTCTATATAAATCAGTTGATTATTGCTACCTTTCTTCCTCATAAAAAAATTTTGCTTCCCCTTATTGACTTAATTTTCTGCCCACGTATAATAGACGGCGTTTTCTGACGTGGGGTTATAGCTCAGTTGGGAGAGCGCTTGCATGGCATGCAAGAGGTCGTCGGTTCGATCCCGACTAGCTCCACCAGTGCAGAAAAGACCGTTGGTTGGGGGTATAGCTCAGTTGGTAGAGCATCTGCTTTGCAAGCAGAGGGTCAACGGTTCGATTCCGTCTACCTCCACCAAGCCGCCCCTGCGGCTTTTTTTATGCCCGCAATACCCCGCCGCCGCGCTGTGCCTGAGTTTCATCCTGCACTCACCTTATCGTGCGCCGACCTCACCTGCTCTTGCCGCCTCATATGACAGGGCGCATATCCTCATCCAGACTTAAGATCCCCAAGCTGTCCTCTGCCGCTGCCTCCTCTGCACCATGCCTCCGCGACAGGCCACTCCCGCCTGGGCTCTTACCGTAATTGTGTGATGACCACCGGTGCACAGCACTGCCCTCTGCATGGTTAAATGAGTCTTGAGTGTCTTACAGGATGGGCCGCCCCGTGGAACTACGTCAGCTCCGTTATTTTCTCACCGTCAGCGAAACCCTCAGCTTTACCCGCGCCGCACAGCGCCTGTATGTGTCGCAGCCGGCCGTGACCAGTGCCGTGCGCCAGTTAGAGGATGAGCTGGGGATCACCCTCTTTGACCGCAGCCAGAAAAACCCCCGTCTCACCGCGGAAGGGCGGCTCTTCCACGATCATGTCGCCACCCTGATGCAGGGGATCAGCAGCACCCTCGCCGAAATTGAAGCCATCCGCAACCTTGACGCCGGGGTGCTGCGCGCCGGTACGGTCTGCCTGGGGGGCATGAGCCCCTTTGTGGGATTGCTGTACTCTTTTGTGGAGAGTTATCCCAACATCACGCTGCGCCTTACGGAGGATACGGCCGCCGCGCTGCAACATCAGCTTGAAGAGAGCACCGTGGACGTGGCACTGCTCTGGCAGAGCTCAGGTCAGGAACTTTATGCCGCACTCCCCCTCAAAGAGCAGGAACTGGTGCTGTGCTGCTCGCGTGGGCATCGCCTGAGGCGCAAAAACACCGTCAGCCCCGCCGAGTTTCTCTCAGAGCATCTGATACTGCCGGCCGATCCAGACTACCTCAAGCTGTTGCGCGAGAGCCTTGATGCCCCGGATCTTGAACCCTTCATGAGCGTGGGGCAGATCCAGACCATCAAAAGTCTGGTGTCCGCCGGGGTAGGGATCACAATGCTGCCCGAGTGCCTGACCTTGGATGACGCCTCCTTAAGTACCGCCGCACTGGAGGGCGACTGCACCCTCACCCCCGTCCTGCTGTACCGCGCAAGCGGGGTGCTCCCGCGTACGGCACAGGCACTTATAGATCTGGCCCGCAGCCTGGGAGATGATCATGCGCCAGCTTAAACTCACCGCCGTAGGCTCCAGTGCCCTGGTGGCCCGGGAAATCGCCGCCTTGCTGCAGAGTATGCTGCCACGCGGCTGTGAGATCGGCACCGCCTTAACCGAGGAGGTGGACCGGGCACAGGCCGACACCTTCTACGTCTGCGCCGGCACGCAGCGCAAAGCTCTTTTGGAGGTGCTGCCCCCCGAGGTGCTGTACGTACTGGACTTAGAGCCTTCCACCCGCTTTTTTCTGGCCCTCGCGCAGCTGCCGCCGGGCAGTGAGGTGGTGATCTTCAACAACCGACTGCCCTATACCACGACCCTTAAGGAAAAATGCCGGGCGCTGGGGCTTGGGCACTACCACTTTGTGGCACTGGCCTTTGAGGAGATGCCGCACAGCGAGGTACGCGCCATCCTCTCTGAGGCCCGCTACATCATGGGGGTGAGCTGTTTTACGGGTGAGGAGGCGCTGCTCTCGGATAACTACCGTGACTGCCTCAGAAAAGACGTGCGGATCATCGATGCCCAGCGCGCCGCCTCACTGCCCAGCGCGGCGCGCCTCTTAGGCGGTATCGCCTTATTTGGCACCAAGGCTCTGGAGGATGCCGCTTCCGAGCTTCAGGCCCTGCCAGCAGAGCAGCGCGAGAGCGCGCAGACAGAGCTGCTAGCCCGGAGCACGGCCTTCATCGCCATGCTCAAACAGGCCACCTTAAGGGCACTGACCACCCTGATTGAGGGCAGCTTCCGGGAAGGCGGCACTCTCACGGCACAGAGCACACCCCTGCCCCAGACGGTGGAAGGCTGTCTGGCGATGCTGGGCTTTTTGCGTGACAGGCTTGACTTTCTAGGCGGGAGGGCACTTTCATGACTAAGACAGCTCACAGCAAATGCAAGGCACACTGCGCCGAGTGCCGGCACCACGGCTGCTATACCCGCGCGCTTAACTGCACGGGGATAAAGTGCGAGGAGGCCATTGCCGCCTACAGTGAGGAGCAGCGCCGGATCATGGAGGCCGCCGCCTGGGTGGAGGGCACCTATTACAGCAATATCACCAGGCTTGAGGAAATCGCCCTCTTTGCCGGGCGTATGGGCTATAAAAAGCTGGGACTGGCCTTCTGCATCGGGCTTAATCAGGAGGCGCACTATATTGCGCGTTACTATCAGCAGCAGGGTTTTGAGTGCCTGAGCGTGTGCTGCAAGAACTGCAGCGTACCCAAAAGCGCGCTCAAGCTCACGCAGGTCAAACCTGAGCTTGAGCACGAGGCCATGTGCAATCCCGTGTTGCAGGCACGGTTGCTGGCCGAAAAAGGTACCGAGCTGTATATCTCCTGCGGGCTGTGCGTAGGTCATGACGCGCTGTTCAACCAAAGCTGCCCGGGACCGGTGACCTCCATCGCGGTCAAGGACCGCCTGCTCTCCCACAACCCCTTAGGCGCCGTTTACTCCCGCTACTGGCGGCGCAAGCTGGGGATCATGGACGAGGGTGAGGTTTAGCCCCCCGCACTGCGACACTCACCCCCCGGGAGCCCCGGGAGGGAGGATGACCAAAAAAGGCAAAGCTCCCTGAGATCGGTGACCTCAGAGAGCTTTAGCTATGGCGCAATCTGCGCCTGCAGCTTAACGTTTACCACAGACCGATGGCTTTCCACCACAGACTGCCCAAGCCCAGCCAGATCACCAAATTGACCGTCACCAGGATAAAGCCCAGCTGCCACCACTTGCCCTGCGTGACAAAACCGGCCCCGTACAGGATGGGCGCCGCGCCGCCGCCGAAATGGGTCAGCGGGATCATGATGTTGGAGAGAGCTGCAAAGGCGATGGCCGCCATCAGAGGCGGAGTGCCCACCGTCACCGCCACCGCCAGGAAGGCCGCGTACATGGCGCCGATGTGCGCCGAGACGCTCGCGAAGGCATAGTGCGAGTAAACGTAGATGAGCACCAGGATCATGAAGGCCGACAGCCAGGAGAAGCCTGCCTGCTGAATGGCGCCGCCGGCCATGTCGGCCACGGTCTTGATGAAGCCCGATTTGGACAGGGCCCCGGCCAGGGCAATCAGAGAGCCCATCCAGAACATGGTATCCCAGCCGCCCTTCTCCGAGAGCACATCCTGCCAGGTCAGCACGCCGCTTAGGATCAGGGCTGCCACCGCCATCATGCCCACCAAGGTGGCGTTGAGATGAGTCCACTCGGAGGTGGCCCACAACAGCAGCGCCGAGGCGAACACCAGCGCCACCGCCTTTTCCATGCGTGTCATGGGGCCCATTTTCTCCAGCTCCTCGTGCGCCATTTTCCGCGCGTGCGGCAGCTCGTGGATCTCCGGCGGATAGAGCTTGTAGAGCAGATAGGGCATGAGCAGCAGCGACAACAGGCCCGGCACGATGGCTGCCAGCGCCCAGGAACTCCAGGTGATCTCGATGCCGACGGTTTTGGCGGCCAGTTCCACGGCCATGGGATTGCCCGCCATGGCGGTCATGAACATGGCGCAGGTGATGGCGATGGCCTGATACTCAATCTGCATGATATAGGCGCCGAACTTGCGCGGATCTTTGTCAGGCTCGGAGCCTAAGGCCGAGGAGAGCGAGCGGATGATGGGATAGATGATGCCGCCGGCGCGGGCGGTGCTGGACGGGGTGGCCGGGGAGATCACGAAATCCGAAAGCGTGATGGCATACCCCAAAGTCAGCGAGGATTTGCCGATGGCACGGATGATCAAAAAGGAAATGCGCCGCCCCAGGCCGCTTTTGATAAAGCCGCGCGCCAGCAAAAAGGCGCAGATGATAAGCCAGATGGTGCTGTTGCCGTAGCCTGAGATGGCCGTACCCACCGTCACCACGCCGGTTAAGGCCGCCACGGTGACGCCCAAAAACGCCACGGCACCGATGGGCAGGGGCTGCAGAATAAAGCCCAGGATGGTGGCGGCAAACACTGCAAACAGATGCCAACCCTGCTCGGTGATGGTCTCAGTATGCGGCAAAAACCACAGCACCAGCCCGCACAGTACGGTCAGGCCCAGATTTTTAAGCTGTTTTGCTTCCATGAGATGATCCTCTTTGGGAAAGTGACACGCCAAAAAGGGGAGCGCGCGGCTCCCCCTCCTTCAGTGCAATCAGGCGTAGTCGCGGTACTTCTCCAGCACGCGGTCGGCGAACACCGGCGCCAGGCCCACATAGCTGTGCGGATCGACCATGACGTCCACCTCCTGCTCACTGAAGGCCGCAGTGACCTCGGGGGTCTTCATCAGCACCTCCTTGAGCGGGATCTCCTGTTCATAGGCCTGCATGCAGGCTTTATAGACAATCTCGTGCGCGGTCATGCGCCCCAGACGCGGGGCCAGATGCATCATCACGCACTCGCTCATCATCAGACCCTTCTGCACTCCCAGGTTGCGCTCCATGTGCTTCTCGTACACGATGAGGTTCTCCAGGATGTTCTTGGATTTGGCCAGCGCGGCGGCCATCAGATGGCAGGCCCGCGGAATGGCCTCCCACTCCGAGAGGAAGCAGCCCCAGTCGCGCTCGTTCTCGCTTATCATGCTCTCCACGATGGCAGGGGCGATGCTGCGCACGTTGCGCAACAGTGCCAGTACGTTCTCCAGCACGGCCGGATTGCGCTTGTGCGGCATGGTCGAGGAGCCGATTTTGCCCATGAAGAAGGGCTCTTCAAGCTCCAAAATCTCGGTGTGCTGCAAACTGAAGATCTCATGGTTGATGCGCCCCAGGGTGCCGGCGCACAGCGCCAGGGTGCTGACAAATTCAGCCTGGTTGTCGCGCGCCACGTGCCAGGCGATGGTGGGCACGCCCAGCCCCAGGATCTCAAACATGCGCTGTTGCGTCTCAAGTCCCTTTTCGGTCTGCGAGGCCAGAGTACCCACGGCGCCTGCCATCTCGCCGACAAAGACCCGCGGGGCCAGCGCTTCCAGGCGCTCAATCTCACGCCCGAGCTCATCGGCCCATACTGCGGCCTTGTACCCGAAGGTGATGGGGATGGCGTGTACCACGTGGGTGCGGCCGGCCATGGGAGTGTCGCGGTATTTGGCCACCAGTTTGAGCGTGCTCTTCAAACACTCCTTCATATCCCTGACTATCACCTGCCAGGCATCGCGCTCTAACAGCACCAGCCCTGTGTCCACGATGTCCTGACTGGTGGCACCCCAGTGCACATACTCGCCGGCATCACCCGGCAGCACGGCCTTGAAGGCCTTAAGCAGCGGCACGATGGTGATGGAGCTCTTGTAAAACTCGCCGATAGAGGGAATATCAAGACGCTCGGCCTGCGCGTACTCGTTGATGATGTCGGCCTTCTCCTTGGGAATAACCCCCAGCTCCCCCTGGGCACGGGCCAGCGCGGCTTCGGTGTCAAGCCATTTCTGTACCCAGGCGCGATCGGAGAAAATCTCCCGCATCTCGTCGGTTCCAAACAAAAAACCATGGATCTGACTGTCAACTGCTGTGCACGGCATATGCTGCTCCTTATGTGTTGTGACCATTAAACTTCATGGGTAAGACAGCCTGGGCTGTCCGCTTGAGGACCTTGTAGGTAAAGATCCCCTCCCCATGGTTTAAGCATAGGCAAAGGGTCTTAGGTTGGGAAATACAGATTATTTATGGAAAAATAACCCCGAGGACGGTTACGTCGGACAGTGCGGTGAAATGTGCCGCTCTCTGAGGGTTCGGTACGCAAAAGAGCCTGGTTTTGAAGGCAGGTGCGGCTTTTTATAAACGCCGCTTATGGAAGGATAAAAAATCAGTATGAACTGTCTGCGGGCCGGCGATATCTTCGGATCGGCCTCGAAGATAAAATTTCGGTTTTTGAATGAGTTGAGCACAAAATATGGTTTACTTGTACACCAGCTCTCCCAACTCAAGCAACGACATCAGGTACCCGGCAAAGTCATTTTTCAGCGGCACTGCAGGATCGCTGTGTCTCCTAAAGCACAACTCAAGGCTTTCGGGGTTAATCTCGATGGGGATCACGCCTTTTTGATATTTGGGAAACAATTTTAGAAATGCCGGCAGATATTCTTTTGAGCTAAGAATATCCGACCCGAGGCCTTTTCTGAGTTCAGCACACCGTTCGATCCAGTAATTCAAGGTCTCATCGGCACAGTGCATGACCAAAAAATCCTCAAAATTCATTACCGAAAACAAAAACAGCTCACCGAGGTTACCCCTGTGCAAAGCCGTACTGGATTGTCTTTCATTACGGGCATAAAGATCTTTGTCCACCCAAATTCGGTAGTCTCCGCGCCGGTTTTCAGCCCTGACCTCCTTAAGCTTGCGCTTGACTTGAAAATAAAAGCCTCCGCCCGCATCAACCGGCTTAAAGGCCTGGGCAGGATGGTGCTGCTGCCTGAAAAGACGATTGAGCAACTGAATATAGTTGTACTCAGACCTCCCCTCACAGATAATGGTTTTGATCATTGGATTCAGCTAAGCGGGAATGGTATACCGCCCCATTCACCGTTCAAATACAACCTTCGGAAATTATCGGATGCTCTCAAAGAATCATCCTCAACCGGACGAAAAATGCTTGCGCCCTCTTTTTTGGAATAAGAAACAAAGCCCAGCTCAGATGAGCTCAACAGCTTACCGCTCAGCAATTCAGGATTTTGCACCGTAGCAATCAGCTGAGCTGCGTGGCAGTTAGAGTCGCGTTCCGTAAAAATTTTCAACAACTCTCTGACCAAAAAGGTATGAATGGAATTGTCCAGCTCATCTACAAGTACAGTCTGGCCACTCCTTACCGCCCGCAGAAACAGCAGCAATAAGCTGATAGCCTTTTGAGTGCCCACTGATTCATCGTTGAAGCTGAACTTTACCTCACGATTCTTGCTAGTCAGATGACGGGTCAGAACATTGTAGATATAGGGTTCATGCTCACGGTCGGCCTCCGACGGGCTTGGTTCAAACGGCAGCGGGTGCTCAACACGATCTGGAATTTCTGACATTCGTGCGGTATTCTCCCGATTGCTGTAAAAATCCAGTCCTAATATATTGAAATCAAGTTTTTTTAAGTAATTTTGCAAGGACTCCTCAAGTTCCAGCCTCTCTTCCTGGCCTGCCTTTGCAAACAAGGCCTCATAGGTATGGTGAAAGCTAAGATCGCCGGAGGTCAAAACCACTACCAGTGAGTGCATCAGAAAATCATAAGCCGCATTTATCTGAGCGCTCAGCCCGGGCAGGTAGGAGACAAAAGCACCCAGAAAAGACCTTATCTGACTGTGGTTTTTCACGTCCACGCATCTGGTCAGAAATGTTTCCTGAAGTTCATCGTCCCTAGCCCCTAATGAATGGCCTGCCAAACGAGCACCCAAAACCGAGAACAATGCGGCGTCATCGCAACAAAGCCGCTCGGCCACCAGTCCCCTTCGGCCTAGCTCCAATGTGTACTCAAACGCATGGGCGTCCGTATAGAACTCACAGGTTATGGTGCTGGGCTCGTTTGCAAGTTCCTCAATGATCGCATTGGGTGAATAATGGATCCTGGGGTTGAACCTGTGTCCTATTACTGACTGCATAACCGCAAGAGCTCTCAGTATGGTGGTTTTGCCGGAGGCATTGGCCCCGTAGAGCAGGAAGCAGGGCACAAGACGTGACTTCTTTTGGGCAGCGTAAAGTTCGATGAACGGCCAGGACGAATGGTCTTTATACCCGTTGGGTGCCTTGTTCAAACCATAGCTAAGGTCAACTTTTAGTTGCCTTATGCACCTAAAATTGCTTATTTTGATGCTTTTAATCATGTTGACCTTCACCATATACGTGCATAGTATGTTGAAAACAAACAAAACACCCTCAAAAGTCTAGCATAGGTCCATCGCGGATAAACGTAAATTTTGTTTTATTTACAGTCTGCCCAACCATCTTCAAAAACCGCGTCATCAAAGCTGTCCCCGCTGCGAAATTCATTTCCAACTCACGCTTGTCCTAGGGGAATCAGAGTATTGAACAGCTCGATGTTGTATAATTCAGAATCACGGCATAAAACATGCCCCCTTAGGTGCTGAGCAGGTTGCCGGGCGGTATTTTCAGCTCTTTAGGCAGGTTTTTCATTTGCCGGCAACCTGTCCATACCCTCTTGTCATCATCAAGTGGAAACATTTATGCGTAAGACGACTAAATTATCTCTTCTGGCCGCGACGCTGCTGAGCATCTGCACTGTCAGTCAGGCCGAAGATCTCATGGACATTTATAAAGAAGCCTACGCCCGCGATCCGGTCATTCAGCAGTACAAGGCCCAGCGTGACGCAGCCTACGCCGCAGTGGATGAAGCTACGGCCGCCTTGCTGCCGCAGATTGACGTGACCGGCTCCTACACCGCCACCCGCACCAATGTCAGCTCCATTACGCATGTGCGTGCCAACAACCGCAACGCTTCCGCCGGCATCTCCCTGTCGCAGGCCCTGTGGCAGCACAGTTCCTGGGTGAACCGCTCTATCGCCGCCAAAACCGCCGCCCGCGCCGAGCTGGCCTACAACGACGCGCTGCAAAATCTCATCGTGCGCGTCAGCGCGGCCTACTTTGCCGTGCTCAACGCCAACGACGCCCTGGAGTATTCCAAGGCCAACAACGTGGCGCTCAAAAATCAGCTTGACGAGGCACTGCGTCAGCTGCAGGTGGGACTTATCGCCGAGACCGACAAATTAGAGGCCCAGGCTGCCTATGACCTGTCCACGGCCGCGGTGATTAACGCCGAGAACAATCTCATCAATTCCTACGAGGGTCTGCGTACCCTGATAGGCCGCCTGGTCACAGTCAACGAGCTCAAGAAGCTCGATACCAAACGCTTCAGCACTCCGGCGGTCACCAAGGCCCTGCAGAACATCATCAAGGATGCCGAGGCCAACAACCTGCAGTTGCAGCAGAGCATCGTGGACCGCGACATCGCCAAGGACAGAATCGCACAGGCCAAGACCGGCCACGAACCCACCTTAAATCTGGTGGCCTCCGCCCAGACCGGCTATACCGACTACTCCCATGAAGTGCCCGGCTCCTCCCAGACCGACGGCAACAGCTGGTCGCAGAGTCTGGGGCTTAACCTCAACGTGCCGATTTATCATGGCGGCTCCGTCTCCGCGCAGGTCGAGCAGGCCGAGCACAACTACGTGGCGGCCTCACAGACCCTGGAGCTGGCGCACCGCAACCTGCTGACCACCGTCAACAATAGCTATAACAATGTCAACGCCGCCATCAGCTCGGTGCGCGCCTACAATCAGTCGGTGGCCTCGGCGGCCAGCGCCCTGGACGCCACCCGCGCCGGTTATGAGGTGGGTACCCGCACCATGACCGACGTGCTCGACGCCACGCAGAATCTCTACAACGCCATGCAGCAGGCCGCGGCCGCGCGTTACAACTACATCAACTCCACTCTGAGCCTCAAATACGCCGAAGGGATCCTGCAGGTGCAGGACATTGAGGATGTGAACACGGCGCTGACCAAATAGCTTTGCTCTGTTTAAGATTTCATTACGGCCCTCGGATGAGGGCCGTTTTTTTGTCAGGCAGTCTGTGGCGGACATGACCACCGCCCGGGATAAGCTTTTCGTGTCGCGCTAGACCTGCCCCTCTTCCAGGGCCTCCAGACTGAGGGCAGAGCTCTGGGGCTTCCAGTAGAACAACAGCAACAGGCACAGGGCCACACACAGCAACAGGCACACCAACAGCGTCACGCGCAGGGACAAACGCTCCACCAGTGCCGGGGCATAACTGAAGCTGCACAGTGCGGCGGCGAAATTAAAAAACAGCAGCGTCACCAGTCCCAGTTCGCGGCCTAACAGGGGCATGCGCTCTGCCATGACCGAAAACCAGAACAGGCAGATGAAGATCGCAGCGCAGTAGTTGAGCAGCAAAAAACCGGGGATAAGCAGCAGATTCGTGCCCTGAAGGGTGCTGACAAACAAGCCCAACATGAGCATGGCAAACGCGATCAGGGCAAAGGCCGCACTGCCGCGCAACACACGGTTAGAACCCCAGCGCAGCTGCAGAAGCGCCGCCGTAAGTGCCCCGAAGAATTGCACCATGAGGCAGGACTTGAGCAACCCCTGCTCGGAGCTGAAGGAACTTAGGGTATAGATCCCGCCTGTTTCCAGCTCGCCGGAAAACAGCTCCGTGCTCAGATAGGGCAATACGATGAACCCGGAGCCCTGCATCAGAACCGAGAGGGCCAGCTCAAACCAGATAAGACGGCGAAAGGAGACGTTTTGCAAAAAGAGCTCCACGCCGCGCGGCCCTGAGCGGCAGCGCTCGTTGATCCCGGCCAGTTCGCGCGCCGCCTCACCGGCACCTATGCGCGAGCGCAGGGCCAGCAGTTCCGCCAGCGCGGCATCACTAAAGCCTCTTAAAGCCAGCCAGCGCGGGCTTTCGGGCAGTTTGTACAGACACAGCAGAAATAACAGCGTGCTGTAACACAACAGCACGATCAGGCCGCTTAAGGCGCCATAAGGCATCAGATCTCCTGCGCTGAGTCCCAGCAGAGCCCCGCTCAGCACTCCCATGGCGCAGGAACAACCGTTGGTCCCGCGCATCCTGGGCTCGGCCAGTTCCAGGTTCAGCAAAATGGCGGAGAGCAGATAGATCCCACAGGAGAGACCGGCGGCAAACTGCGAGAGCAGCTCAATGCTGAAAGAGGGAGCCGTGATGGCGCAGGCGCAGGCCACCGCTCCCAAGGCAAAGCCCAGCAGCACCGAGCTCTTGCGGCCTATACCGTAGCTTACCCAGCCCCCGAAAAACAGCCCCGGCAAGGTCCCCAAGGCAAATACGCACAGTACCACCTCCAAAGAGAAATTCTCCAGCATGTACAGTCCCGAGAGCTGGGTACGACAGGCGTACAACAGTCCCAGTTCATAGCCAAAAGGCAGCGCCAACAGGAGAATGAACAAAGCCCATACCGTGGAGGGGGCATAATTGGATAAAAAAGAGAGCCGCATGAATTAGTTGTTATCTAAACAAAATATTTAAGATGGGACTTGGTCCTGCTCTGGCGCCGTTCCCGGTACGCGGGACACCTGGCTCAGCATAAAAGGGCCGTTGGGATTATTTAAGGACGCGCCCAAAAGCTTGCACTGTATCGCCCCTTTGCCGGATACCATAGTCTAGAATGATCGGCACAACAATAACAGAGGAGATAAGTCATGCAGTCCCTGCTTCCTAATTTTAACCAAAAAGTTACCGTTGTTGGCGATGTAATGCTGGACCGCTACTGGCGCGGTCCGAGCAAACGCATCTCACCCGAGGCTCCGGTGCCGGTGGTGAGGGTAACCGAGCGCGAGGATCGTGCCGGCGGGGCTGCCAATGTGGCCATCAACATCGCCGCCTTAGGTGCCCCCTGCAACCTGGTGGGCATAGTGGGCGAGGATGAGGCCGGCATCAAGCTCGAAAAGCTGGTGCGCGATCAGCGCATTCACCCCGAGTTCATTTTCGGCAAGCGCCACCCCACCATCACCAAACTCAGAGTCTTAAGCCGCAATCAGCAGCTGCTGCGCATGGACTTTGAGGATCCTTTCACCGATCTGCCCACGGCCGATCTGGTCAATACCTTTAAAAAGGCCGTAAACGACACCAAAGTGGTGATCGGCTCTGACTATGGCAAAGGCTCGCTTAACTGCATCCGTGAGCTCATTGAGATCTGCCGTGAGCTCAAAGTACCCATGCTCATCGATCCCAAGGGCACGGATTTTACCCGCTATCGCGGGGCCTTCATGCTCACCCCCAACATGTCGGAGTTTGAGGCGGTGGCAGGAGCGGTGAGCGATAACGCCGACCTGGAGCGCAAAGCCCTAAAGCTCATTGAGGATTATGAACTGCAATGCCTGCTGGTGACCCGCTCGGAGGATGGCATGTCACTGGTAAGACCGGGGCAGCGCACCGTACATCTGCCCACCCGCGCCCGTGAAGTCTACGACGTAACCGGTGCCGGTGATACCGTGATCGCCACGCTGGCCGCCTGCCTGGCCGCCGGCGCCGAGCTGGTGGAGAGCTGCGAGATTGCCAACCGGGCCGCCGGCATCGTGGTGGGCAAGCTGGGTACCTCCACGGTCTCCCCCGAGGAATTAAAACGCGATCTCCTGGGCGAGGACTCCTCTTTGAGCGCGGGACTGGTAACCGAGGATGAACTGCTCGCCGAGGTTACCAAACTGCACGCACAGGGCAAGCGGGTGGTGATGACCAACGGCTGCTTCGATCTGCTGCACGAGGGACATATCAGCTACTTAAAGAAGGCCCGCACCTTAGGCGACCGGCTTATTGTGGCAGTCAACTCCGATCGCTCGGTACGCGAACTCAAAGGACCCTCCCGCCCCATCATGCCGCTTGTGGAGCGCATGGAGATGCTCGCGGCCTTAGGCTGCGTGGACTATGTGGTGTCCTTTGACGAAAGCACTCCCGAGCGCCTCATCTCCCGGGTGCTGCCCGATGTGCTGGTCAAGGGCGGGGATTATAAAGTAGAGCAAATAGCCGGGCATGCCCAGGTGCAGGCCGCAGGCGGTGAGGTCATCGTGCTCAACTTTGTCAGCGGTCACTCCACCTCCGCCATCATTAAAAAGATCAAAGAGACCTGCTGAGGGCTGCCGCAGGAAAGTCTGCGATGATTTTGTACCACGGCAGCAGCGTGGCGGTAAAGGATCCCCTGTTGCGACCGACGCTGCGACCGCTGGATTTTGGCACGGGCCTCTATGTAACCTCGGATCTGCCTGAGGCAGTCAGGTGGGCCCGCCTGACCGCTAAAAGGCGCGGCACTGACAGCAGCTTTGTTACCTCATACGAACTTGCCCAAGAGCAACTCTCCTCCCTGAGGGTGCTGTGCTTTGCCGGGCCTGACCGAGAATGGCTGGAAGTCGTGGTCAAAAACCGTCTGGATACGGGGAGTTTAGAACTGCCTTATGATGTAGTGGCAGGTCCGGTAGCGGATGAGCAGACCATCTCGGTAGTACTGCTCTACCTAGATGGCATCATCGACGCGACAACTGCCGTAAGCAGACTTCTGACCTACAGGGTAACCTCTCAATACGCCTTTAAAACCACGGCCGCTCTGCAGCTGTTACAGCTCAAAGAGGTCCTTGAAGTATGAGCAAAACCAACTGGTATATTCTGGACTTCTACAACCGCCATGTCATCGAGATGCTGATGGCAAAATACGGTTTTGATGAGTTCAGAGCCGCCCGTGAATTCATAGGCTCACAGGTACACCGCATGCTGGAGGAGGCCGAACTTGAGATGTGGCAGTTTTCGGTGACAGCCCTGGTCGCGATGTGGGAGAGTGAAAAAATCACCGGGGATCCACGCAATTGTGTCTACCTGAGACCTTAGATATGACAGCGCAACTTAAGTTCTTCTTGCTCCTGCTGGAGAATTACGCCATTAAAAAACAACGCACTACGGCGGACGTACTGGCCGAGTGGGACCGCAAACAGCTCACAAAAACTATCTTTGAGGGCTACGAGCTCTATCATCAGGAGAGTCTGGAGAACGCCTTTGCCGATATCGACGCGCTGTGCGAGAGGGGCACTCACGCCTGGTAGAGGCGCCGCAAAACCTCCCTTCCTGCGGATGTCCTGACTTTGCCTCACCCCTGAAGACGGAAAAACCGCCTGACGGCGGTCTTTCCTTGAATTAACTCCGGGCAGGCTCAACCCGCCTGAGCTTACTCCGATTTATTTGCTGGACTCAATATCGTAGCTCTTCAAAGCCCAGATACTGTCCACGTAGTCATTGATGGAGCGATCGGAGCTGAACTTGCCCATGCTCGCGGAGTTGATGATGGCCGCGCGTGCCCAGCGGCTGCGGTTGCGGTAGAGCTCTTCCACCCGGCGGTGCGCATCGCTGTAGGAGGCGAAGTCCGCCAGCACCAGGAAGGGATCGCCGCCTTCGAGCAGTGAGCGCTTGATGGAGGACAGCGCTCCCGGCTCGCCGGGAGTGAAGTAGTCCGTATCCAGCCAGTCGATGACCGCCTTGAGCTCGGGATCGGCGTTGTAGTAATCCCAGGAGTTGTAGCCGTTGGCTTTGAGCTTCTGCACTTCCTCCACGCTCAGACCGAAGATGAAGTTGTTATCCGCGCCGGCCTCCTCGACGATCTCGATGTTGGCGCCGTCCATGGTGCCCAAGGTCAGAGCGCCGTTCATGGAGAACTTCATGTTGGAGGTACCGGAAGCCTCATAGCCGGCGGTGGAGATCTGCTCGGAGATGTCGGCGGCCGGAATGATCTTCTCGGCCAGGCTCACGCGGTAGTTGGGCAGGAACACCACCTTGAGCTGACCTTTGACGCGGCGATCGTTGTTGATGCGGTTGCCCACGGCATTGATGGCGTAGATGATGTCCTTGGCCAGGGTGTAGGCCGGGGCGGCCTTGGCACCGAAGATGAAGACCTGCGGCACAATCTTGAGCGAGGGATTGTCGAGCAGGCGCTTGTACAGCGACATGATGTACAGCAAGTTCAAATGCTGCCTCTTGTACTCATGCAGACGCTTGACCTGCACGTCAAACAGGGCGTTGGGGTCGACCTCGACGTCCAACAGGCGCTTGATCTCGGCGGCCAGGGCCTGCTTGTTGTGCAGCTTGATCTCCATGAAGCGCTCCTGATAGGCCTTCTCGTCGGCGTGCTTGGCCAGAGCCTTGCACTTGTCGAGGTAAATCGGCCAGTCAGTACCCGCCACCTCCTTGTAGAGCTCGGCCAGTTCGGGGTTGCAGGCCAACAGCCAGCGCCGTGGGGTCACGCCGTTGGTGACGTTGCAGAACTTGTTAGGCCACAGCAGGCTGTACTCGGGGAAGAGCTGCTCCTTGACCAGCTTGGAGTGGATGGCGGCCACACCGTTGACCTTGTTGGAGGCGATCACGCAGAGGTTGGCCATGCACACATTGCGCACCGGGCCTTCCTCGATGATGGAGAGACGGCGTTTGATGTCATTGTTGCCGGGCCAGCGGGCTTCCACCGGACCGTTTAAGAAGCGGTAGTTGATCTCGTAGATGATCTCCAGGTGACGCGGCAGCAGTTTCTCAAACAGATACACCGGCCACTTCTCCAGCGCCTCGGGCAGCAGAGTGTGATTGGTGTAGTTGAAGGTCTTGGTGACGATGTCCCAGGCGGCATCCCACTTCAAACCTTCCTCGTCGATGAACAGACGCATGAGCTCGGCTACGGCGATGGCCGGATGAGTGTCGTTGAGCTGAATGGCAATCTTCTGGGCGAACTCGCCGTAATCATGATGATGCGAGCGGTTGTAGCGGCGCAGAATGTCCTTTAAGGAGCAGGCCGAGAAGAAATACTGCTGAGTCAGACGCAACAGCTTGCCCGCCTCGGTGGAATCGTTGGGGTAGAGAACCTTGGAGACGGTCTCGGCCGCGGCTTTCTCCTCCTGGGCGTCGACGTAGCCGCCGGCGTTGAACACGTCCCAGTTGAAGGCCTCCGGGGCGCGGGACTCCCACAGACGCAAAATGGCCACCGAGGACTCCCTGAAGCCCACCACCGGAATATCCCACGGCACGCCCTTGATCATATGGGCCGGGTGCCAGACCCGGGTCTCGCTGCCGTCGGGAGCCTGCTGACGCTCCACGTAGCCGCCGATGGACACTTCCTGAATGGACTCAGGACGGCACACCTCCCAGGGGCAGCCGTACTCGCGCCAGGAATCGGGACGCTCCACCTGCTTGCCGCCGCGGATCTCCTGCCTGAACAGGCCGTTCTCATAATGCAGGCCATAGCCCACGCAGGGGTAGCTCAGGGTGGCCAGCGAATCCATGTAGCAGGCAGCCAGACGGCCCAGACCGCCGTTGCCCAAAGCCATGTCCGGCTCTTCTTCGCAGATCTCGTTGATGTCCAGCCCCAGACGCCGCATGGCCTCCTTGGCGATGCGGTACATCTCCAGCGAGCACAGATTGTTGATGGTCAGACGCCCCATCAGATACTCGGCGGAAAAATAATGCACGGCGCGGGTATCCTTGGTGGCGTGGGTATGCTGAGTCTCGGTCAGACGCTCGAAAATCTTCTCATCGACAGTCGCCACCAAGGCCTGCCACCAGGCCAGACGGCTGCCCTTCTGCGGGGAGGTGCCCACGGTGCAGCGCAGGTGATGAACGATTTTTTCCATCACCTCGGTGACGGCTTTCTCAAATTCGGGACTGTTGTCGGCAGCAGCCTTGACGGCCGGTTTGACAGCAGCTTTGGCAGCTTTGGCGGAGGTCTTGGGGGTTTTGGGGGTTGAAACTGCGGTTTCGGCTTTCTTCTTAGCCACCATGATTCATTTAACTCCTGACAAAATTACACGGCACCACGTACTATAAGGCGGCGCGGCGCAGAAAACTGCTTCAATTGTAGTGCCTGCGCCATCGGGATCTCACAAATTCTTCAGCGCTCTGTGAGATGGGCAGCGCAAAAGGGCCCCGCCGCGCCCCGTGGTTTTTCTTATTCCCCGAGATTTTGCTCTGCAAACCTCAGGTCTGCTCACATTATGCCACATCAAGCGCTCCGGCCGTTGTGCTTTTTGCGTCCGATCTGAGCGCAGCTCACCGCTGCGGCGCTATTCTATCCTTGGGCGCTCAGGCCAAGCAGGTATCAGATACCCACGCCGGCCCGTAAACTGCCAGACCCTGGCTATAAAACATGGAGGTCCATTATGTTCGGCCGTCACTGCACCGTCTATCGCTCCAAGAACAAGGAGGACTGGGAGAGGGCCCGCGCCCTGCTTGAGCAGGCGCAGCTTAAGATAAGGTGCTGGTGCAGTGAAGAACTGCCCGTAGGCGGCTGCGGCAGCAAAATAGATATCCGCGAGGTGGCCTCAGGCAGGCAGGGGCCCCGCACCGTCTATCACATTGAGGTGACCAAGAGCCGGCAGGCCGAGGCCAGAGCGGTGCTTGAAGGTAAGGTGCTGCCGATGCAAAGCTGCGGCTCGGCCCTCCTTTAGCCGTCAGGATCTGTCACGCACAATCCCCGGAGTACCGCGACGGTCCTCCCCTGCTTGTGGGGAATGCAATTGACGGGTGCGGTCAGAAGCGCAGTTCCTCGGGGATCTCGGGATTGGGATCCAAATCGCGGGGACGCTGCTGTGAGCGGCCCGATTTGAAGTTCTTCATGGCCAGCACCCAGGCCAGTACCTGCGCCACTGCCTTGAACAGACCGCGCGGAATTTCCTCATCCAGGTCGGTGGTGTAGTACAGGGAGCGCGCCAGAGGCGGGATCGGTATCACCGGCACCTCGCTGCGCCGGGCGATGTCCTTGATGATCTCGGCCACCTCATCCACGCCCTTGGCCACCACCAGCGGTGCGGTGGTGCCGTTTTCGTCATAACGCAGCGCCACGGCGTAATGCTCGGGGTTGGTGACCACCACGTCGGCCTCCGGCACATTCTGCATCATGCGCCGGGCGGCCATCTCATACTGCATGCGCCTGATCTTGCCCTTGATCTGCGGATTGCCTTCGGTCTGCTTGAACTCGTCCTTGACCTCCTGCTTGGTCATGCGCAGCTGCTTGATGTAATGCCACTTCTGGTAGGGAATGTCGATCATCACGATGGGGATCATGGAGCAGACTATGATGAGCATGATCCTAAATAACAAGGGAATAGTAGCGGCAATGGAGGTGTGGGGGTCGTTATAGGAGAGCCTGAGCACCTCCCCGAAGGTCCCCGAGAGCGTAAAATAGCAGAAGGTGCCGATAAACCCCACCTTGGCTATGCCCTTGATGAGCTCGATGATGGAATTGAGACTGACGATGCGCTTGAGACCGGAGAGGGGGTTTAACTTGGAAAACTTAGGCTGCATGGCCTCCCAGGAGAAATTGTAGCCGCCTATCATCATGTTGCCGATGATGGAGCAGACGAACACCAAGGAGGCGATGACCAAAATGGGAATGGCGATGGACATGAGATTGAGCACAAATACCCGCCCCATCTCGTCTTCGGTGAAAATCTGATCGCGCGTTAAGGTGAAACTGCGCAGCATCACTCTTTTCATGCCGACGCCCAGAAAGGAGGACATGAGCCACAGCCCGATGACGCCCGAGAGCAGCACCAGCAGTGTACCGGCCTCACGCGAACGCGGCAGCTGGCCGCGGCGGCGCGCGTCGCTGATCTTCTTGCCGGTGGGTTGTTCTGTTTTCTCGCCTTCGTCTGACATCTGCTGCCCGCGTTAACCTAAATTTTGCTCTCTTAACTGTTTGTTATATAATCATCAGTCTCTGACTTGTCAAAACCGTGACACCCGGACCTCCTCAGGTCAAACAGCAAAAAGCATGCCTAATCAAGCAGCTCGGCCTTGTCACCGTTTTGCTCCAGCCACTGCCGGCGATCGGCCGCGCGCTTTTTGGAGAGCAGCATGTCCAACAGTGCCTGGGTATCCTCATGGCTCTCCTCAGGCAGCGTAAGCTGCATCAGCCGCCGCGACTCGGGCTTGAGGGTGGTCTCGCGCAGCTGCTCGGGGTTCATTTCACCTAAGCCCTTAAAGCGCTGGATTTTGATGTTTTCACGCTTATAGCCCTTGCGGGTAAGTACCTTCTGCTTGGCGGCAAGCTCCGCGTCATCCAGGGCATACTCCTTAATCTTGGTGCCGCAGTCGATGCGGTACAGCGGCGGGCAGGCCACATAGACATGCCCCGCGCGTACCAGGGCCGGAAAATGTTTGACGAACAGCGCGCACAGCAGGGTACCGATATGCAGGCCGTCGGAGTCGGCGTCGGCTAAGATACAGATCTTGTCATAACGCAGCCCCTCCAAATTGTCCTCATCGGGCGTCAGGCCCATGGCCACCGAGATGGCCCTGATCTCCTCAGATCCCAAAGCGCTCTGTCCGCTCACCTCCCAGGTGTTGAGGATCTTGCCGCGCAGAGGCAGTATGGCCTGATAGGAGGAGTCGCGGGCCTGTCTGGCACTGCCGCCTGCCGAATCGCCCTCCACAATGAAGAGCTCGCCGCGCCCGGGATCGGTGGAGGTGCAGTCCACCAGCTTGCCCGGCAGCTGCGGTCCGCGCACGCTTTTCTTGCGCTCCACCACCTTGGCGGCACTCTCGCGTTCCCGCGCCGCCTCAATGATCAGCGCGGCTATCTTGCGTCCGGCATCCACCTCGGCGCTCAAATACAGCGAGAAACGGTCGCGGATGAGATTTTCCACCTGGGAGGCCACGAAACGGCTGGAGAGTTTTTCCTTGGTCTGTCCGGCGAACTGGGGATCGTGCATCTTGACGGCGATGACATAGGAGCAATGCGACCACACGTCATCGGGAGTGAGCTTGAGCCCGCGCGGCAGCAGATTCTGCAGCTCGCAGAACTCGCGGATGGCCAGCGTCAGTCCCGAACGCAGGCCGTTGACATGGGTCCCGCCGTCAACCGTGGGAATGAGATTGACATAGGACTCGGCCACCGCGCTCTCGCCCTGGGCCTCGGTCACCCAGCTCACCGCCCACTCCAGTTCCAGCTCCTCGGCCTTGAGGTTTTCCGCGAAAGGTGCCTCAGGCAGCAGCTGGGCCTTGGTGAACTGGGATTTTAGATAGTCAGCCAGGCTGCCGTCAAAGCACCAGCGCTCGCTCTGGCCGGTATGCTCGTCGGTAAAGGTGATGACCAGTCCCCGGCACAGCACCGCCTTGGCCTTGAGGGCATGGCGCAGTGCGCGCAAATCAAAGGTGAGGGTATCGAAATAAGGCGCGTCGGGGGTAAAGCGCACCGTGGTCCCGGTGTCTTTTTTGGCACAGCTGCCTACGGTTTCCAGGGGCGTGACCAGCTCTCCTTTGGCGTAGGCGATGTGATAGATGCTGCCCTGGCGGCGCACCGTGGCCTCCAGGTGCGCGGAGAGCGCGTTGACCACGCTCACGCCCACCCCGTGCAGACCGCCTGAGTAGGAATAGGAGCTGGAGTTGAACTTGCCGCCGGCGTGCAGCCTGGTGAAGATGAGCTCAATGGCCGGCACCTTTTCCTCGGGATGAAGATCCACCGGCATGCCGCGGCCGTTGTCGCTGACCTCCATTGAGCCGTCCTGGTGCAGCGTGACGTCGATGGTCGTGGCGAAACCGGCCACGGCCTCGTCGACGCTGTTGTCGATGACCTCCATGGCCAGGTGATTGGGATTGGTGGTGTCGGTGTACATGCCCGGCCGGCGTCTGACCGGCTCCAGGCCCTTGAGCACCTCAATGGAGGCACCGTTATAAGTGTCCTGGGTTTCCTTTTCCGTACGCTGCATGGCTTGCGTCCCTGTTTTGACTGTCGTAATGCTAGTATGACGCCCGCAGGCGCTCCGTTCAAGCGCCGCGGACCAGATCCGCCGCCCCCGGCGCACAGTATTTGCGCCAGCGCCCCGCGCCTGTGATCTGCAGCGCCCCTTTGGCCACCAGGCCCTGCAGCAGGTTCACGGCCTTGTTCTTGCCGCAGCCGGTTAACTGCGCCACCTCAGAGCTCGAGCGGCTGCGTCCTGAGAGCAACTTACAGATCCGCCGCTCCGCGGCAGACAGGAGCACGCTGTCGGCGCTCACCGGTAAAGTAAGCCGCAGTTCGCGCCCGTCCACCTGCAAAGCGGGCTTGACCTGAGAGAGATGGTAACTGTCCTGCACCCGCAGCCAGCGCTGGTGACTGTCAGAGCACAGCTGCAGTTTAGTGAGGATCTGCAGGATCAGTTGATGACAGCGCCATTCCGGGGCGCCTCCCCCCGTAAGCGCCTGATACAGCCCCTGCGCCTCCCGCGGCAGGGCGATGGGGATCTTAAGCTCAATCTGCGCAGGGCCCATGGTAAGGAGCACGGTGCCGGCCTCATCCCAGGCGCAGTAGCACAAGGCCACCGCCAGTGCCTCCCTGAAGGCGGATTCCGGCAGCAGCTCGCGCCGCTCAAATACGCCTTCCATGAGCTCCTCTAACTGATAGTGCCGCCTGTAGATCTCAAGGGCCCGGTCATATTGCGTCAGCACACACAGCCCTTTGAGATCGGCTCTTTCCACCACCTGGTGCGCACTCTCTGCGGTGCATATCACCTCAATACCCCCGAAGGGGTGGCAATCCGAGAGCAGCTGTGCCGCCTGATTGTAGCCGCGCAGGTTTTGATACAGACCCAAGGCGCGCAGCACATCCAAAGTAAGTTTTTCCACCCCCAGCACCGAACTGAGCTTATCCTCCAGCACGGTAAAACCAAGATCCTGCTCGGAGGCGGGCAGAGCCTCAAAGGCCATCTCCACCCCGTCAAGGACCAGGCGGCCCAGCTCTTGGGAACTGACTTCCACGGTGTCGGTCCCCAGCCTACGGTAGGCTTTGGACATACACAAATATGGTTTGTGCAATCCGGCATGCACTGTGAGGGTCACCACCTGGGTGCGCGTGTCTAAAACCAGGTCAAAATCCGGCACCGGAGAGATGGTCTCATGAATGCTGCGCTCGATGACTTTACAGATACGCTCGGCATGTTTCAGACCCACCGCTTTACCTAAGTGATCAATGCCAAATCTGATGGTGCCGGTCTCGTAATTGGCATAGGCGCTGACCGCTTTTAAGAAGGTGTAGTCGATGCTTTCCTGCAATTCCAGTGTTTGCGACTCTCTCATGACGCCATAACTCCGCTAAAACAACTCAATCTTACGTTTGCTCAAACTAAAACGCAAGAGTCTTGCGTTTGAAGATATTTTCGTTATGCCAGTAAGAATTCAAAAGAGTAAAACTGGATATGGATTGTGGGGATAGTCTGAATTGGTAATGTACTATTTCACGAAAGCTTGGAATCGGCTCTACCTGATAAAAAGTTCTTCAATCAGGGTCAACTCTCACGAGGCGAGGATCTGCCGGCACACTTTGAACGCCCCTGCAATGCAGCAGAGCTGCCCGCCTACCTTTGGCTCCGGCACGGCACTCTCCCTTATCCACAGCGGCAGGCTCGCGTTTTCCGCCCAAATGAATGAGGAAAGCGCCAAAGCCGCCCCATAAGAGGTGAGCCTTCGGTACGCTCAGGCCGGCTGCACAGCTGCAAGGTTCACTCTCAGTCCTGACTTTGCACCCCGCTCAAAAGCAGTTTCACCGTCAGTCCCCGCGGTTGGTGATCCTCCAGTTTAAGCTCAGCACCCAGCGCATCGGCACAGGCCTTGGCAATGGCGAGTCCCAGTCCGGTACCGGGGGTGGCCGCTTTATCCTGGCCTACCCGGTAAAACGGTTCCAGCACCCGCTCGCGTTCGGACACCGGGATCCCCGGTCCCTCATCGCTCACGTAGAGCACGCAGCTGCCGTCTGTGCAAACACAGCCCAGGTCCACCCGACCGCCCTGGGGGGAGTATTTGATGGCATTGGAGAGCAGATTGTACAGAATGGTGTGCAACGTCTCGGGGCTGCTGTAGACTACCTGAGAGCACTCCCCCTCCACTCCCAGGTCGAGCCCCTTGCGATCGGCAAGCGCCCCCAGCTCCTCGATAAGTCCCACGTAAAGAGCCTTAACATCAACTCTCTGGCTCTGGGGGGCCTCGGCGCTCTGACTGCGCGCCAGAGTCAACAGGTGCTCGGTCAGATCCCGCTGCCTTCTGATGGCCGCACGCAGATTGTCAAGCCCCAGGCGGGCAGCCGCCGTCAGCCCCTGCTCAGGAAAAGCCTCGGCCTGCAGCGACAGCGCGGTCAGCGGAGTGCGCATCTCATGGGCGGCATCGGCGATAAAACGCCGCTCGCGCTTTAAGCCCTGTCCAATGCGCTCAAAGAGACGGTTCAGAGCAGCGATGAGTCCGTCCAGCTCGGAGGGTACGCTGCCCTCCAGGGGATTTAGATCATTTTCCGTACGCTTTAAAATGCCCTGAGCCAGGCGTCTGACCGGTGCGAACATGATGTTAACCGCCACCACCACCAAGGTGATGTAGATGGCAATCAGTACCAGAAATTCGCGCAGCGAGGAGAACAGCGCCCGGCGCGCCACCTCGGTGACCATCTCCAGCGGCCTGGCCACCACAAAGCGGATATTGGCCTGGTTGGTGGCCACGCAGGCGCGCACCCGGCGATCGTTGATGAGCAGACTGTAAAACCCGTCCTCCACCCCGGCGGGAATGAAAATGGGCTCGCCCGGTTGGGGGAAGAGCGGAGCGATGATGATGTCGTGGTGACGCTCAAACAGATCGGCCAGCGAGGGAGCCGGACTGAGCATGCCCATACGGCGGCGCATCAGATTGCGCTGCATCATCCCCAGCACCTCGGGATTTACCAGCCGCCCTTCCCTGATCACCGGCCCTTCCCAGCGTTTAGGGATCAAAAGTCCGTAGTCGGTAATCACATCGGCAATCTGCGAGAGTTCCTGATCGATGTAGAGCAGAGCGCTGTCCAGGGTCAGCTGATAAGAGCGCCAGGAGCTGGCGGCAGTGAAAAGCACCCCCACCAGCGAGAGAATGAGGCACAGCCTAAGGCGCAGCGAACGGCCTAAGGCTCCGCTCTGGCCACGACTTTCCATCCCACCCCCCGCACGTTTTTGATGTTTTCCCCGCCTACTTTTTTGCGCAGATTATGAATGATGAACTCCACGGCATTGGACTCCACCTCCTGACCGAAGCTGTAGATGCGATCCTCGATGGCCTCGCGCGAGAGTACCGCGCCGGGGCGCTTTAACAGTGCCTCCAGCACCGAGAACTCACGGGCGGTCAGCTGTACCTGCCGTATCTTACCCTCCGTATCTCTGACCGTGACCTCGTGGGTGACGGTGGAGAGGGAGAGCACACCGTTACTTAAGACGGCATCCTCCGAGCTGCCGGCGCTGCGGCGCACCACCGCGCGCAGCCGCGCCTCCAGCTCGGAGAGATCAAAGGGTTTGACCAGATAATCGTCTGCCCCGGCATCCAGACCCTTGATGCGATCCGTAAGACCGTCCCGCGCGGTTATGATGATCACCGGTACCTTGAGTCTGCGCTGCCGCCATTCCCGCAGCAGCGTCACGCCGTCCACCTGCGGCAGCCCCAGATCCAGCAGCACGCAGTCATAGGGCACCTGGGCGGGAGCCTCGCGGGCCATTGTGCCGTCAGAGATGAGATCCACGGCATGAGAGCGCGCCGTCAAGGCCGTCTGCACGGCCTGGGCAATGAGAGGATCATCCTCAACCAACAACAAACGCATCGGTTATCTCCTCAGCTTCAAGCGTCCCGTTCCTCAGTTGTCTTCGCCGTGCCCCCACACTACCTCCTTTTGGGGATGGGGGGCGGGTTCAATCAGCAAAAAGTCAAGCAGCGACGCCGCGTAGCGGTCTATTTCAAAAAAATCATGATTACCGCCGCGCAACAGCGTGTAATCCAGGCCGCACTTACAGAAAATTTCGGCCGTAAGTGCGGGATCCACCACCTCATCTCCGCTGCTGATAAAAGCCTTGATCTTGCCGGGGCGGAACTGACGAAAACAGGAGAGCTCGTAGAGCAGGTCAAGCTCCTCATCGGTGACGATGATTTTCCTGCCGGTATAAGGATTCTGCACCACCGTGCCGCGCATGTTCTCCAACGGCTTGGCGCCCGGCCTCAATAACAGCGGATTTATGACACAACAGCGCAGCTCATAGAAAAAGGCCGAACGCAGTGCCAGCAGGCCGCCTAAGGAACTGCCGCACAGGGCGATCCGCTCGCCTGCCTTGAGCTCGTCTTCACAAAGCTGCCTGACAAAACTGTCAGCCTTACTTACCAGATCGGGCAGTTGCGGGGCGTAATAACTAAGCTGTCCCCGCAAACGGTCCTGGGAGAGCGCGGCCACCACCCCTCCGATGACCTGTGATTTATAGGACTGCGGCGAGGATAAAAAACCGTGCAGATAGATAATTTTCATGCCACCTCAGCGCCTGGGGATCAGGTAGGGAGCTCAAAGCCGCCTGGAGATTGAGCCTTGCGACGGACTCAATAACCCTTGGCGGCGCGATCGGGCTGGAAGGAGCTGAGCAGCCGGCACACTTCTGTTTCTATGCTGCCGTCGGGGTTAAAGCGCAGATAACGCCACCCGGGGTTGGCCGTGTCTAGCTCAAACTCGCGGGCCTTAGGCTGAAACTGAATAGAAGTTGAGGGGGTGGCGATAAAGCGCACCGCACCGTGAGTGACATCAAACTCCTGATGTATATGCCCGGTAAGCACCAATCTCACGTTGGGCAGACGCTCTAAGCAGTTCATGAACTCGTTTTGGTTGTGCATGCCCTGAGTGTCCAGCCAGTAACTGCCCACCGAAAGCGGCATGTGGTGCACGCACACCACGGTATGCAGTTCCTGACGCTGAGTGGCACAATGCAACATATAATCGAGCTGATCGCGCTGCAGCCAGCCGTGAGCCATGCTGTAAACCTCGGAGTTGAGCAGCACAAACTGCCAGTTCCCGCAGATAATGCGCCGCTCCACCTGCACCCCCAGCGGCGCGAACATGGAATACATGAGCGGGCCGTCATCGTGGTTGCCCGGCAGGAAGAACACCTTCTCGCCCAACACCCTCACCATGGCGGCGAAACGCCGGTAGGAATCGGCCGAATAGTCCTGCGAGATGTCACCGGTCATGATCACGTAGTCGTATTCGACATTCTGCTCGACTATGGCCTCCAGCACCGCCTGAAAGCTCTGCGCGGTGTTAACCCCCAACAGCCTGCCCTGGCTGTCGGCAAACAGGTGGGTGTCGGTGATCTGCAGCACAGTCACCGAGCCGTCCCGATTGCGTGGTTCAAGGGTTATGGATGCCATATAATACCGCTATAACAAAAAGTTGTATTAGTCGCACACTCTCTTGTGACGCGTAGCCGACGTCACTCTTTCCAAGGAAAAGCAATATTTCTTTTTACGCTCATTTGGCGGACAACTTGAAAAAAATGTCCCTATTTTTGATCTAGGCGGGGTACTTTAGTGCGGTAATTCCTGTTACTTCACAAAAATCATCCAAGATGAGGCCCGTGCTCGGGCACAAGGATGTGAAACAGGACACAATTTTATGTTAATTCAACAATAAAGCTTTGCACCGCCGGCAGGCAAGTCTGGTGACTTACGGCGTTCTGGCTGCGGCCCGGGCAGGCAGGGTAAAAGGAAGGATAAACGGGCAGAATCAAAGAGAGGAACTGACGCTGCCCAACCGGGAATTGCTAGCCGCGCAAGGCTGCGGCCCACTGCTCAGGCTTAAAGCCCACCAGCACTTTATCGTCCGTCACCAACAGCGGACGCTTGACCAGTTTGCCGTCACTGCCCAGCAGCTCGAACATCTGCTCTTGTGACAGATAAGGCAGTTTATCCTTGAGATTCAAAGCCCGGTACTGTATGCCCGAGGTGTTGAAAAAGCGTTTTGGCTCAAGGCCCGAGCGCTCCTGCCACTCTTTGAGTTCAGCGCAGGTAGGACGGTTTTGCACTATGTCGCGCGCCTCATAGGCAACACCTTGTTCATCAAGCCATTTTTTGGCCCTCTGGCAGGTGGTGCAGCGCGGGTAATGTAAAAACAGCATGGTCTGCCTCCTTCAGCGGCGCTCGCCGGCAAAGAGTTCGCGATACTCCCGGTGCTTTAACTGCAGTGTCAGAAGCGTGATGAGAGCGGCGGCGTTGCAGATGCGACCGGTGAAGCATTCCCTGAAGGCATCCGGTGCCGGTACCTTGAAAATGCGGATGTCCTCGTTCTCCGTCTCCAGCCCGCCATGGTTTTTGATATGCGAGAGATCGCAGTCGGCAATGTACAGCGAGGTGCGCTCCGAGCAGCCGCCGGGGGTGGGATACTGCGCGGTGATGTAGTGCAGCTGACTGGGGGTGACATAGGTGCCGGTTTCTTCATCGAGCTCACGGATCACCGCCTCAATCTCACTCTCGCCCTCATCGATCATTCCGGCCACCACCTCGATAAGCCAGGGCGATACCGGATCGCGCAAAGCACCGGGGCGAAACTGCTCGATGAGCATGACCTCGTCGGTTACGGCGTCATAGGGCAACACCGCCACGGCATCATGGCCGCGCTCGAAGATCTCACGCTGCACCACCCTGCCCTCGCTGCCGTCGAACTTGCGGTAGGAGAGCGTGTAGTTGTCAATGGCAAAGAATTTCTCAAACAGCCGCTCCTGCTTTTGGATATGCACATCCTTGATGGTAAAGCGCGGGGCGAATAACTTTTGCGTGTCGCTCATAGTTAAAAAACCTGTACACTAAGACAAATCAGGGGAAAGCTCAGGACGCAGCTCCCCACCTTAAGGCGGGGCGGCCGGGCTTTCCAGGCCTGTGTGCGCCCAGAGTGCCGCGGTTGTCCGCAATAACCCCAAGCCGGGCAGAGTCAGGTGAGAGTAGAAGGAGATCTTTCATGGCGCAAGTGCTGCTCAAGGATGCCACCCTGGTGACTCCACAGGGTATTATACAGTCTGATCTGCTCTGCGACGGGGGACGCATCGCAAAAATCGCCCCGCAGTTAAGCGCCCCGGGCACTCCGGTGCTTGACTGCCACGAACTGCTGGCGCTGCCGGGCATGATAGATGAACACGTGCATTTCAGAGACCCCGGCTTCCCCGCCAAAGCCACCCTGGCCTCCGAGTCCCGCGCCGCGCTCTTAGGCGGCGTAACCTCCTTTATGGATATGCCCAATACCGATCCGCCCACGGTGAGCATGACAAGACTGCTGGAGAAAAAGGCCAAAGCCGCACAACAAAGTGTGGCCAACTATGCTTTCTATCTGGGGGCATCGGGGGATAACTGTGAGGAGCTGAAAAAGGCCCCGCCCCGGGAGATAGCCGGCATCAAGATCTACATGGGCGCCACCACGGGTTCGCTGCTGGTTGAGGATTATGAGCGTTTGCTTGAAGCCTTTAAAGCCGCACCGACCTTAATTGCCCTGCACTGCGAGGACAGTGAGCTGATCGCGGCACAGGAGCGGCGCGTTAAGAACCTTTACGGTGAGGAGCCTGAGATGGCGCTGCACGCGCTGATCCGCAGCCGCGATTGCTGCCTGAACTCCACCAAACTGGCCATAGCACTTGCAAAAGAGAGCGGTGCGCGTATCCACATACTGCATATTTCCACACAGGAGGAAGTTACCCTGCTCTCTGAGTATCTCTACGGCAATGCCGCCACCAGACAGATCTCGGGGGAGGCGGCCCTCCCACACCTCTTTTTTTCCGCTGCCGATTACGCGCGCAAGGGCGGACTGCTCAAATGCAACCCTTCCGTCAAAAACGAGGCCGACCGTCGGGCGCTGGTGGCTGCGGTAGAACGGGGAGTGCTCACCACCGTGGGCACCGATCACGCCCCACATGAGGCGGCCTTGAAGGCGCAAAGCTACTTTAAGTGCCCCTCGGGCTGTACCTCTGTGCAGTTTGCCTGGCCGGCGCTGCTGGCGCTGTGGAAAAGACGGGAGCTGACCTTGGAGAGCGCGGTGAAGGCCTGCGCGCAGCAGGTGGCCGAGCGCTACCGCATCCCAGACCGCGGCCGACTGGAGGAGGGCTGTTATGCCGATATCGTTCTCGTAAATCCGGCCCTGCCGCAGAGTGTGGACAGATACGACCTTAAAAGTTTGTGCGGCTGCTCGGTCTTTGAGGGGGAGTTTCTGCCCGCCCGGGTAGTGCATACCTTGGTCAATGGCGTAGTCAAGGTCAAAGACGGGACCCTGTGCTCGGAGGAGAGCGGACAGGCTTTGTACTTTGCGCGTGACTGAGCCGCGCCCTGTGGCCTCCGGCCTTAGCTGCCGGACAGGCCGGGACTATCCCCATGGGGTGGGCGTCTTAGCGATCCAAACTGTGCTCATCTAAGAGAAAATCGTAGATATTCATGGTGGTGATGCCGTGTTCATCGCGGGTCACGTTGACGACATCATGCACAACCACGATTTTTTTGAAGGAATCATTCAGCTGCAACAGCGGGTCTTTTTCCTGCCGCAGCTTGGCCTCATCGGGCAGCGCAAAAGCTGACTGGACGTAGTATTTTCTGCTCCCTGAGGTAGCAATGAAATCAATCTCCAACTGACGGCGCACTCGTCCGCCTCCATCATTTATGGCTCTGACCGGCACCACCCCCACGTCAACGTTAAATCCCCGGGCCTTCAGTTCATTGTAGATGACATTCTCCATCAGATGAGTCTCTTCAGACTGCCGAAAGAGCAATCTGGCATTGCGCAGCCCCACATCCTCAAAGTAGTACTTCAGCGGGCTTTGGATGTATTTGCGCCCCTTGACGTCAAAGCGCTGGGCCTCACTGATTAAAAAAGCATCCTGCAGGTACTCCAGGTACTGGCGGATGGTATTGAGCGAAATGCCTAAATGCAACCGAGACTTAAACGTGGCTTCCAGCTTGGAGGGATTGGTAAGAGAGCCGATGGCGGAGGCGAGCACGTCTATCAACTCGTTTAGTTCCTCCATTTTGTCGATACGATGGCGCTCCTGCAGATCTTTTAGGTAAGTCTCCGTAAACAGCGCGGTCAGATATTTGCTCTTTTGCTCCTCGGTATGCATGGTGAGCGTCAGCGGCAGTCCGCCATAGAGCATGTAATCTGCCAGTCCCTGATATCTGTCGCCGTCATAGACCTGCATAAACTCCTTAAAGGTCAGAGGGTAAACGTGAATTTCATCGCCGCGGCCGCGAAACTGCGTGATCACATCTACCGACAAAAACCTGGAGTTGCTGCCGGTTACATAGATATCCAGATTTTCATGATGCAAAAGCGAGTTGAGCACTTCCTCAAAATCACCCAGCAGCTGCACTTCATCAATGAGCAGGAAGTAATCATTGCGGTCCTGAAGACAGCTCTCTACGTGCTCCAGAAAACGGTCAGGATCGCGGTACTCTCGGTCTTTTCTCAAATCAAGCTCAATCTCAATGATATGGTCTGCCTGGGTGCCACTCTCCAGGAGATAATTTTTAAAAATATTGAAAATTAAATAGGATTTGCCACTACGACGGATACCTGTAATAATCTTTACCAGATGATTATGCATGCGGATTTTTAGGTCGTAAAGATATTTTGAACGTTCTATATTCATCGCTTAAATTTGACAATTTGTGGACTTATGGCCAGATCTGTTCAAAATTATAGCGCGAACGCCGCCCGAAAGGCACGATAAATTTGCATAATTGCGGGCTTTTGGCCACAAATATTCAAATTTTGTGGTGATAGGCAAAAACAAACCGTCCCGCCATCCCGGCCCTGAGTTGGCCGGCAGACGGGGCGGTACGCTCGCCGGAGAATCTGTAGCCGCGGCAAATATCTGTCAGGGCACAATAAAGCCTACTTTGCGGTACACATCATCTAAGGTGCGCTGCGCCCGCTCGGCGGCCTTACGGGCACCGGCGGCGAAGATCTCGCGCAGATACCCCTCATCACCTCGCAGCTGACGATAACGCTCCTGAATGGGCTCTAGCAGCGCCACTACCGCCTCGCCCACCTCGCTCTTGAAAGCCCCATACTGTGATCCCTTGAAATGTTCCACCAGCTCACTTATCTCACGTCCGGTAGCGGCAGCCATGAGCTCCAAGAGGTTGGATACGCCGGGTTTGCGCTCCCAGTCCCAGGCCACCACCGGCGGCTCGTCGCTGTCGGTGACCGCGCGCTTTAATTTTTTGAGCACGGACTTGGGATCTTCCAAGATCCGGATGACGTTGTTGGGATTGTCATCGGACTTGGACATCTTCTTGGTGGGCTCCTGCAGGCTCATGACCCGGCTGCCGCTCTTGGGGAAGAAGCCCTCGGGCAGCACAAAAGTCTCGCCGTAGAGCGCGTTGAAGCGTCCGGCGATGTCGCGCGTCAGCTCGATATGCTGTTTCTGATCATCGCCCACCGGCACCAGATCTGCCTGATAGAGCAGAATGTCGGCGGCCATCAGCACCGGGTAATCAAAAAGCCCGGCGGTAACATTATCGGCATAGCGCTTGGACTTGTCCTTGTACTGCGTCATGCGGTTGAGCTCGCCTACCTGGGTATAGCAGTTAAGCACCCAGCTTAACTGGCTGTGCGCCGGCACCTGCGACTGCAAAAAGAGCACGCATTTGTCCGGATCGATGCCCGCGGCCACGAAGATGGCCAGCGTGTCGTAGGAGCGGGACATCAGCTCCCGGGGGTCCTGGCGCACCGTGATGGCATGCTCGTTGACCACGCAAAAGATGCTGTCGTAATCGTGCTGCAGCTGTACCCAGTTGCGCAGCGAGCCGATATAGTTGCCGATGCTCAGCTCGCCCGAGGGCTGAATGCCGCTGAAAATAACCTTGGACATATAAAAACGCCCTTTTGGCGCCTCCCTTTATGAAAAACTGTGAAAAATCGGCCGCTTAAGCTGCAGGCAGTGTGCTTAAAAGCTCGTTAAACGGCGCGTAGCTGTCAAAGGCATAATCAGGCTTTAACTGCGCCGCGCTCTTGTGACTGTAGCCAAAGGTGAAGAACACCGTACTCATCCCGGCCCGCTGCCCGGCCAAGATATCGTTCTCGGAGTCGCCTATCATCACGCAGCGCGCACACTCACAGTGCAGCTGCGCGGCCACATACTCCACCACCTTGGGATCGGGCTTGCGCTGGGGCAGCACCTCCCCGCCCAGCACAAAATCAAAGCGCTCGTACAGTCCCATAAACTGCAACAGCGGCTCGGCGAACATGGCAGGCTTGTTGGTGGCCACCGCAGTTTTAATCCCCAGCCTCTTACACAGCTCAAGGCACTCCACCACCCCGGGGTAAATCTCAAAATCCGCAAACAATGCCGCTTTATAGCAGCGGTTGTAGCTTTGGCGCGCCCGCTCCAGCAGCGCCTCATCCACCTCATCTTTGGTTATGTCGCGCCGTCCGAGTATACAGCGCGCCAACATCATCATGGTGCCGTTGCCCACATAGGAGCGCACCTGCTCCACCGTGGGACCGGGCAAACCCAACTCCTGCATGCAGGCGTCGGCCGCGCGGGTCAGCTGGGGAATGGTATCGGCCAGCGTGCCGTCCAAATCGAAGATGAGCGCCAAAGGGCGCACGGTCAAGGCACTCACAGACTCTCTCCTAAGGGCGCTCTTAAGGCCTGCAGGGCCGCGCGTTTGTCCTTGGCACCGAAAAAGGCCGAGCCGGCCACAAAGACCTGCGCCCCGCAGTCGGCCATATGCGCAATATTCTCGCTCTTGACCCCGCCGTCCACCTCAATTAAGGGGGTCACGCCGGCCGCCTTGGCCATCTGTTTAATCTCCGCGACCTTAATAAGGCAGGGCTCGAGCGCCTTCTGCCCGCCAAAACCGGGGTTGACGGTCATAACCAGCACAAAATCAAGCTTATCCCACAGATAACGCAGAAATTCAGGGGCGGTACCGGGGTTGAGCACGATGCCGGCCTTACAACCCAAATCCCGGATATGACTTAACATGCGCTCCTGGTGCACACACCCCTCGGGATGAAAGGAGATCCAGCTGGCCCCGGCCTCGGCAAAGGCCTCCACGATCTGCTCGGTTACCGGCGCGACCATCAGGTGCACGTCGAACACGGCCTTGGGATAACGCGCTCTCAAGGCCTTGAGAAAAGCAGGCCCGAAGGTGAGATTGGGCACGAAGTGAAAGTCCATCACATCAAAGTGGATGATATCCACCCCGGCCTCCAGCGCCGCACCGACGTCATCCCCCAAAGAGAGCAGATCGGCCGAGAGAATGGAGCCTGCGATGAGGTATTTACGCTCTGCCATAAAAACTCCGTTGAAAAACCCCGCCGCAGGCGGGGTATGAAGAAACCGGTAGTTACTGCTGTCCTGCTACCAGCTGCATCTCCTGCTTAACTCGGGAGAAGGCTTTGGCAAAAGGTCCTCCGGCACGCAGATTGGCCGGCAGTTTCTGGGCATCCCGCGCTGCCGCCGCGGCATTCTCGTAGTCGCCGGTGATCAGCACATACCAGGGACGACCGTTGCGTTCGGTCTGGTAGATCCAGTAATTGCCGCCGTTTAAGGAGGCAATGGCCGGCACCGCCGCATCCACCCCGGCCCGATCGCGTCCGGCAATGACCTGCAGGGTAAAATGCCGCCCTTCCTTAGCGTTCAGTTCCTTGAGATCGCCGGCGCTCACCGCGGCCGCCTGAGAGGGTGCCGCAGCAGGGGCGGCGGCAGGAGCAGCCGGAGCAGCGGCAGCGGCGCTCGCGGCAGCCGTGGCGGCCTGTTCGATGGCAGCGGCCGCCGCTTTTAAGGCCTGCTCCTCACGCTCCTTGGCCTCGCGGGCAGCAGCCTCGGCTTTGGCCAGACGCTCCTGCTCCTGCTTGAGCCGCTGTTCTTCCAGGCGCTGCTCCGATTCCAGCTCGGCCTGGCGCAGTACATTGTCCTCACGCTGCAGGGCCACCGCCTCACCTGAGTCTTCCTCACTCTCGTCGGTAAGCTCGGGATCGTTCAACAAGCCCTGCTCATCCAAGTCATCGCCGCCATCCTGCGCCGGCGCTACAGATCCGTCCACTCCTCCTCGTCGGGGTAAGTCTGAGTGGTTGCCCGGCTCAGCCCCCTTCTTCTCGATCTCATTGAGAGTATCGCCGCGTAAAGTCACGCTGTTGGTGGAATCACTATCCGGAGTATCGGCCTCCAGCCCCTCTTCATCGAGATCCTCCAGCAGGGCCCCGTCATCGTCAGCAGCTTCCTCAGCGCTGCCGCGCGGCCCATCTGCGGCGATCCCGCCCTCAGCGCCGCTGCCGGATGCAGCGTTCTGTTCCTGGGAGAGCCCCTGCGCGGCGTTTTGTGCCCGCTGCTCTGCAGGAGTGGTCGGCAGCGCGGTACGCTCCACCACCAGCTCGTCCTGCGTTTCAGGATCGGTCTTAGGCGAGGAGCCGAACAGTTTGGAGAAGATGTCCGTGCCCATAAAGAGCGGTGCCAGACAGGCCAGCACGATGATGACACAGACAATGGTGATAAACAGCGCCGCCGAGCCGCCGCGTTTGCGACGCTCCTCGGGGGGTGCAAAGCTGTCCTGGCTTGCCGCGCTGTCGTTGTCGATTTCTTTTGGATCTTCCATAAGACGCTCCGCGTATTTAATCACTCTGCCTATATTACCGCTACATTGCATCAGACGCGAGGGCAGTTTGCCCTGAAGCGCCGTATAAAGTTCGCCTAAATTGTGAGAGGCGAACACATGTTTGACCAAGGCCAGGGCCTCTTCCATCTCAAGTGGCGGTACTTCCCGTACCGTCAGCTGGGCCTTGGTGCGGCGCAGCTCCCTAAGCCGCCCTTCCACCCACAGCGGCTTCGCGGTGACCATGAAGGAGAACATGCCCTTGCCCGAGTACTGCTCATAGACGGTCAGAAGCTCGGTGAAGAAGGCGCTGACCACCGAGTCGATATCATCGGCCACCACCAGCACCGGCTCGTCGGGGAACACCCCCGTCTGGGTGAGCAGATCGGCCAAATTGAGGTTCAAATCCCATTTATGCCCGGGCAACAGCTGCTGCAAAAACAACTCGCGCAGTTTCTGCAAGGTCAGATCGGCCTGACAGGGAATAAAGACGGTGTGGCGCTCTCCGTCCAGGGAATTTACCACATGCTCACAGACAAAGGTACGGCCGCTGCCGCCATCGCCTGAGATGAAGATGAAATGATCGCCGCGTCTTAACTCATTTCCCAGACGCAGGCAGAAGTCTGACAATGATTTGGGGGTAGTGGAGCCGTTTTCGCTCATGTTAAAAATCCGTGCGCCGCTTGCTTACGCCGCGCTCGCGCTCTCCTGTTTTTCCCGAGGTGCAGAGTCCTGGGTTTGGGCTCCGCTCCGAAGTTGTCCCTGGTTATGGTACTTGCTTTGAGTAAACGCCACTCAGCTTGGAGGATACTCACCCCTGATATAGCGTTCTACCACGGCGATGACTTCCTCATCGCTCACATCGGCAAAGAGTCCTACCTTACCCGGCGCGGTGGGCAGCACGTAACGGATCACCCCCGAGCGCACTTTCTTGTCATGACGCATGAGACGGATGAAGTCACTGCCCTGCATGCCGTCGGGAACCTTGACGGGCAGATTGCAGGCAGCAACCAGTTTTACTATGCATTGATAGTAGTCTTCATCAATGAGGTTGCGGCTTAACGAGAGCGCGGCGGCCAGGCACATGCCCAAGCCCACGGCCTCACCGTGCAGCCAGGTGCCAAAACCCAGGTAAGCCTCCAGCGCATGTCCGAAGGTATGCCCGAAATTGAGGATGGCTCGCAGTCCGCCCTCACGCTCGTCGGCCTCCACCACCTGCGCCTTGATGGCACAGCAGCGCTCGACTATATGGGTAAGCACCGCCTCATCCTGTGTGAAGACCGCACCGCTATGATCCTGCATGAAGCGGATAAAGGGCTCATCATAGATGAAAGCGGTTTTGATGGCCTCGGCCAGACCGGCGGATAACTCGCGCGGCGGCAAGGTGCCCAAGACCTTGAGAGCAGCTACCACCGCCTGAGGCTGATAGAAGGCACCTATCATGTTCTTCCCCTGGGGGTGATTGATAGCGGTCTTGCCGCCAACCGAGGAGTCGACCATGGCCAGCAGCGTGGTGGGCAGCTGCACATAGGGCACTCCGCGCTGATACACCGCCGCGGCAAACCCGGTCATGTCGCCTACCACCCCGCCGCCTAAGGCGGCCAGCGCTCCATCCCGAGCGAAGTTGCGCTCCAACAGCGCACTTAAGATCCCCCACCAGGATTCCACGGTCTTATAGGACTCGCCATCCTTGAGCACATGGGAGCTGACCTTAAACCCGCTCTTCTCAAGTGATGCTGTCACCTGCTCTAGATAGAAAGGACCTACCGTATCGTTGGTCACCACCATCAAATCGGTGGTCTTAGGCAGAGCCTGACGCAGCAACGCCCCATAATCGGCGTTGTGTAAAATATGAATGGGGTAGGAGCGCTCTCCTAACCCCACGTTGATGACTGACATAATCTGACCTTCGCCGCCGTGGCGGGATATTCTTTTACTGTCGCGCTATTATAGCAGAGCAAGTAACTATCTTAAGTATAGCCACATGGAGATCAGTAAGCCTTGTGGCCAGGAAAAACTTAGCAATAACAAGTCATTTGTAAAAACACTGCTCAGTCGTAACCAGAAAAAAGCCTTAGGAGTTCTTGCCAGAGAAACAGTTGTCCGTATGATTCAATTCTATATAGACATCTTTCAATTTTTGATTTAAATCAGCGGGCATATTAAGATTATAGCCAAATATTTTTACCCCATCCAAAAAAGCAATTCCTTTTTTCAGAGAATTGTTATCCATTATAATTTTATCAAATGTCTGTTTTAGTTTTGGTACATCGTTGTGACAAATTTCTGTTATTTCGACGGGATTTAATTCCCCGTAATTGTGGGAGATAATATTGCGTAATTCCACAATTTCCCTCCAAGGTTCATCATAGTCACTGATAATAAAACTGTTCGCTTTGACAAGATGATTTATGGATTCCCCAATAACTTGCAAACGAAGACAGATATTGTTGGCAAAATCTTCGTTTTTATCTAAAAAATCCTTAGTTAGGATATTTAGTTTTGAAACTATATTCTCCAAGTTTCTGTAAATAAGGTTAACAGTAATAACAGTCTTTCTAAAATCGTCAATATTTTTATATTTATTCATATTTCACAGATTCTTCCACCATATAATATAAGTAAATAGGCAAAGATTCCTCAATTAATATATCCACTTTTTTGTTTAGAATTTCCTCTAATCTTGTGCCCAAATACAAAACCTTCAGTAATTTTCCCTGCACCGGTGTGCTGACTAGAAAATCCACGTCGCTTTTTTCGGTATCTTTTCCTTTGCTGACAGAACCTACTAAACGTACATTGAAAATCCCATCTTTCTCTGCTTCTTTAAAGAGGGCTTTCACCTCGTCTCGGTGTTGGCGTAAAGCTTCCGACGCTCTCATTTGTTACCCCGTATTGTCCGTAGGTCAAACTATCATTAACAGATGTTTAAGGGCCAATCTATCCTGTAATGAATAATTTTATTCTTTATTATCAATTGTAATTATGTCATCTTTGTTAAGCAGGGACAAGAACTGACATCAGCAATATTCCGAGTTAAATCTTACCTGCTAAGCCTTGTTCTTGCCTGTCTAAGATTATGCTAGACTGTGGGCCTGTCCCGCCCCCGGACAAAAGTATAGATGTAAAAGCGCCTATCTTAGTGACATATTTTATATGAAAAACAATAAAATAACCCCATGGGGGGGGGTAAAGCCCCTCTAGAGCAACATCAGCTGCGCGACTCCCGTATGGAGTTGCTGCGTCTTATTGCCATGCTTCTTATCGTGGCCCACCATGTGGTGCTGTTCTCGAATCTTAACCTCCCTGCCCTGCAGCCTTCTGACCTCGTCTATCAGCTGAACATCCTGCTTGCCATGCTCATGGTCTCAGGCGGCAAAGTGGGCGTCTTCATGTTCGGTGCCATCTCAGGCTATTTTCTTATTCAAAAGCCGGGGCCTAAACCATCGCGTCTGGTAAAACTGTGGCTGTGCGTGCTTTTTTACTCCGCCGGCGGGTTTGCTCTTGCCTGTGCACTGCACTGGCAGGATTTCTCAGTCTGGGAGCTGATCCGGACGCTACTGCCGCTTACCTTCGGCCGCTATTGGTTCATGACGGCCTTTATGCTGCTGATGCTGCTCTCACCTTACTTCAACCTAGGTCTGCGCAGCCTATCCAAGGCACAGTTCAAGGCGCTGCTCGTGATGCTCTTCTTACTGTGGTACCTGCTCTCCACCATACTGTGGCCGGCGCCGTTATATGGCGAGAAATTCTACTGCGGTGAATTTGAGGCTCTGTGCTATGCCTACGCCTGCGGCGCCTACTGGCGTCTCTTCCCACCAGAGCTCAGATTCCGACGCTGCCTTGGACTGCTGTGCTTAACAGTTCTTGCCCTGACCTTGGTATTTGTACTGTGTCAGTTCCATGCCCGGGGGCGCAGCGAGATCATGATTCATTACATTTTCTTTGCCCGCTGGCATAGTGTCTTCGTACCTGTAATTGCTCTGAGTCTGCTTAGCTGTGCACTGGCGCTCAAGCCCTACTATTCTCGTCTTATCAACTATCTGGCCCAGGGTGCCTTCGGCGTCTATCTCATCCATTCCTGCGTGTCGCTGAAGGGGCCGCTGGCGCTGACCTTCTGGCCGTTGCAAAATCAAATCTATACCGACACTTTCGCACTGTGGGCTGTGGTGACGGTGCTGATCTCCTACCTGGCCTTAGCCCTTATCGACGACATTCGACATCTGCTCTTAACTCCGCTCTCTGAGTTTTTGAGCCGGGCGTTGGCGAGATTTGATGAGCGTTACCTGCTTTTTTATGTTCCATCACACGACAGGGGTTCAACCACAGACCATGGCGGACAGTAAAATTCATTGTTCCGAACAATCAACGGAGCACTTCGGCAACAGAAGACGCATGCCTCACTGGTAGCTTGGCACAGGCTCAATCATCTGTTATTTCATCCGGCCGCAGACGCTTTAGCTGTTCGCGGATCTTGACCACGCACTCGTGCATGCCCTTGCCGCTGTCAATTTCAAAATCACAGGCCGCCTTGTACAGAGGATAGCGCAACTCGAAGATCTCCTGCAACCGCGCCCGGCGATCCTCAACCTGCAACATGGGACGGTTACGATCGGTGGCAGTGCGTTGGTACTGCACCTCCACTGACGCGCGCAGATAGCACACTATTCCGCTCTTTAGGAGGGGGATATTCTCAGGTTTCATCACCACACCCCCGCCGGTGGCTATCACCGCCTTATATACCAGAGCATGCCGCAGAGCCTCGGTCTCGCAGCGCCGAAACCCATCCTCACCTTCTGCGGCGAAAATCTCGGGAATACTGCGTCCTTCACGGCTGACAATCTCGGCATCTAGGTCAATAAAAGGCCTGGTCAGCACCAGAGCCAGAGCTTTACCTATGCTGCTCTTGCCGGCCCCCATGGGACCTATCAAAAAAATATTGCTGCGTTCCTGTGGCATGGCGTTTCTCCGTCGTTAAATGACTGCTCCAGCTTTAACCTCACCGGACGCTTATAATCTTCAGACTTGCAGATGGCTTAGCTGCGTGGCTAAGACTCGCTGTCGGTTCGTAATCTTACCTTTCACCAAATCAGTGCCCAAGCCTCAGCGTGCGGGCTGCTGTGAATCTCAGGCCCACCACGTTCTATGCCGGCGACTTTTCCAATTCTCTTACTTTTCGCTCATAGAGTTTGAATAGATGGGCTACTATCTCAGACTCTGCGAGACCAGGCTTCAGACCATAGGCTGCGAGCACAGCTTTATCATTAGCTTCGTGGGCTTTGCGCAACTCTGGTGGCATGGTGAGATTATCGTAGAGATCAGCCAGAGTACTGTCAGGGTAGAGCGCCCTGGCATCCAAGATGGCCTGTGCGGTGGCAGTTATCTTTTCCTTCTCCGAGTCGGTGGCGTCGGGCCAGATGAAATTGTTGTAGACCACGTCCTTGGAGTAGCGGTAACGCATTTCAAGACGGCCGCAGACGGTGCGCATCCAGGCCATGTGCACCGAGCTTGCCAACACACCTAACAGGTACAAGTCTGCCAAGGGAATTAGGAAGAGTAAATCTGTCACAATGGTTTCTGAGTCTCCCAACCCCATCGGGACATAGCTCCGTCTCTCCGAGGACACTTTTGGAACAATTATGAATCGATCGGGATTTAGCGTCTCTCTAAACAAGGTAGGAATAGCTGCCAACTTCTGCCTGTCAGGTGCACCACCCAGCCGCTCTTTTCGGCAACGCTCGACCCTTTCCATCACCAGTGGCATAGAGCGCAGCTCCGCGGGGGAGACTCCCACCAGCCACAGGCAGTAGCGCTCCTTACCATTGATAAATTCCTCAGAACCCATAAGGCGCTTGATATAGTGCGCGGCCTGAGGCTCCCTTGCTAAAAAGTCATCGTAATCTGCTTTTTCAATAATGAGAGCACCACCGTCGGCGGGACGGTTGCCGGTTATCATCTCAGGCACATTGCAGAGTGGTTTGTTGCGGCTTCGCGCATACACTGGAAGCCCGGGAATAAGGTAGGGGCCGATGCCGGCGGTGTTCTCCACCGACTCTCCGTCATAGATGGTGCGTTTTCCATCGAATGAACCGCAGGTAAAGCCCACTATGACGCAGTGCACGTGAGCCTTGTCCGTTGCCTCGCTGTCCCAGATAAAGGTGCGCCAGGCAAAGATGATTTGCAGGTTAAGTCGCTCCATCAGGGGCGGCCACAGGGCGGCTACCTGCTCGCCCTGGGTGATGGAGTTAGTGGACACCAGAGCTGCCTTGATCGTTGTGCCCTGCATATAACGGGCGGCCTTCATGTACCAGCCGGCCACATAATCCAGTTTACCGACTCTGCTGTAGGACTTGCCGTTTTCATCCACATAGAGCTGCAGCATATCCCCTTTTTGCTCACGACTTTGGTCTGAATAGCCCAAGAAGGGTGGATTCCCCATGATGTAGTTAAGAGCCTGAGGCTTAACAACCTCAGCCCAGTCAAGGCGCAGCGCGTTGCCTTCAACGATGTTGGAGTAGGACTTGAGCGGTAGGAAATCTATCTCGCGGCTGATGATAGCCTCAGTCTCCTTGAGCATCTGGTGCTCGGCGATCCACAGCGCGGTGCGGGCCACAGTCACAGCAAAGTCGTTAATCTCGATGCCGTAGAACTGCGCAATGGAAATCTGGATGGGATCGGCAAAGGCGAACTGCTGGGCGTAGCGAAAGAGGAGCTTCAGAGCCTCATTTTCCAGGCGCCTTAGCGAGAGGTAGGTCTCGGTGAGGAAATTACCCGAGCCACAGGCGGGGTCTAAAAAGGTTAGCTTGGAGAGCTTGGCGGTAAAGTCTCTTAGTTTGCGGTCTAAGGTACGGTCGTCCTTGTAGGTCTTGATGGCGTCTAACTCGTCGCTCAGATCGTCCAGGAACAACGGATCGATGACCTTGTGAATGTTCTCCACCGAGGTGTAGTACATGCCGCCTTTACTGCGGGTCTCGGGATTTAAGGTGGACTCAAACACCGCGCCGAAAATGGTCGGGGAGATCTCAGACCAGTCAAAACCCAGAGAGGCACGCTCCAACAGCATTTCGATGATCTCGTCATTAAAAGGCGGGATCAGGATCTTTTCCTTACGGGAGAACAATCCGCCGTTGACATAGGGGAAGGCGGCAAGTTTGTCCTCCAGGTAGGGATCGCGTTCCTCCGGGGGCTGGTCTAAAACCTCAAAAAGATCAATTAGAGCCTTGCGCATGTTCTCAGGCAGGAAAGAGACCATATAGTCATAGAACTGATCAAGACGGGCGAACAGTCCTGAATCCTCGGCATAGAGGCAGAACACCAGCCTCACGCAGAGCACGTTTAGGGAACGCAACGTCTCAGGTGCTTCAGGCTCTTTGTATTGTGCTTTAAGCGCGTCGTAGAGATCACCTACCAGACGGCCGGCCTCCACGGACAGCTCGGCTTCCTTATGCAGATCACGGGGTTTTTCGCCCACCACGAAAAAGCCGTTTAACTGATAGGCCAGTTTAGGGAGCTCGGCCAGTTCGATACTGAACGGTCCGGCCTCCGGGTGCTCTTCGTCATAGATGAGAAAAGTCTGGAAGTTACAGACTATGATGTAGCGGGCACGCTGGGACGGCACCAGCGCGTTGTTGTAACGCCGCGCCTGCTCGTAGGGAGATAACTCCGTACCGTCCGACTGTCCACCCTTCTTATCGAGTTTGATGCTGCAGCTTTTTTGCTCTATCAGTACGCTGGTTTCAGGGATGTAGACATCAATGCGCTTGGCGCTTTTATCACCTAGGGAGAGCTTGACCGGCTTCTCGAACTTCAGATAACGGGTGGGGTTATCCACACCGTAGACAGTTTGCAGCAACTGTACCCAAAACGGGTGGGTATCCTGCAGCTCTTCACCACGACCGCGCCATTCTGCGGCGAATTTTTCGGCAGCCTTTCGCTGCTCATCGGCTGTCAGCATTTTTTCTCCCTACTGATAAAGCATTCCTTACAGGACAATACCAACTGCAACTTTTGCAGGCTACGGCCTGCGTCGGCTCGGACGTGGGAACTTACTCAGTTCCTGTGGTACTTTTGAGTCATGCAGGCCATGACAATCTTTTATCTTTGCGCAAGAAGTCGTTTTGAACGAAGCACGACTGTAGCACCTCAGAACTATGTTCTCAAATAACGCGTCGCCCTGCCTGCCCCTATTTTACGGATCTTACCCGCCCTTACCAATTGCCCGAGCACGGCCTCAATAGTTGTGGCACTGACATCGGGCAAGATCTGACCTATATCACTTTTAGAGAGGGGCGTTGGGCTGTTCAAAATGGTACCCTCAATCCGCGAGTGCTTGGAAACTTTCCTGCTGCCTACCACAGCAAAGCGCTTATCAAGCTCCCTATAGCACAGGTACAGGGTGGTCAGAAACTCCAGCATAAAGGGAGCATAATCCTGCTGGTTTTCATGCCAGCCTGAAGATGATTGTTCAAGCGCCGCGTAATAGTTGCCCTTGCGTAAATTTATTTGTTCTTCAAAGGAAATGTATTTGCCGGCATCAAAGCCATTCTTATAGAGCAAGAGCAAAGAGAGCAGCCGTGACATTCTGCCGTTGCCGTCCTGAAAAGGATGAATGCACAGAAAATCAAGGATCACGCAGGGGATCAGCAGCAGTTGATTGAGATGGGGGTTGTCCCTGGCCTCGCGATAAGCCAGAATCAGTTGCTCCATGGCATCCGGTGTGGCAGCGGCAGATGTGGGGCTAAAGCGCACGCGTCGTCTGCCGGTGGGGTCTACTTCAAGGATGTAATTGTCAGCGCTCTTGTATTTCCCGGCCGTGGCATAACCGGCCGGGTGCAGCATCAGAGCATGCAAACGCAGCAGGTCTGCCTGACTTATATCCAGACTGTCATGTTGTTGGTGGATCTGTGCTAAGGCATCCCGATAACCGGCAATTTCCAACTCATTATGATTAAGCGGGGCACTGCTGCCATTTAAGATGGCCTGAAGGCGCTCATCGGTGGTCACAATACCCTCAATGGCATTGGAACTCTTAACCGACTGTACCCGGGCCACTGCCTCTAAAGCCGTGAAGACCTCTGGGTATTGCTCCTGTCTGCCCCGTGCGCCGGCCCGCAGGGTGTAGATGTCCGCAATGAAGTTGGCTACCGCAGCCGGCAACAGGCCACCTTCGAGAAACGAGTAGTCAAAACGGTGCATGAAAACGCTCCTTTATGCATATAATTTAGCATCATATATGCATAAAGACAATCCATATATGCATAAAAATACTAGATATATATGCAGTTAATGACATTAATTCATTGAATTAATGAGCCCAGCCATAGCATACTGTTCTGGTTCGCAGTCTCTACTCAGGCACACCGTCGAGATACAGCGCTGAGCTCGGTCGCCCTCAGATCAGCTCTGCCCGGATGACAACCTGCTCTGCAACATCACCGCTACGGCAATACTCAGAGCGTCGGCAATGCCCCAGGCGTCACCCTTTGATACAGCGCAACTATGCTAAAATTCCGCAGGTTAAGTGCCTTGAAGTCTTGGGTCGGAGTGCAACCGTGCTGTTTAAAATCATCCGCAACCTCATCTGGGGGTCGCTGTTCTTTACCGCCATCTCGGGAGCCGGTGCGGCCGGTCTGTATTACGAGTCCTTAGGCTCCATGCCGAACGTCTCGGACTTAAAGCGGGTCACCTTCGAGACTCCCATGAAGATCTACACCTCCGATCGCAAGCTCATCGGCGAGTTCGGCGAGAGCAAGCGCATTCCGGTGAGCCTAAACCAAATCCCCGAAAAACTGCGTCAGGCCTTCATCGCCATCGAGGACAACCGCTTCTACGATCACTCCGGCATCGACCCCATCGGCATTCTGCGCGCCGTCAGCGTGGCGGTGTCCAACGCCGAGGCCACCCAGGGCGCCTCCACCATCACGCAGCAGCTCGCGCGCAACTTCTTTCTCACACGCGAGCGTACCTTAAAACGCAAGCTAAACGAGATCTTCATCTCGCTGCGCATCGAGCAGGTGCTCACCAAGGACGAGATCTTTGAGCTCTACCTAAACAAGATTGCCTTAGGGCATCGCGCCTACGGTGTGGCCGCCGCCGCCCAAACCTACTACGGCAAGGATCTCACACAGCTTAATCTGGCCGAAATGGCCACCATTGCCGGGCTGCCCAAAGCCCCTTCGCTGCTCAACCCCATCTCCCACCCCGAACGTTCACGCGAGCGCCGGCACGTGGTGCTAAGCCGTATGCTGGATTTAGGCTACATCACCGAACAGGAATTTAAGGAAGCAGACCGCGCTCCCTACAAAGCCGAGTTTCACTCCGCCCCGCTGGAGGCCTACGCCCCCTATGTGGCCGAGAAGGCCCGGCAATTTGCCCTGGACAAATTCGGCGAGCAGGCCTATACGGGCGGTTTTGAGATTTACACCACGGTGCGCTCTGATCTGGCCGAGGCAGCTCATTACGCCGTCTTCAAGGGCGTCAGCGACTACGATACCCGCCACGGTTATCGCGGCGCGGTGACCAACACCTCACAGCTCGACAACTTCAATAACAGCGACGACGAGATAGCGGCGCTGCTCAAGAAGTACGACAACTACCACTACCTCACCCCCATGCTGGTGCAGGAGGTGGACGATCACAACAAGACCGCGCGGCTTATTGACAGACGGCATCGCCGTCATACTCTGCCCTGGGATGGTATGAACTGGGCGGCCGAATTCAAAAGCGATCGCAACCAGGGTCCGCTGCCCAAAAAACCCTCGGAATTTCTGCGCAAGGGCGATGTAATCTTCACGGCGCTTGATGAGAAAGGTGCGTTGCGTCTCTCGCAGCTGCCGGAGGTGGAAGCCTCCATCGTGGCCTTAAGTCCCACTGACGGCAGTGTGGTGGCCATGGTGGGCGGCTATGACTTTGCCAAGAGCAAATTCGATCGTACCTATCAGTCGCGGCGCCAGACCGGCTCAAACTTCAAGCCTTTCCTCTACTCGGCGGCAGTCGCCAAGGGGATCACCATCAATTCGCTCTTTCAGGATCAACCTATCCGCACCTGGGACGCGGGCTCCCGCACCTGGTGGTCACCCAAGAACTCTCCTAACCGCTACGACGGCATCATGACGCTGCGCGAGGCCCTGGCCCGTTCCAAGAACGTGGTGTCCATCCGCCTGATAAGACAGGTGGGAGTGCCCTCCGTGGTGGAGCATGTCACCAAGTTCGGCTTCAACGTTCCCCGCTCGCAGCAGGTGGAGGCCATGGCCTTAGGCAGCGTGGAGGTAACGCCCATGGAACTGGTACGCGGCTACGCTACCTTCGCCAACGGCGGCTTCCGTCTGGAGCCCTTCCTCATCACCCGCATCACCCGCGAGGGACAGACCGTCTATGACTACACCCCGCAACCGGCAATTCCCGCCGCTCCGGATCGCGTGGTCAACGCCATTCCCCTCATCTACAAGGAGGGCATGGGCCCGGAGCCTGGTGTGGCCCCGCAGGTCATCACCCATGACAACGCCTACATCGTGGCCGACATGATGGGCTCGGTCATCTACGGCGGACGCGGCGTCAACGGCAGTTACTGGGGTACCGGCGGGCGGGCCAAGACCGTGACCGGCCGTGAGGATCTGCACGGCAAGACCGGCACTACCAACAACGTGCATGACGCCTGGTTCTCGGGATTCAACGCCAATGTGGTGGCCACCGCCTGGATGGGTTTTGACACCGATCGCGACTTGGGCTACTCGCGCAGCAAGGGCCCCGAGGGCGGTGCCTACTCGGCGCTGCCCATCTGGGCCGAGTTCATCAAGCGCGCCCAGAACGGGGTGCCGGAGGCTCCCCTGCTCAAGCCCGAAGATCTGGGCACCTGCTCCAACAGCGGCATCGTGGATCTGTGCATCAAGGGCACCAAGGCCATCGCCGATCACTCCTATGAGGCCGATCCCTTTGACGGCGAGGATTTCGGGGACGCTCCCTCCTCGGGATCGCGGGGCGTGGACACCTCCTCCGTGGACAGCGACGATATCTTCTAAGCGTGAAACTGCCCGGTGTGAAACCTGCTGAAGTTAAGAACTGAATTAATGCCAGGGGATGAAATGAAAGATGTAAGCGAGATGAGCGAAGTGGAAAAGCTCGATGCCGGGCTGGAGTACAACTTCTATGACAAAGAGGTGGACGCGCGCAAATTAAAGGCCGTGCAAGGCTGCCAGAAATTAGAGTCCATCAGCGTGCTGGATGGCCCCGCGCGGGAGGCGGCCGTACGAGAGCTGTTTGGCAGCGTCGGGAAAAACCCGGTGGTCTTGCCGGGGTTTATCTGCGACAGCGGCAAGAACATTCACGTCGGGGATCAGTTTCTGGCCAACTACCACGTGACTATTCTCGATATCGCCCCGGTTTACATCGGCGACTACGTGATGATCGCCCCCAATACCCTCATTACCACGGTCAACCATCCTCTGCGTCCCTCCGGACGCCGCGCCCATTTAGGCATTGCCAAAAGCGTAAGGATTGGCAATGACGTGTGGATTGGCGCCAACGTGACCATCCTGCCGGGCGTGACCATCGGTAACAATGTAGTGGTGGCCGCCGGCGCGGTAGTGACCAAAGATGTCCCGGACAATGTGCTGGTGGGCGGCCTGCCGGCTAAGGTGATCAAGGAAATAGAGAACGACCTCAGGAAGTGAAGTTACCAAAATCTCAGAGCGTGACGCCTCTGACGCTCAACAGCCTGACAAATAACGTAATCAGGCAGCACAGCAGTATCTGACTGAGGCTCGTACACAGTGATGAACTGCTCACCTTAAAGTGCGCTGACGACGAAGGATGTGACGTGAAGTTTTACCTCAATCTTGCAAGTGATAGTTTCGCTGAGTTGCTGCAGAGCGGCAGGTTCGTTGACAATTCGCTGGTGATTCGTGAACTGGCCCGGTCTATGAAAGCTCCTGACACCAAATACGTTTGTATTTCCAGGCCGCGGCGTTTCGGTAAAACCGTAACGGCCAACATGCTGTGTACCTACTACGGTATGGGTCACAACGCTGCCACGCTGTTTAACTCTCTGCAAATTGCCGCTGATGAGAGCTATAGGACTCACTTAAATCAAT
>JAFUGP010000117.1 GCA_017469335.1 Succinivibrio sp. | reverse complement strand
TTCAGCGCCGCACCGCCGAACTTGGCAGCCAGCACCGTCGTCATCGCCGCGGTTAAGGTGGTCTTGCCATGGTCCACGTGACCAATGGTCCCTACGTTTACGTGAACCTTGTCACGTACAAACTTCTCTTTTGCCATTTGTTGTTCCTAGTGAAAAACGACTTTCCAAGTAGTACGCTCACAGAAATTGACTAACTGGAGCGGGCAGCGGGAATCGAACCCGTATCACAAGCTTGGAAGGCTTGGGTAATAACCATTATACGATGCCCGCACAACTAAACTGCCGCGCACATCTACATGACAAACTGCACGCCTTAAGAGATTACCTGACAGAGCTCAACGACCGGATTAGCGGGCACTTCACGCTGCTGTGGTAAATTCCGTACCCGGGCAAGACCCGGATCCGGCAAGAGAGTGTCATCTGCTCTCTTTTCCTTGCCAGCCCCCGGCAAATTTGCCCGAGGCCTTAAAGTGCTCTTCTAAGGAGTGGTGGAGGGGGAAGGATTCGAACCTTCGAAGGCAGAGCCGGCAGATTTACAGTCTGATCCCTTTGGCCACTCGGGAACCCCTCCACTGCTTTGGACAGTCTTCACTGCTAAAGCGCACCTATCATATAGAAAGATTTTCCAAGATGCAAGCTAATTTTGAAGAACATCACGCCTTTGCCACCCTAAGTGCCTGGCAAAGAGGGGATATGGGGCGATTTTTAGCCGGCCATTTTTCCTCCGCATGGATATTTTATACTTTCTTTTCAATCTATTAGCATCAGCTATCCTGTCTGAACAAAAAAAGATGACCAATGCCCCCTCTTTTTTTGTCCACCTCACCTCTTTAGCAGCTGCGGACTGTCAGAGCTTAGGTAGCACTCCTGGCCCGGCACCGCAGCGTTTTCTTTAGTTTTTTACTTTTATTCAGTAAGTTAATATCCATTGGCAGTCTTTATGGTCCACAACTTCGTGACCTGACTCATGTTAGGGGAGCAAAGAGGCGTGATAACATGAGCAGCTATGAGCAGCTTACCTCAGGGCACAGACGAGCTTTCGGCCTCGTCATTTTTCAAGTTTGACGCCTCCACCTGGTCCACCTTCAGGCACTCTTCGGATCGGCTTAATTTAACCGAGCAGGATCTGCAGCGGCTGATGGCCTTCAACGATCAGATCTCCTTAGATGAAGTCAGCCGCATTTACCTGCCGCTGTCGCGCCTGCTTTACCTCTATTACATCTCAAGGCATGACCGGCTTTCGGTAATTCACCGTTTTCTGGGCGAGTCACTGGAGAATGTGCCTTTCATCATCTCCATCTCAGGCCCCGTCTCGGTGGGCAAGACCACCACGGCCAGACTGCTCAACGAACTCATCGGCAGCTGGCCCAACAGTCCCAAGGTCTCACTCATCACCACCGACGGCTTTCTCTATCCCAACGAGATCTTAAACCAGCGCCTGATCATGAGCCGCAAGGGCTTTCCCATCTCCTATGACACCAAGAAGCTTCTGACCTTCCTCAAGGATGTCAAGGACGGCAAACCTCATCTGAAAGTGCCCGTCTACTCCCATGTTTCCTATGATGTGGTAAAAGGTGCCTATACCGAGGTCGACAGGCCCAACGTGCTCATCATTGAAGGAGTGAACGTACTGCAGAACGGCTCTGACTATCCGGACATCAGAAACCGGGCTTTCATCTCCGATTTCATCGATTTCTCCATCTACGTAGACGCCGACGAGGAGCACCTGCTCAAGTGGTATATCGAGCGCTTCCTCAAGCTGCGGGAGAAAACCTTCAACGATCCGACCAGTTACTTTCACCGCTACGCCAATCTGCCCGAGGAGCAGGCCATCTCCATCGCGCAACTCATCTGGGAGGCGGTCAATCACGTCAATCTGGTGGAAAACATTCTGCCCTGCCGTGAGCGCGCTCACCTGATCCTGTGCAAGGGCGCCAATCACACCATCGACGAAGTGTGGATGAGAAAGTAGAAAAGGCCGCCCAGGCGTTCAGAATGGCGGAAGCAGCCCGGCGCTCAGAGCACCTGACTGATATGACCCGAGGAGAGCGGCAGCGTGCCTGAAACAGTCTCAAGCAACAAGGCTCCCTGACCGTCGATACCACGGGCTACTCCCTCGTAAACCAAGTCCTCCACCTCCACCACCACCCGGTGACCGTAAAGAAAATCATTGTTTCTCAGGGCAGTCAGAAAGGGCTCCAGGCCTTGCGCGGCAAACAGCTCACAACCCGAGCGCAGAGCGTTGATGACGGCAGCGCACAGCATATTGCGTCCACAGGGCACACCCTTTCCCGCCAAAGTGGCGGAGTCTGACTTAAGGTTGGTGTCATAGCAGGGTCCCAGATTAATCCCCATACCGATAACGGTCTTGACCGTCCCGTCCGGTCCCGGCACCGTTTCCACCAGGATCCCCCCTAATTTGCGGCCCAAAAAATAGAGATCGTTAGGCCATTTAAGGCTCAAATCGGCCACGCCCAGCGCCTGCAGAGTGTTCAAAGCCGTACTGCCGGCCACCAGAGGCAGGCCCCAGATACTCTGCCAGGACTCAAACACCCAGCCCAGCGAGAGCAGCAGATCGCAGCACACGCCGCTGCGCCACACCCGGTTGCGCCGCCCGCGCCCTGAGTACTGAATTTCCGTGAGCACACAGTCACCTTTCTGCAGTTCCCCCAGGCGCTCCAACAGATAAGAATTGGTGGACGAGATGCATTCCAGCACAGTCACCCGGCCCGGCCCCGGGCAGCGCGAGGACAGAAAACTTGAGTCCAGAAAATCCAAGCTGCGGTTGAGGCGCAGCAGGAGGCTCTCTTCGGCAGATCCGCTCTCCTGGTGCAGCAAGGAAGGATCGAGCGCGGTCAGTTCCTGCGCCGTGGCCAAAACTGCAGCGCTATCCTCACCTAGCTGCGCGCTTAAGGTCTGGACACTAAGACCCTCAGGGCTCCCGTTGAGCAGGCGCAGCAGCGGCAGCGCAGCGTTCAGAGCTGCTCCCATGAGATCTCTCCTTGACGGTTGTAAACCCTTACCTCGGGCTCTAACAGGATCCCGAAAGCATTGGCCACCTCCGAGCGCACATACTGCGCCAGTGCCACAATCTCATGCGGTCTGGCCCCGCCGCGATTTACGATCACCAACGCCTGATGCTCCCAGGTGCCGGCATGGCCGTGCGTGATGCCGCGACAGCCGGCCTTGTCTATCAACCAGCCGGCGGCCAACTTGTAGAGTCCCGGCTGGGCGGTCCGGTAGACCGGAAGGTCCGAGTAGCGGGCTTGCAGCTCTTTGAGCTTGTCCTCAGTGACTACCGGGTTTTTGAAGAAACTGCCGGCATTGCCCACTTCCTGCGGATCGGGCAGCTTCTGACGGCGCAGCTGCGCGATGCGCGTACGCAGTTCATAGGGAGACTTGGGATCGAGCTCGCGTACGCCCTTGTAGCTCAAATCGGGGTCGAACACGCTGTTAAGCCTCAAGGTTACGCGGGAGATGAACAAGGGGTCGCTCTTATGCTCCTTAAAATAGGAGCTGCGATAGGCAAAGGCGCACTGCTCGCGGTCAAAGGTCTGCAGCACGTGGCGCTCCAGGTCATAGAACTCAATCTCTTCGATGAGATCGCCGATTTCCACGCCGTAGGCACCGATATTCTGCACCGGCGCCGCGCCTAAGGTGCCGGGGATGGCCGAGAGATTTTCCATGCCGCTGATGTTGCGTGAGACCAGCTCGGCAATCAGCTCGTCGAGCACCACCCCGCCGCCGGCCCTGACCAGATAATCCGGTCCGTCGCGCTCTATCTGCACTCCCTTGATTTCATCGATGAGCACCGTGCCGTCGTAGTCGTCGGTAAAGAGCACGTCACTGCCCTTGCCCAGGATCAGCACCTGCTCAAGGTCAATCTCATCTAACTGCGCCTCACTCTGCACCACAATCAGGTCCTGGGCGCTGACGTGAAGGCCGAAACTGTTATAGGAACTCAGATCATGCATGGCACAGGCAAACTCAGTAGATCCGCTCTATCTGACCGCCTAAGGCGCCAATCTTCTGCTCGATGTGCTCATAGCCGCGGACCATGTGGTAGATGCGATCCACCAGAGTCACTCCCTCGGCGGCGAGAGCGGCGATGACCAGACTTGCAGAAGCCCGCAGATCCGAGGACATTACCTGCGCCCCGTGCAGTTTTGCCACGCCGCGACAGATCACCGTGTTGCCTTTGATCTCCAGGTGGGCGCCCATGCGGATGAGTTCGGCCACGTGCATGAAGCGGTTTTCAAAAATGGTCTCAGTGATGGAGCTTGAGCCGTCGGCCAGGGAATCCAGCACCATGAACTGCGCCTGCATGTCGGTGGGGAACCCCGGATGCGGAGCCGTTACGATATCCACGGGTTTGATCTGCCTGCCGCGCATATCCAGCGTGATGGTGGTGCCGTCCACTTCGATTTTGGCATTGGCCTGCTTGAGCTTGAGCAACAGGGCATCCAGGGTCCCGGGCTCGGTGCCCAGGCAGCTCACCAGGCCGTGGGTGGCCATACCGGCGATGAGGTAAGTGCCGGTCTCGATGCGGTCGGCTACCACGTCGTGGCTGCAGCCGTGCAGTTTGGGCACGCCGTCAATAATTATGCGGGGGGTGCCTTCGCCTGAGATCTTAGCGCCCATCTTGCGCAGGCACACGGCCAGATCCACCACCTCGGGCTCCAAGGCCGCGTTGTCGATAACGGTACGTCCCACTCCCAAAGCCGCGGCCATCATAAGATTCTCGGTACCGGTGACGGAGACCTTGTCCATCACCACCTCACCGCCCTGGATCCGCCCGCCGGGGGCCTGAGCCTTGATGTACCCATCCTCCAGTCGGATTGACGCGCCCATGTGCTCCAAGCCCTTGATGTGCAGATCCACAGGTCTCGCGCCGATGGCGCAGCCCCCGGGCAAAGAGACCTCCGCCTCACCTAAAAAGGCCACCAGGGGGCCTAAGGCCATAATGGAGGCACGCATGGTCTTTACCAGATCATAGGAGGCTACTTTGGAGTTGACCGCGCCGCTGATGACCGCCCTGGACGCTGCGGCATCGTACTCACAGTGTTTTCCCAGTTCCTCCAAAAGCTTCAGGGTAGTCTTGACGTCAGCGAGATCGGGTACCCGGTGCAGTTCAACACTGTCTTCGGTGAGAATGCTGCACAACAGGATGGGCAATGCGGCGTTTTTGGCCCCGGAAATGGTTACATTGCCATCAAGCGGGGTGCCGCCGGTAATTTTAAATTTTGCGGTAGTCACGTTTAGCTATCTCAGGGTGTGCGGTTTTAGACCAGTCACTGGAACTAAGCCGGAGAGAAATCATAAGGCGTTATCTGGTAGACATAATAATTAAGCCAGTTGCTGAACAAAATCGAGGAGTGCGAGCGCCACACACAGTGCGGTGTCATGGCCGGATCGTTGTCGGGGAAATAATTCTCCGGCAAGGAAGGATTTTTGCCGGCGGCCAGATCGCGGCGGTACTCATCGGCCAGAGTTCCGGCATCATATTCAGGGTGCCCCGTGACATAAACCTGCCTGCGGTCGGGGGAGACACCCAGATACATGCCGGTTTCCTCGCCGCTTGCCAGGATCACCAGATCGGTCTTCCTCTTGATCTCGCGATCGGGAAAATCGATGAAGCGCGAGTGCGGGGCCAGAAAATTATCGTCGAAACCTCTGATTAAGGTGTCATAGCTGTGAGCGGTGTGCTCGGTATAGATCCCCGAGAGTTTGTGTGTTCGGCAGATCATGTCCATATCATAGAAGACCTTGAGCCCGGCGGCGGCGCCCCAGCAGGAGAACAGCGTGGAGGTGACATGCTCGTCGCTCCATTTAATGATACTCTCCAGTCTCTCCCAGTAATTCACCTCGGCAAAGGAGATCTGATCAAGCGGGGCCCCGGTGATGATCATGCCGTCGAAGTTTTGGTCTTTGACCTCGTCAAAGGACTTGTAGAAGGTCTTCAGATGCTCCATCGGCGTGTTCTTGGTGATGTGGTCGTCAATGCGCATGAGGGTGACGTTCACCTGCAGCGGTGAGTTGGAGAGACGGCGCATATACTGGATTTCAGTATTGATTTTCTTGGGCATCAGGTTCAGGAACAGCAGATTAAGCGGCCTGATGTCCTGATGCTGCGCCCGCTCCTCGGTCATGACAAAGACCTGCTCCCCGGTAAGCACGGTAGTGGCAGGCAGACCATTGGGAATTTTGATGGGCATGGTAGGAGGCCTTGATAAACAAACAATGGCCATAGTTTAACCTTGAAAGGCGAAAAACTCCAGATGCACCAAGGCCGGCAGACCTGTACTTGTCCGCGGCAATTTATCATGAGGTTGTTTTGAACAAGCTGCAGCTGCGCCGTAACGGCATCGGCAGGTTTATGCTCATTAAGTCTTCAAAAAAAGGGGGTGACTTATTACAGGTGACAAGTCTTCAGCCCGCAGCAGGCTCTGGTCCATTGCCTTACCAAGGGCTTGCCTTGCATCGTGGCCTATTTCCAAAAATCTGGTTTTGAGCTTATTTCACACAGATAAAACAAAAAATCCCGTTAACGCAAGTTAACAGGATTAAAGCATGATTTATAGAAGGTGGCGGAACGGACGGGGCTCGAACCCGTGACCTCCTGCGTGACAGGCAGGCATTCTAACCAGCTGAACTACCGCTCCGCGAAGATGTAAGCCTGGCGGTGACCTGCTCTCGCGCAATCGTACGTTGCACTACCATCGGCGC
>JAFUGP010000116.1 GCA_017469335.1 Succinivibrio sp. | reverse complement strand
GCGCTTCAAGCAGTACGTCGACAACTCCCAGATAAATGTCTGCCAACCGCGGCCAGGGATGAATTTTGAGGTAACAGGGCTGAATCAGACGTTTGTTGATGTGGTCCAAGCTATGGGCTTTGAGTGGACGCGGTATTACACAGGTCTGACATACGATCATTACCAAGGTCTTTACGGTAGGATCTAAAAATCTGGTTTAAACGCTAGATCGGGTCCTGCAGGGGAAGTTATAATTCAGAAAATTTACTGCACAATGTCGGGTTGGTGTTCTCCTTAGGCGGACTGGCCGGGGCCATCGCCGCGCCGCTGTGGGGCCGGCAGGGACAGCGCCTCGGGTTTTTCCGAACCATGACGGCGGCATTTTTACTGGCCGGGGCCATCATGGCCCTGCAATCACTGCCCCGATCGCTGTGGCTCTTTGCCCTATTGCAGTTCTGCGCGGGTTTGGGATTTTCGGGGATCTTCCCCTCGGCCAATTCCCTGCTGGTCCTGCTCACCCCGCCACAGCGACGCGGGGAGAGTTTTGCGCTCTTTTTCTCGGCACAGCAGGTGGGCGGCGCGGTAGGCCCGCTGTTAGGCGGCCTGTGGGGCACCTTCTGGCAGCTCTCCTATGTATTCTGCTGCTCCGGGACCCTGCTCTTTGCCACCGGACTGTGGCTGCTGTGGCGGGCCCCGGCGGCTCTGAGGATCGGTGCGCCGCAACGCAATGAGACTAAAGAGAGTGCCGAGCGCTACTTAAAACAGCTCAAAGAGCAGGCATTGGCTGAACTCAAGGAAGAAAAGAAGCTAGACGGTGACAATTCAGGCCCAGGCAGAGCGCCTGAGAGCAATTCCTAAAGCGTGTCAACCAAGGCACCATCTAGGCGCTGACTGTTGTTACTTCATCAACTCCATACTCACGAAACAGGTCTTTTAATTTGCCTCTGTCCGAGAGATCATCGCGATATTCATCAAGGCTTTTACCAGCCTCCGTGATTTTCTTTATTAATTGACTGAGTTGAAGTATTAGATTAGTCTCAGTACTATCCATAGTGCTAGCCTTCGTCTTTTCTACAACCTCTTCCATTTTGTCAAGCCAAGCATTGCCCATCGGATATATACCAAATTAGTCTACCAAGGTATCATCTAGGCGCTGACTGTTGTTACTTCATCAACACCGTACTCAAGAAACAAGTCATCTAGTTTGGCTCGATCCGAGAAAATATCTTCATATTCATCAAGGCTCTTACCGACCTTTTTCATTTTATTCCTTAAGAGGTCTATCCTCAACAATATGTTAGTCTCACCGCGCTTAACACCACGTGACTCTGCACTGGCCTTTTCTTCTTCAATTTTATCCAGCCAAACATTGCTCATCGTCGGTAGCTAAAACATTATCTATGCATTGACAGTTTTTGCTTGATCTACCCCGTACTCACGGCACAGAGCATCGAGTTTGGTCATATCTGAAAAAACATCGTCATATTCATCGAGGCTCTTACCAGCCTTTTTCATTTTATTCCTTAAGATATCTATCCTTAACAATAAATTAGCTGCGCCTCGCGTCTCGGCTATAGCCTTCGCTTCTTCCATTTTGTCAAGCCAAACATTACTCATCGTCGTTATCCCCCCAGGAGTATTCACACACATTGCGCTGATTTTCGCGACATCCTCAGGATGCGCCTGTGCCAGAGATTGCAAAGCTACGCCCAGTTCATAGGCATGAGGTGACACCTCGTCCCGGCGAGGTTGCCGGTAACACCCATTGTGACGCCATTGCCACAGATAGTCTGCAAATTCCCTATATTCTGATCTGAAAGTGTCGATGACCTCACGTGGCAGAGCTCCGACGTCTATCACATTGATGTGATAGTCCGAGACAAAGTCTTCCAGTCCCTCAGGTACTTTGAAACAACCTGTGATCTGTGTTGGACCGTGCCATGGCTCTAGCCCGTGATACAATACCAAAGTTATCACCGGAACTGGTTTGACACGCGGTTTCTGTTCTGGATCACTCAGCTGAGTGAGCATCCAGCCATAGTTAGACGCATCATAAACCAAAATTCGCAAAGGCATATAAGGATCGGAGGCAGATTGCATTTCAACGCCCAAGAGGCTTATGCGAAAGCCCGCCTGATCACTCCATTGCTTTAAAACATCGCGTTCTCGCTCGAAGATTCTGCCGAAAGCCTGCAGTTGTCCCTGCTCGGACAGCTCGGTCAGAGCAGAGGGCAGAACTTTTTGTTTACCTTTGTAGATCAGAGTGTTAATGATGTCGGCAAAAATATCCTCAATTTTAATCAGCGCTTTTTGACTTAGATCCTTTTCATGAGGCATGATTTATTATCCTTGTTCTGCTATTCTGTTCAGTGTATTTAAACTTTTGGTTTAATTGTTTTACTTCTGTTAACTAGGTTTGGATATGCCCACCATCTAATTTAATTTCACCAATGTACCGCTGTTTTAGTCCATAGCAATTATAACTTAAGCAAAAAATGAATTCCAATAACCTCAGTTATATTTTCAAGCCTTAATAAAGACTCATCTTAGAAATCGTATTTGCCGACTGCGTCTCTTTTTCAAGCATAACTGTCGGTCATGCGCTGTGCAAAGCCTATATCAAATTTGCGATCCAAGACCGCTTAATGATAATTGTTTTCATTTATAGTAGTACCTAATTCAGGAGGCCGTACTGCGTCATGCCCACCAACCGACAGACCAAGCAAAGAACGTTGATCATGCAGGCTCTGCAGGGCAGGCTTGATCACCCCACTGCCGAACAGCTCCATCGTGAGCTCTCGGCTGAGTATCCGCACTTGGGGCTGTCCACCGTATACCGCAACTTAGAGCTGTTGGTACAACGCGGCGAGCTGGCCACGGCACCCTCCCCTGACGGAGTGGTGCACTTTGACCCTAACCTGACGGAGCACGCACATTTTTACTGCACACGTTGCAAGCGCCTTCTTGATCTGCCGCTGCCAGAACAACTTACAGAGCAGATCACCTTAAGGCCCGGACAGCGCGTGGAGGCGGTGCAACTGTTGCTGTCTGGTCAGTGCGAGGAGTGTGGCAGTAAGACCGACCCTCAAGCCGAGAGTCAGTCCTAGAGGCATACACATCACCCGGTTTTCCTGAACTTACAGTTCTGAGCTGCGGTCAAGCGCAGTTGAGAACATAAACACACATGCATTGGGAGTCATTTATGGCTTATATCTGCAAAGTATGCGGCTACATCGACGATGGCGATGAAGAGCCGCAGGTCTGCCCGCGGTGCCGCAAATCCGGGGTATTCGAAAAACTTGAGGAGGAACAAGTGAGCAGCAGCAAGAACAAGTATGCCGGTACCAAGACCGAGCAGAATCTCAAAGACGCCTTTGCCGGCGAGTCACAGGCCCGCAACAAATACACCTATTTTGCCAGCGTGGCCAAAAAGAACGGCTATGAGCAGATTGCCGAGCTGTTTTTGAAGACCGCCGACAACGAAAAAGAGCACGCCAAGCTCTGGTTTAAGGAGTTAGGCGGCATCGGCACTGTCGAGGAGAATCTGGCAGCCGCCGCCGAGGGCGAGAACTTTGAGTGGACCGACATGTACGAGCGCATGGCCAAGGAAGCCGAGGAAGAGAACTTCCCCGAGCTGGCCGCCAAGTTCCGTGCCGTGGGTGCCATCGAGAAGACCCACGAGGCCCGCTATCGCGCGTTACTGCAGAATGTCAAGGACAAGAACGTGTTCAAGAAAGCCGGCGTGTCCGTGTGGGAATGCCGCAACTGCGGTCACATTGTGGTCGGCACCGAAGCCCCGGATGTGTGCCCGGTGTGCAACCACCCGCAGGCCTTCTTTGAGGTTCGCGCCGAGAACTGGCTCTAGCCGGACCTTACAAACTGAAGGCTGACTGGGCTCTGATTAAATTCCCAGACCGGACTTCAGAGGGCTATTTAACCCCGGGATCTCCCGGGGTTTTTACTTATCGAAGTTAAGGCGTACAACCTGAACCTGGCTTCTATTTGAACATGCTCTTGAGCACCGGCACGATGAGGTTGCTCATCTCCTTAAAATCCAGCTCACCTGAGGAGTCATAGACAAAGGCGGCCATGGGCACGCTGTGCGAGAGCGAGGTACCGCCGGTGGCGCGTACCATCATCTCATCGCTCAGTTCATGGCGTTTGAGCATGGCAGAGCCGGTATAGAGCGCAAAGCCGTACTCATCGCCCAGGTAGGAAAACTTCAAGTCGCGCACCCCATCCCCGAAATCGTTCAGACGCTTATTGGCCCGCCGCTCGGCCTTCTCCAACTTGGTGGGCTTAAAGGAGGAGAGCAGCTTGAGGTACAAAGTAGTGCCCAGCCGGAACTTGATCATGCGCCGGTCAAGTCCCACCTCCGCCACCGCCACATAGCGCTGAAGATAGCCGGCCTCAGGATCACGGCGAAATGCACTGAGATCTGTGCAGGGAACGGCAATCTTCAGGATCTTGAGACTGGAGCCCACCGCCTTGTCCATGTAGGCCACAAAAGTCCGCTCACGCTCGGCACTCTCCTCAAGCGGGCAGTATCCCTCAGGCAGAGTGTAACTGATGCTCTCCCCTAAGACCTCCACACTCTGCGTAAGGCCTGTGGCAGCTGCAGTCGGGAGCGTGGGCACAATCAATAAGAGCCCCAGCATCAGAGAGCGAAGATATAGGGCTAATCTCACCTTGAGGCCTGCTGTTTGAGGTTTGAGGGCATACATCGGAAATAAAGTCACTGTGAACTCACTTAGTTGTGGATTTAGGACAGAGCTTTTACCCTGCTTGGATCGTCACCCGCAACTCCCGATCTGAGCGTGGTGCAAGAACACCAACTTCAAAGCGCGTCTACCTAGGGTCAGACTGAGTACAATCGCAGAGCTAAGCTCTCGAATCATTCTACCAAAAAGCTGTTGTAGGTAAGACCAGCCTTAAATGACTTTGCGTAACCAAAATCAGGTACAATGCCAGAAAACCTCGAACTAAAAGCCAGAAGGCCTCAAGCTAAAAGAAGGAGCTGTTTTCATGAGTGATCAAGAAGCAGCACGACAATGGATCAGCACCCTGACACTCTGTATCCTGTCCGCGGCGGCTTACTGCGGCATGGTGCTGTACTATTGCAGTACTCATGCCGGTGTCAGTTCCACTCTGGCAGGCGGAGTGCTGTTGCTCTTATTTCTGCTGGTTGTGATGGTCATCTTGACCGGTGCTTTGATGGGAAAACTCAGGAGACTGCCGTGAACATTATGGAAATCGGTTTGCTCATCCCCGTGGCGGCTATCTTTATCTGCGCCTGTATTGCCATCTACAAAAGCTGGAAGTTCTTGCAGAGCCTCAAGTAAGTACTACAGGCTACCAGTCACAACCCTTATGATGACCGCGCGCCTCTCCTAAGCTTTAGGCCGATCGCCAATCTGCAGCGCTCTCTATTTACCCGTAACCTTTCTGAGCAAAGTTCGCCCACTCACTTTTTAGGCCGTCACGGCCACCGCGGCGAACTCCTCAAAATAACGTGGGAAGGTCTTGGAGACACACTCGGGGTTCTCAATGACAATATCACGCTCTAATGCACACAGGGACAGACACATGGCCATGCGGTGATCGTTGTAGGTGGCAAAGCGCGGGGTCTCCTGATTGCGAATGGCCGCGTTGAGGCTGATGTAGTCATTGCCGCAGTCAACCAGAACTCCTAATTTGCGCATCTCGGTGGCCATGGCATCGAGGCGATCGGTCTCCTTGACGCGCCAGGAGGCGATGTTGCGGATGGTGACCGGCCCCTTGGTATACAGACACAGCGGCACTAAAGTCATGGCGGCATCGGGCATGGCATTCATGTCGATGTCGATGCCGGAAAGTTGTGGCGCCTTACTTACCTTAACGTAATCCTCCCCGCGCTCGACCCTGGCCCCCATGCGCTCCAGCACCTCCAGAAAACGGTAATCACCCTGCACGCTGTCCTCGCCTAAGCCGCGGATCACCACCTCACCTGCCACCGCGGCGGCGGCGGCAAAGTAAGTGGCCGCCGAGGCATCCCCCTCGATAAGATAAGTGCCGGGAGCCTCATAGATACCTCCTGACACCTCAAACTCGCTGTAGCCGCGGCGCTTTATGGTCGCCCCGAACTTTTTGAGCAGCGCGCAGGTCAGATCCACATAGGGCTTGGAGATGAGATCGCCCGTGACCTTGACCTTAAGTCCGCCTGCTAGGGGCGCGGCGAGCAACAGGGCGCTTAAAAACTGCGAGGAGAGGGAGCCGTCCACCGTCACCTCGTGAGAGTGTGGGGTACTGCCGCGGATCACCACAGGCGGAAAGCCCGCGTTATTGGTATAGCCAATCTTCCCCCCGGCGCTTTTTAAAGCCTGCACCAAAGGCCCGATGGGCCGCTCACACATGCGCGGCTCGCCGGTAAGCTCAAAGACCCCGCGGGAGAAGCACAGGGCCGCGCATAAGGGGCGCATGGCGGTACCGGCGTTGCCCAAGTCGAGCACTTTTTTATCAAGGCCTCCGTCAAAGGGCCCGCCCAGGCCGCTCACCAGCAGCGCCCCGCCCTGTCTTGAGATCTTCACCCCCAACAGCGCGAGTGCCTCCAGCATACGTCTGGTGTCGTCAGAGTCCAGGGCATTCATCAGGCGGGTGGAGCCACGGGATAGCGCTGCGCATAACAGCGCCCGGTTAGTCAGAGACTTGGACCCCGGCAGCGTCACGCTGCCCTTGATGGCCGTTATCTTAGGTAAGTTAAGGCTTGACTGTGCCATGTTGTATCTCTCTCCAAATTAAGCGGCTGCGGCTCAAGCGCAGCTCCTGCCACGCGCCCTTTGTTACGCCGGGGCTGTACTGCTTCACCTGCAGCCAGGTACCCGCACTCTTAGTATGCCTCCGGGAGCGACAGGTCCCTGCAGGGGACGGGGCAGAGCCCGCCGCTACCTCGAAACTGCCGGTTCAACGCCTGAGCTGTCAGCCTCCACATGGCCGGCCCCAGAACATTATCCCGGACACTGCTTCAGTCGTGCCCAGGAGCAACGCCTGAATATATCAGGCCCCAAGACGTGCCGGGGCTTACACCCAAGCCTTACCTTACGCCTGCCCGGGATCTGTCCCCGAGGCTTTGCCGCTGGCTGATCCCGGAGCAGACCTCAGGCTTACGGGCGGTCATGAGCCAACTGAACGGGCCGCAGTTTACGCGTAACTCCGATCCTCTGCCTGCTAAAGGCAGTCACAGACAGTGCAACCTTGCAGTCTATAAGCTGCGTCCTCCGGTCTCACTGCAGTTTCCTGCAATGCCCACGCCCCGGTTCCCGGGAAGGAGCAGCGCATCGCACTAAAGCTATGACGCACTCACCTGCCCTGTGGGATGATCAGGTGTCAGCTCTCAGTTGTAAGCTCTCAGATCTCAGCTTTCAGTAGTACTCTTTCAGCAGTCCCCGCAGCACCGAAAAGAAACGCTCGTTCTGCTCGGGCGTGCCGATGGAGACTCTCAGCAGCGTGGGCAGCTGATAACCGGTAAGGGGTCTGACAATCACCCCCTGTTTGAGCAGTTCCTGGTTGATCTGCTGCGCGTCAAGCTTTAAAGGCGCGAAGTCGATGGCCACAAAATTAGCCTGCGAGGGGATGGCAGTAAGACCCGTCTCCTTGCAGAAAGCGTAAAAGCGCTCGCGCTCGCGGGTATTGTTCTCCACCACCTTGCGGATGAAGGTCTGATCGTCGATGGCCGCCTCTGCCGCGGCCAGGGCCGGAGCGTTGACATTAAAGGGGGCGCGCAGACGGTTCAGCAGCGAAGCGATATCCGGGTTGGTGAGCATGTACCCCACGCGCAACCCCGCTAAGCCGTAGGCCTTGGAGAAGGTACGGGAGATTACCAGATTAGGATGAGTGCCCATTAAGCGGGCGCTGTCCACATAATCACCCTGCCCCTCGTTAAACTCGTTATAGGCCTCGTCGATAACCAACAGCGTGCTCTCGGGCAGCGCGTTTAACAGCCGCTCCAGCTCGGCGCCGCTCACCCCGGTGCCGATGGGGTTGGAAGGATTGGCCAGCGCCACCACGCGCGTGCGCTCATCCACGGCGGCGATCAGGCCGTCAATGTCGGCGCAGTAATTTTTAAGAGGCACCGTCTTGACCTGCGCGGCGTTGACCGTGGCCTCCATGGAGTAGACCACAAAGGAGTACTCGGGCAGCACCACGTTGACCTTATCATTGACAAAGGCCTGAAAGAGCAGATTGATAAGCTCGTTGGACCCGGCACCTAAGGTGACGCATAGAGGATCATAGCCCCATTTGTTCTTGAGCTTCTGCTTGAGGTAATAGCCGTTGGAGTCAGGATAGAAATTGCCCTCGGTAAGGACCTTTTGGGCGGCCTTCAAGGCCTTGGGGCTCATCCCAAAGGGGTTTTCGTTGGAGGCGAGCTTAATGACATCCTCAAGGCCCAATTCTCTTTTGACCTCCTCGATGGGACGTCCGGCCTGATAGGGCTTGATGCGGGTCAAACCGCCGTTGCACAGCTCAGCAAAATCTATCATCTCAATCTCCTCTCTACTGTCTACAATCAAAAATCATTAGCAAGGCTGCCACCTTGCTGTGACCACCACACCCAACGCGCAGAGCCTCCTAAGGCTTACCCGCCGCTTAAACTGTTGTACAACTATCCTGCAGTGCGCAAACCGGCCAACTCCCGCTACACCTGAGCGCACACTCAGCCAGGCTCTTGCAATGCGCAGCGTATCTGCCGGCGCTGTCTCAACTTTACTACAAGTCCGCCCGGCAGGTGGATTTATGGCAGCTAACCGCGCTTTTAGATGATCTGCAAACAACCTGAAGTTTTCATTTAGCAGGCAGCTCTTTAACTGCGCTCAATCACGCAGTGGTGCTCCTTAGTGTCCTTATCATAGCTTATCCCCGCGAGGATGAGGTTGCCCCGGTAAGCCTCCAGGGACTGAGGGTAGTGCCTCTCCTTAATCTGCTTAAGAGCGGTAGCGGCGCTGTGGTCATATTTAAGCTCTATGAGCAGTGCCGGAGCATCTGCCCCTGGTTTGGGAATGAACACCAAATCGGCAAAACCCTTGCCGGTGGGTAACTCCCGGATGAGGGTATAACGGTCCCGGGCACTGTAGAAGGCCAAAGACAGGACACAGGAGAAGGAGTTCTCATCGTTGTACCTTAAGATGGAGGCATGTTCCTCGTGAGCTTTGGCCACGCATGCGGCTACCTTGACGTTATCTCCTTCAAGTAATGCCTGCAACAGCTCCCGGGAGAGGGCGAGGGCCTCCGCAGTCTGCGCGTAATCCTCGTTACGGGAG
>JAFUGP010000115.1 GCA_017469335.1 Succinivibrio sp. | reverse complement strand
GACCTAACAAGCCGCAGGGTAGTCTCCCTAGGCGAGTGCTGATAAGACAAAATAAAAGGGCGGTCCCAAACAGAGCCGCCCTCATCATGCCGACCTTTGTAAGGTCAACCGTTACTGATTACCACCAGGCTTCTGCCTGAATACCGATGTTGTAGTTATCCTTGGAGGTAGTGCCGCGCTTGCTCATCACACCTGAAGCGTGTGAGGCGTGCATGTAAGAAGCGTAGAAGCGCAACTCAGGACGGGAAAGGATATCGGCACCTGGGGCAATGGCGTAGGCCAAGGTGTACTTCTGACCCTGCTCATTGGTCTTGGTGCTGTCTGCCCACTTGTAGGTACGGGTAAACATACCAAGTTCAGCCAAGATTCTGGTGTACTGCGTCAGCTGATAAGCCGGACGAATGACCGCTTTGAACTGTTTGGCGCTCTTGGTTTTCTGACCCCAGGCATCATTGACACCATTGAAGTTGATGTTGCCGTCGGCATAACCAAACTGAATCACGTGCTCCAGACGGAAATTGCTCTGACCAAAACGAATATCACCGGTGTTGATGATATCGTAAGCATTGCTGCTCTTGAAGTCTGAATTGGCTGCGTACCAACTGCCGTTCATCTGCCAGGTGGCCGGGGCCAAAGCACCGTTGGCATACTGCAACACGGTCTTGTTGTAGCCGCCGTCAAAGCCCTGAACAATATCGATGGTGAACTGCTCAGCAGTGCCATTGTCGGTCTGGTTGTAGTACTTGGTATCTCCCGAGTGGCCTTTGTTCGGCACAAAAGTGCTGCTGATGAACTCTAACCAACCGCCGTCCCAGTAAGAACCTGCATAGCGGATGTCAAACACATTAACATCCAGCCACTTGTAGTTGGAACCAGCTTGGTAATCGTAAGACCAGGAGTTATCCTCACGGTCAGACCTGATCCAGGCTATGGACAACTGGCCGGGGCCAACATGCCAGTTTTCCAAACCGGCACCAGTGCCTGAGGTATTGACATACTTCTGGTCGACGATATGCACATCGTGGCGCTGGTAGAACCTATCACCGGCCCAGATGACGGCATCCTTATCGCCCGGAATAAGCCCTTTGACCTGAAGATTTAACTGCTTAAGTTTGAAAGAATCACGCTGAGTGTCACCCTGTTTGCGATCGGTAGAATCACCCCAACCATCATCATTGAACATGGCGAACATGGTGTCCACGTAGAAACTTATGTCACCCTGCTTCCATACGGTGGACCCTAATTCGATCTCGGCGTAATTATCTTTCTCATTGCCCAGACGGCCTACATCTGCAAGATTGTAGGAAACCTGGCCACCGTCGCGAGATGCACCAACACCAGCACGGAAATAGCCATGGAAATCAACGTTGGGCTGCCAGTCATCGGCAAACGCAGCCGGTGAGGCCATTACGGCTGCCAGCACAGCCGCAGCCAGAGTATTTATCTTCTTCATATGCTAAAAATCCCATAACAATTAGACATTAACAGCGCTTTTTTGAGCGCTAGGTTGAATGATACTTGATAATTAAACAAAAGAAGTTTTTGGACATCTCAATATGTGAGTTTCTTCACATAAAAATACAAAGCAGGGGAACTTTTTGCTAACCAAGGCCGTTCAATGTGTTTCTGCTTGATGTAACCGCTTAACCGCTACCGTTCTTAGTGTTCTTGGGATGAGAACGAAACGATCGGCGCGATTTATTTTCTTTCAAGTCCCGGTGGTGCTCCGACTACACAGTGGGGCAGGGTGTCCACAAGCAATCATTCATTAACTTCGCTTGGGCCATCTTATTGCTCACTATGCATTGGTTATAACCGATGACGGAGGACAGTGAGGCACCGATGGCATAAAAAGGCATCAAAAACTGCTCGCAAATCTCAAACGGCCAAAAATAAAGCCCCCTGTGAGTCAGGGAGCTTTATTTCTTGCCTATCAGTGCAGGCTGATTTTATGGGCTATGCGCTGATGCCGTGTTTACGGACAGACTGTCTTAGGCCTGCTTGGGCATGGAGGCGCGATCCGGGTAAATGCGCTCGTCCTTGTCGTTGAAGAGCAGGCAGCTCTTGAGCTGCACCGAGAGGCTGATGCCTTTGCGCGGCTCCTGCTTGGTATCGCCCGGGATCAACATCTTGAAGTTGTCGTTGCCGCAGCAGGTACCGTACATGTAGGTGTTGTTGCCCAGACGCTCGATAACGTCGGAGTCAAAGTTGAGCTCCACCATCTTCTCGCCGCCGAATTCCTCGTTGGCGCGGTTGGCTCCGCTGAAGGACAGGTACTCCGGACGGATGCCCACGATTACCTTGTCGCCCACTCGGATATTGTCGGTCACGGCCGGGAACTCCACGTCCTTGCCGTCTAAGTCAACCTTCACGCTGTCGGTGCCAACGGCGGTGAACTTGGTCTCGATGAAGTTCATCTTCGGGGAGCCGATGAAGCCGGCCACGAACTTGTTGCAGGGGTTGTAGTACAACTCCATGGGCTGACCGATCTGCTCGATCTTGCCGAAGTTCATCACCACAATCTTGTCGGCTAAGGTCATGGCCTCAACCTGATCGTGGGTCACGTACACCATGGTGGTCTTCATGTCCTGGTGCATACGGGCGATGTGCAGTCTCATCTCCACACGCAGTTCGGCGTCGAGGTTGGACAGCGGCTCGTCGAAGGTGAAGACCTTGGGTTTGCGCACGATGGCGCGGCCGATGGCCACACGCTGACGCTGACCGCCAGAGAGCTGCTTGGGTTTGCGATCGAGCAAATGCTCCAACTGCAACGCCTTGGCCACAGCCTTGACCTCACGGTCGATTTCCTCTTTGGGCACTTTGTGGATCTTTAAGGAATAGCCCATGTTCTCGGCCACGCTCATATGCGGATACAGAGCGTAGGACTGGAACACCATGGCCACGCCGCGATCGGAAGGGGCCACGTCATTGACCACTTCGTTGTCAATCAAAAGCTCGCCCTCGGTGATGGACTCCAGGCCTGCAATCATACGCAGCATGGTGGACTTGCCGCAGCCGGACGGTCCTACGAACACACACAGTTCGCCGTCTTCGATTTTGAGGTTGATATTCTTTAAGGTTACGACCTTGCCGTAAGCCTTGAGGACGTTCTTAAATTCAATACTAGCCATGTTTTACTCCGCATGGGGCAGGGGAACAGCCCAAGCAACAGGAGGTTTTCCAGAGCGGGCTACGCACTCATCTGCTACTCACATCTGACAGCCTGCCGCATCTATGTATAGTTGCCGGCAAACTGCCTTCGGAGATGTGTCCTAAGATCCCAAAGTTCGGGTATCTTCATTTAGGCACATCAAGAGTACGCAAAAAGGGCACGGCGCTAACCGCCGGTTAACCACCTCAGGCTGAACCTCAGGTTTCGTTATTATTGCCAAATACCGCCTCAAGCACTCAGGCCTGCGGTCAGACGGTGCGGGATTAGGGGAGAAAACAGGGGAAGGCGCGCGATACATGCAAGTAAGGTCATCTGCGCCGCATCATCACTTTCGTGACTTTCATGGGCATCTTCCTGAGGTACAGGACAGAATACCTGATGAATGGTTTGCGGGAGATCCCTTTTTTAACAGCAAGTTACAGATTGCCGAACTTGCCTGTCACATGTATTACGCTGCTTGAGCATTCCGGAAGTTTTCAGACAATAACCCGTCCAGCTTGAGAGCGATGTGCGTACTATAGCCGTTAAATGGTGCAGTCAGGGGCTCTGATGAAACAATTTGAGAAAACGATCACGTAAACCATACAAGCAGGTGTATTTGCGAGGGCTGTTGCTTTATTTTAACAGGCGAAGGGATCTCGTTAGGTTCTCCGGGCCGTCAGTCCACCTAGGGCAGGGCGCGCCGGACGATGTCCCTCGGAACATAGGATCGGTACTATAAGAAAAGCACTTATTGTAGTTCGGTGGCCTTTCCCGGCAGGGCTGTAGCTGAGGCGGGACAATAAGGCACCCAAATACAGAGTGCTCTTTTTTTCTCTGATCTTAAGTTGAGAACACCTGTCATGAGGAAGCTTTAAAAGAGCATTTAACGACATGAAGAAAGTATCCAAATTAAGCATTGCAGTAACCTTGGCCGTCGGCTTTGCCGGTGTCGTTTCCGCCGCCGATCTCACCGTGTGGGAGGACATTCAGAAGTCGCAGGGCATCAACAACGCCGTGGTTGACTTCGAGAAGCAGTTCAACGTCAGCGTCGACATCAAAGAGATGCCATACACCGGTCAGATTGAGAAAGTTCGTTTGGACGGCCCGGCCGGCATCGGCCCGGACGTCATGCTGATCCCGCACGATCAGATGGGCGCTGCCGTGGTGCAGGGCCTGATCACTCCTTTGGAGTTCATGCAGACCGACAAGGGCAACTACACCGATTCTTCCGTACAGGCCTTCACGACCGGCGGCAAGATCTACGGCTGCCCGAAAGTGGTGGAGTCGGTGGTGATGTTCTACAACCAGGACATGCTGCCCAAGCCGCTGGCCACCATGGACGAGTACTATGACTACTCCAAGAAAGTCCATGATGCCGACAAGAACAAATACGGTCTGCTCGCCAAGTGGGATTCCGTGTACTACGCTTACGGCGCACTGCGTGCCTACGGTGCCTACGTGTTCAAGCGTGACGCCGGCGGTGACTTCGATGTCAAGGACCTGGGCCTCTCCAATCAGGGTGCCATCGACGCCGTGACCTACATGAAGAAGTTCTACACCGACGGTCTCTTCCCGGTCGGCATCGTGGGTGACAACGGCGGCAATGCCATTGACTCCCTCTTCACCGAGAAGAAAGCCGCGGCCGTCATCACCGGCCCGTGGAACTTGGAGCCCTATGCCAATGCCGGCATCAACTACGGCGTCTCTCCGCTGCCGAAGATGCCCAACGGCCAGGATATGAGCTCCTTCATGGGCGTGAAAGGCTACGTGGTTTCCACCTGGGCCAAGGATCATGCCTTAGCCGAGAAGTTCCTGCAGTTCATCAACCAGCCCAAGTACGTGGTTGAGCGCTACGAGGCCACCAAAGAGATCCCGCCGGTCAAGGCCGTGATGGAAGACAAGGTGATCAAGGACGATCCGATTGCCTCCGCCATCGCCGTGCAGGCCTCCCGTGCCGAGCCGATGCCCTCCATTCCGGAGATGGGCGAGGTCTGGGGCCCGATCGACGCCGCTCTGCAGCTGTGCATGACCGGCAAGCAGGATGTCAAGGAAGCCTTGACCGCCGCTACCGATCACATCAAGAGCCAGATTGAAGCCTTCCGCGCCGACAATCAGTAAGCTCTGATCGCTCAAGAGCGGAATCAGGTTCCGATGAAAAAGGCTGCGCGGGCAACCGCGCAGCCTGTTGCGGAATTAGATTTTGTGTTTTTGAGCCATTTATCCGAGGCGGCTTTGCCCCGCTTTTTCCTCATTAGAAAATTTAGGTACGAACTATGACAGCAACCAGCGCTGCGGTGCCCAAGACCAACCATGCGTTAACGGCTGCCCTGTTGGCCATTATTCCCGGCTTCGGACAGTTCTATAACAAACAGTGGGTCAAAGGTATCATCTTTGCCTTTTTCCTGTTCTGTTTCTTCCTCTCGGCCCGCGACTTGATCTCGCACGGCATCTGGGGTCTGACCACCTTAGGTACCGAACTGCCGCGCGACAACTCCATTTTCCTCTTAGCAGAAGGCATCGTGGTGGTACTGATGCTCCTGCTGGTCCTCACGCTGTGGGGCATCTCCATTCATGATGCCTACGCCTGCGGCAAGACCCGCGACGAGGGCAAGGAACTTTATTCTTTAAAACGTCAGTACAAGAACCTTTTTGACCGCGGATTCCCTTATTTGATGATCGCCCCCGGCTTCGTGCTGCTGGTGTTCGTGGTGATTTTCCCGATCGTGTTCGGTTTCGCGCTGGCCTTCACCAGCTACAACCTCTACAACACTCCCCCGGCCAAGCTGGTGACCTGGGTAGGTTTCAAGACCTTCACCAACCTGTTTACGCTGCAGATGTGGCGTTCCACCTTCTTCGACGTGTTGGGCTGGACCGTGGTGTGGACCGTTTTGGCCTCCACTTTCCAATGCGCCGTGGGCGTGCTGCTGGCCATTTTGGTCAATCAGAAGGATCTCAAATTCCGTTCCATCGTCCGCACCATCTTCATTCTGCCGTGGGCCGTACCGGGCTTCGTCACCATTTTGGTGTTCGCCGGTATGTTCAACGACAGTTTCGGTGTGATTAACGGCTCCATTCTGCCCATGCTGGGTGTGGATGATCCGCCGCGCTGGCTCATCGATCCCTTCTGGACTAAGACCGCCCTTATCATGATGCAGACCTGGCTGGGTTTCCCGTTTGTGTTTGCCATGACCACTGGTGTGCTGCAGGCCATCCCCGAGGATCTGTATGAGGCGGCCACCATGGACGGTGCCACTTCCTATGTTAAGTTGAAGACCATCACGCTGCCTTTGGTGCTGTACTCCATCGCCCCCATCATCATTACGCAGTACACCTTCAACTTCAACAACTTCAACATCATCTACCTGTTCAACGGCGGTGGACCGGCTGTGGCTGGTTCCCAGGCCGGCGGCACCGACATTCTGGTGTCCTGGATCTATAAGCTGACCATGAGCTCCTCGCAATACAACATTGCTTCGGCCATTACCATCTTGCTGTCCATCTTCGTGGTGTCGGTGGCATTGTGGCAGTTCCGCAGATCCAATGCCTTCAAGAACGAAGACATGATGTAAGGAGTGGATAATAAAATGGAAAGCAAAGTAACTCAGATGGAGAACGAGGTTCTCCGCCGCGCTGCCAACAAGCACAAGAGCATCAAGCAGGAGCGCTTGATCCGTCTGACCCTGACCTGGATCGTGGTGCTGGCGGTATGCGTGATCATCATCTATCCTCTGATCTGGACGGTGGGTGCCTCGTTTAACCCCGGCAACTCGCTGATGAGCTCCACCATGATCCCGGAGACCATCTCCCTTGAACACTACAAGGATCTGTTCAACGGCAAGACGGACTACGTGATCTGGTACTGGAACTCTCTGAAGATCAGTTTCCTGACCATGATCTTTACGCTGGTTCTGGTAAGCTTCACCGCTTACTCCTTCTCGCGTTTTAGGTTCTACGGCCGCAAGAACGGCCTGATGCTGTTCTTGCTGTTGCAGATGATCCCGCAGTTCTGCGCCTTGATCGCCATCTTCGTGCTCTCGCAGATGTTGGGCATGGTCAACAGCCACTGGGCTTTGATCCTCATCTATGTAGGCGGCATGATCCCCATGAACACCTACCTGATGAAGGGCTATTTGGACGCCATTCCCAAGGATATGGACGAGTCGGCCCGCATGGACGGGGCAGGGCATATGCGTATCTTCGTGGAGATCATCATGCCCCTCTCCAAGCCCATCATCGCCGTGATTGCGCTGTTCGCCTTTACCGGTCCTCTGGGTGACTTCATTTTGTCCTCGACCATTCTGAGGACTCCCGATAAGTTCACCTTGCCGCTGGGGCTGTACAACATGGTCTCGCAGGCCATGGGCGCGAGCTACACTACCTATGCAGCAGGTGCCGTGCTGATCTCCATCCCGGTGGCGGCATTGTTCCTGTGGCTGCAGAAGTTCTTCGTCTCCGGTCTGACCGCCGGCGGCTCGAAGGGCTGATGAGCAAAGTTTGGCAATTATCCACCAAGGTCCCGGCCTCACCAGACCGGGCCTTTACGGTTGCAGATTTTTATTAAAACCAGAACACCGCGAACCTCAACTCAGGCTAGTGGTGTTTTTTTATCTCTAAATCAACCTGACACTACAAGGAGTTTTCTATGAATTCTTTCTACAAAGCCCTGGGAATTTCCGCCTTAGCCGCGGCCGTGGCCTTGGCAACCGGCTGTGAGAGCACCACCGAGACTGCCTCGGCCACCGGGCCCATCTCCAAGGCCAATGTCAAATCAGGCTTCATCAAGGGCGCCGACGTCTCCACCTTAAAGGAGATGGAGGACGCGGGCTTTGTCTACTATGACGCGCAAGGCAACGCCAAGGACGCGCTGACCATCCTAAAGGAGAACGGCTTTAACTACATCAGGCTGAGGCTGTGGAACGATCCCTATGATGCCAAGGGCAACAAATACGGCGGCGGCACCAATGATCTGGCCACCGATATCGCGCTGGCCAAGCGCGCCAAGGCGCTGGGCATGAAGTTTTTGCTGGACTTCCACTACTCCGACTTCTGGACCGATCCGGGCAAACAGTTCAAGCCCAAGGCCTGGGCCAAGCTCTCCTATTCAGACGAGCTCAAGGCGCTGCGCAAGTACACCTCCGATACCATCAAAGCCTTTGTGAAGGCCGGGGCGGCCCCGGACATGGTGCAGTTGGGCAATGAGATTGCCTCGGGGCTGCTTTTCCCCGAGGGCCGCAGCTGGAATGACAATAATGACGGCAAGGAATTTGACCGCGTCTCCGAGCTGCTCAAGGCTGCCTATGCCGGCGTGGAGGACAGCGGCCTTAAACCTACCGTGATGCTGCACATCGACAAGGGCAGTGATCTTGACCGCGTCAAGTGGTGGTACGGCGAGATTGAAAAGCGCGGCGTGCCCTATGATGTGGCCGGCTTCTCCCACTATCCGTTCTGGGACAAGTCTACCTCGGAGCTGCTGCAGAGCATCGACTATGTGAAGGATAACTTCAACAAGCCGGTGATCATCGCCGAGACCTCCTATGCCTATACTGCCGACAACGAGGATGCCATGGGTAACCAGGGCGCCTCCGCCGAGGAGACGGCTCACGCCGGCTATCCGGCCACGGTAGCAGGGCAGGCTGCCTACTTCAAGCATATCCTGGAGGCTACCTCCGCTAAGGACAGCTGCCAGGGCGTGTTCCTGTGGGAACCTGCCTGGAAGACCGGCGAGGGCATCACCTGGTCTACCGCTGCCGGGCGTGACTACCTCAAGCAGGGCCTGGCCGAGGACGTCAAGGTCAATCAGTGGAGCAAGAAGGACTTAGAGAGCATCGATACCTGGGGCATCAACGGCAACAACCGTGAGAACCATGCCGTGTTCGACAAAGACGGCCACGTGCTGGAGTCCATCATCGTCTTCAATGACTAACTTTATGTGAAGTGACCTAAAAGACCGCGGCAAATGCCGCGGTCTTTGTGTTTTGCAGCTCTTATTCTCTGTTACTATCTATTCTCAGGAGCCGGAACGGTTTTGCCGGCTTTGACCTTATTTTCAAATACTAATGTCTGAGGGACCACCTTATGAATCCGCAACTGGTGTTCGGCGAGAGCAAAATCTTTCACGGCTGCGACTACAACCCCGAGCAGTGGCTCGATTATCCGGAGATCCTGGAAAAAGATCTGGCTCTGATGCAGGAGGCCGGCTGCAATATTGTCTCCATCGGCATTTTCTCCTGGGCCAAATTGGAGCCTGAGGAGGGCAAGTTTGATTTCTCCTGGCTGGATATGATCATCGAGAAACTGCACGCTCACGGCGTGAAGGTGATCCTGGCCACGCCCAGCGGGGCGCGTCCGGCCTGGCTGGACCTCAAATACCCCGAGGTGCTGCGCATGACCGAGGACCGGCAGACCAGGCTGCACGGCCATCGGCAGAATCACTGCCTGACCTCACCCGTCTACCGCGAGAAGGTCAAGATCATCAATACCAAATTGGCCGAGCGCTACGCTCATCACCCGGCGGTGGTCAGCTGGCATATCTCCAACGAGTTTGGCGGTTACTGTCACTGCCCCTTGTGCCAGAAGGCTTTTCGGCGCTTTTTAAAGGAGCGCTACGGCACGCTGGAGAAATTAAACCACGCCTGGTGGTCTACCTTCTGGAGTCATACCTATACCGACTGGGACCAGATTGAGTCTCCCTCCAAGAACTTGGGTGAGTGGTGCGTGCACGGGCTGAACCTCGATTTCAGACGCTTTAGTACCGCGCAGTGCATGGACTTCTGCAAGGCCGAGATTGATACCGTCAAACCCTTCAATCCGGATCTGCCGGTCACCACCAATTTCATGGAGTTCTTCTACGATTACGATTACTTCGAGTTCGCCAAGATCTTAGATTACACCTGCTGGGACTCCTACCCCGAGTGGCATGTCTATGAAGATCCCGAGTACATCGCCTCCTATACGGCCATGAACCACGATCTGATGCGCAGCTTAAAGCAAAAACCCTTCGTGCTCATGGAGCATACGGTCAGCTGCACCAACTGGCGGCCGCTCTCCAGGCTCAAAAAGCCGGGCATGGAAAAACTCTCCTGTCTGCAGGCCGTGGCTCACGGCGCGGACTCCATCCAGGGTTTTCAGTGGCGCAAGAGCCGCGGCAGCTCCGAGAAATTCCACGGGGCCATCATCGATCACGTGGGGCATCTCAATACCCGGGTGGGGCGTGAGGTCAAGGAGTTGGGCGGCATTTTGCAGCGCCTTGGTGAGGTCGCCGGCACCGAGGTACGTGCCCAGGCCGCGCTGGTTTTGGATACCCAGAACCGTTGGGCCTTGGATGATGCGCAGGGTCCGCGCAACGCCGGGCTGCACTATCTGGAGGTGTGCCTTGATTACTACCACGAGCTGTGGCGGCGCGGCGTGGCGGTGGATGTCATCGACGAGACCTGCCCGCTGGATAAGTACAAGCTGGTGATAGCGCCCATGACCTATATGATCAGGGGCGATTACGGACAGCGGGTGGAAAATTTCGTCAAAAACGGCGGCGTTTATGTCTCCACCTTCTGGTCGGGCATTGTCGATGAGAATGATCTCTGCTTCCTAGGCGGTTTCCCCGGGCCCCTGCGCCAGGTGCTGGGGATCTGGGATGAGGAGATCGAGTGCCTCGACGAGGGGGAGCAGGTGAAGGTGATCTCCGATACCGCCCTAAGCCCCGAGCTGTGGGGCAGTTATCAGGGCTCGCTGTTGTGCGCCTTAGTTCACCCCGAGAGCGCGCAGACCCTGGCGCAGTATGATTCTGACTTTTACCGAGGCATGAGCGCCGTAACGCGCAACATCTACGGCATGGGCCGGGCTTATTACGTGGCCACGCGTCTGGATAGGTCCTTTTTGGACAACTTCGTGCGCATCTTAGTCGATGGTCTGGATCTTACGCGAGAGCTCTCTCATCCCATCGCCGGGGTGTCGGCCATGGCCCGATACAGCGACACCAAAAAGTTTTTGTTCATTGGCAACTACAGTGCCGAGGCCAAGACCGTGGGACTTAAGGGCGAGTACTATGATCTGATAAACGAGCAGACCCGCTCGGGGAATCTTACCCTCATGCCTTACGGCAGTGCCGTGCTCAGCTGTCCGCTTTAACCTGATCTAAGACGCTGCTCAAGCCCCGTCCGCTGTGGTCGGGGCTTTTTACTCTCCTTCCTTGAAGTGCGCAGGCACCATTTTGGTACTACGCCCCCCAGATCTCCCACCTAAGCCACAAATTGAGGATTTGTGTCTGTTTATTTTCCCTAAATTAAGGTAGTTTACAGGGTATCTGAATCACAATGACCAATCCGCAGCGTGCGGAACGCCGGCTCGCCGGTGTCGGAGAAGAAGTCATGACTGCCAGGATCCCAACTTTGCTCGTATTAGGAGCCCTGCTGCTTAACTGCGGCTGTGATGACGAAGTACAGAAAATCCGCGAGGCCAGCAATTCCCTGGTGCCCGGTACCCCCGTAGGACAGATTTTCGATAACTACCGGCACTGTCAAGAGCAGGGCAGCTGGCAGAGCGTCAAGGTGCAGGGCGTCACCCAGGCGCACTTCAGTTGTCCTCTGGACAACTGGAGCGTGGCCAGCATGTATTCCAAGGACAATGTCTACGTCAGCTCCTTCAGCGAGTTTTTAAACGATCGCGAGTTCAAGGTAGAATTAGGCGCCGATCTGGAACTGCACGACGGCAAGGCCGTGTGCACGGATCTGTATCTTATCTATCATCACACCAACTATTCACTGGGGGTGGACAACAACCTGCCGGGCATGGCTGCAGGCGAGCTGCTCAATATTCGCGAGCCGCGCGGGGATCTGCTCTACGATCTCAATTACTACAACGCCCGTTATCTGTTCTCCACCTTGAACTTAAAGCGTCTCATCGCGCTCTATCATCCCAACCGTTATCCCTTCTCGGCCGAGATCCCGCTGCTGATTGCCCGCGTTACCGGCAAGGATTATGACGATGCGGAGCATAAGGTCATCTTAGATGTGGAAATCGATGTGCTCTCCTCCTCTAGCCGTGACATGAATGAGTTTCTCAAGAGTCAGAAGCGCCGCGTGGTCATTGAGGAGATCATGTCCCCGGGGCAGCTGCCGCCGTCTAAGATCATCAAGAAGTTCAATTACAAGGCCTATTTCAAGCCCAACGGCAATATCAAGGCCTGGTCTTATTACACCTTCAACAGCGTCGCGGACAATACCCCGAACGCGCTGAGCTTCTTTACGAGGGATCTCAGCGTCAGCCGCTTCCTGTTTGAGCCCACCGCCTTTTTGGGCAACCCGCTGCCCGATGAGATTTTAAATCTCATCGAGGTCAGAAGGCAGAGGGCCGCGGCCAAAACCAGGGCCGAGGCGGCTCCTTAGTGCTTTTTCTGCCTAGCGCTCAAAGACCACCCACACCGTGGCCGCCGCACTGTGTCCGGCGGCATCAAGCACACTGAGGCGGTGCGCACCGCCCTGGGTGAACTGCACGTAGTGTTCATCCGGGGCGCTTTGTCCGTCCAGCATCAGATAGTAGGGCGGTACTCCGCCGTGATAGCTCAGGTACAACCGTCCTGACTGATCGGGCATCACGGTGGTGTCCTCGCGTGGAAAATCCAGCACCAGATCCGAGGCAGAGCTCTGCGCTGTGGCCGATGAGGCATGCTCTCTTAACGCCGCCGGCGGGTTGGGTGCCAGCGGCCCCGTGCGCGGCAGCACTTCCTTGTCCAGGGGACGGCGGGGCAGTTTTTGCAGGGTATCAAAGAGGTAGGGCGCCGCCTCGCTCAAGGCCGGTCCCCCGGCCTGCGGGGCGTTGTCCGGGCGGCCAATCCACACTCCCACCGTGGCGGAGCCTGAAGAACCCACGCTGATAAAATCGCGGTTGCGAAAGGAAGTGCCGGTTTTGTAGGCTACCTCAGTGGCCGCGGCAAAGCCGCGCGGACGCGGGGTGCCGCGCAGGATCTCAAACACCGCACGGGCCGAGGGCGCCTCTAAAAACAAGCCACCCGGCACACTGTCACTTGCAGAGCCTGTCTTACTTAAGCTGCGTTCTGCTGAGGTCGTGCTTGCGCTTGTTTCAGCCTGGGAGGCGGCACGGCGGGTAAGTGCCTGCTCCCTTGAGATTAAAAGAGCAGGCTCAAAGTAGCGCCCGTCGGTATTTAAGGCTGAGTACAGCGCGGTCAGATCTTTTAAGGAGATCCCGCAGCCGCCTAGGGCGAGCGCTAACTGCGCGCTGCTGTGCGCGGGCAGCACCACCCGCTCCCTGCCGCTGTTTAATCGTCCTAGGATGTAGGCCGGACTCAGGCTTTTGGTGATCTCCAAGGCAGGCAGGTTCAAAGACAAGCGCAGTGCCTGCTCCGCCGCGAGCTCGCCTGTGAAGGTGCCAGAGTAATTCTGCGGCCGCCACAGCTCATAGAGCCGTGGTGCATCCTTGAGCATGGTGCGCGGATGCAGCTGTCCCTGCTCAAAGGCCAGCGCGTAAATAAAGGGTTTGAGCGCCGAGCCGGGACTGCGCAGCGCCTGGGGCAGGTTAAGTTTGTAAGATGGGAGGGCCGAGGAGAGATAACCCACAATCTCATGCGATAGATCATCCACCACCACGATGGCGAGCGTTGAGCGCTGATCAGGTCTTAAACGGTCCTGGTTAAAGCGCCGCGCCTCCTCTAAGAGCACGCTCTGTACGGTCGGAGAGATGGTGGAGTAGAGCTCAGTTGCGCGGTGGCGCAAAAACAAGGCCTGACCTAGGTTATAGGCGCGCTGCTCAATGGGCAGCAGCCTCTGGGGCAGCCTCTCTTGGGTGGCCGCCTCCAGCACATCGTAGGCGATCACGCCGCGTTGCGCGGCCAGCCTTAACACCTCGTTGCGGTAGTACAGCGCGCTGTGGGGATGACGGTCGGGGCGGATGAGTTCCGGGGCCCTGGGCAGCGCCACCAGCAGCGCGGCCTCCGCCGGGGTGAGATGATCGGGCAGATGCCCGAACCAGCGCAGCGCGGCGGCCTTGACTCCTTCAATGTTCGAGCCGAAGGGGGCGTGGGTCAGATAGGTATCCAGCACCTGCGCACGGCCGTAGCGCAGCGTAAAGAGTACAGCCTGCGCCATTTCGGCCGCCTTGGCCAGATAGCCGCGCGCTCTGCGGTGCAGCAGGCGCATGTTCTGCATGGCCAGCGTGGAGGCCCCCGAGACAATGTGCCCGGAGCGCAGATTAGAGAGCAGAGCCCTTAAAAGTGCCTTAAAATCCACCCCCGGATGGGTGTGAAAATTATGATCCTCGGCGGCCAGAAGCATCTTAAGGTACAGAGGATCGACCTCGCCTGCGCGGGTCTTCAGCCTCAGATACCCATCCTCGCTGAGCTTATAGGCCAGCACCTGCCCCTGTACGTCATACAGCACCTGCGAGGGTGGGGCGAATTCCTCCAGCGCCGGCTGCAGCCGTAAGGACGCTGCCGCCAGCACCAGCAGCGCTGCCGCCGGCACGCCCCAGAGCAGGGTGCGCCGCCACCCGGCGGTGGGGGCAGCAACTGCCGGTAACCTAGGACGGTTGACCGCGGCCACTTGCTAGAAGTTCTGTCTTAAACGCACCAAACCGTCTCTTTGGCTATTTGACCTCGCAGCTTAATTCCTTGGGACTGAATGTGGCTGCCTCGGCCGGCTCGCTCTGCGCCACCGCGCTGATGACCGGCGCGGCCATCTGACCGCGGAAGGCCGGACGCACCATGAAGGCCAGCCTCAGCTGCGTGCTGTAGGAGGGTTCAATCACGAAGGTCAGCCCCCGATCGCGGTGGGTATAGTGCATGGGCATGCTTAGGGCTTCAAAGAAGTTGTAGTTGGGATCGGCCGGGCTGATGAAATGCTCAAACTCAAAACCCGCCGGCAGCGGCACCATCAGCTGCAGCGGCGAGCGGGTCAGGGCGCTGCGGTTGACCTCGATGAAGATGATGAGCTCCTCATTGAGCTTTAAGTTATTGGTGTGCAGGATCTCGGTGCCTTCGCGCGAGAAAAGGCGCTGCTTGACCGAGACGCCGTATTTGGCGGCGTTGGCCGGGCGTTCCTTGGTGTAGCCGTTAACCGAGAGCGTGGCATAAACGGGAGAGGCGGAGTCGTTCTTTACGGTAAGCTCACCTTTCTCGTTGAACTTGGGCTCCACGATTTGGGTGGTGCGCTCGGTGCCCAGCTCGGCCTGAGCGGCCAACAGCGTGGCCATCACCTGGGGACTTAAGGAGCCGTTTAAGCGGCCGCGGGCGGTGAGGCGGCGTATGATCTGTTCGGCCTCCTCTTGCTGCCCGCAGAAGATGCAGGAGTAGAGCAAAGCGCAGTCATCAAGCACCGGGCTGCTCTGGGAGACGCTTTCGTAGCGCTGCAGTTCCTTGAGCAGGTTAAGCCGCAGCTCGCGGTTTTTGGCCGCGATGAGACGCTCGATGATGCCCTCCACGGCCTCCATGCTCTCGCCGCCGCGCTTTAAGGCCTGTTTGGAGCGCTCCTCATCGCCGTAGCGGTGAAAGGCCCGTGCGAAACTGGCCAGAGCCAGCGGGGCGCGCACCTTGCCCTGATCGAACTTGTAGCGCAGGGCAGCGAGGTTGTGCTCGCCTACCGAGGAGAGCACCTCCATGGCCTGGGCTGAGACCGTGTCATCGTCGTTGTCCGAGCAGTACTTTAAGTGGCTGATGATGGTGCTCACGAGGCTCTGGGAGATGTCATAGCCCTGCTGTCTGGCCTGCAGCATGACCGCGCCGGCGAGCACGTTCAGATACTCATCGCTGTCAAAACTGTCCTGAAAGACCCTGAAGGTGCCATCGGTGTTGGAGCGCGAGGCGATGAAATCAAGCTTGTTCTGGATCTCGGCTGCCACCTGGGCCTCCGGCAGATCCCCCGCGCCGAAGCCTTTTTTGACGGCCGGGTTTTCCATGGCCCGCATCAGCGCGGCGGCGGTGGCCACGTTGTCGGAAAAATCAAGACTCCTGCTGCCGCGCAGCGCCTCTAGGTAGCTCTGGGTGTTGACGAAGGGCAGGGGGCCTAATTCGAGGGTGACCACAGCCCCCTCCTCAAAGCCCTCCAGCGGCTTTGTGGTCTTATGTTCGCCGGGCTTGAGGTGGATCAGAGTGTTGGTGAGAGAGCGGCTCCAGGGCTTGGTGGTCTGCAGTTCCACGCTGTCCTGCCAGTGATAGTCCGGGGCACGCAGGGCGTAGTTGAGCTTGCCGCTGCCAATCTCCTCACAGCTTAAGGGAATGTCGACGTTGACGCGCTGCCCCTGCGGGACCTTAAGCTCCTGCTCCTGGCCGCACTTTAAGGTGCCCTCGCAGCTGACGGAGAGCTGGAAGGTCCCGCTCTGGGCCTTTAAATTGTGCAGTGAGAGCACGGCGTTTAACTTGTCTCCCGTGTTCAGATAGCGCGGGGTGGCCAGTTGCGCTACGGCCAGATCTCTTATCACGATATCGCGCGTGGCCGAGCCTAAGGCGGTGTCGTTCCAGGCCGTGACCATGAGCTTGACCGAGCCCTGATGGCGCGGCATGAAAAAGTGCAGTTGGGTCTTGCCGTCCTTTAAGGAGGCGATGCCGTGGAAGATGGAGACGTTGCGCCGGCGCAGCGAGGCCATGGTCTCCGGGGTGATGTTGCCGGCCTCATCCGAGTCGGCACCGTAGCCCTGTCCTTCCTCGGGCAGGCGCTTGATGAGATAGCCGTAGAGATCGGCTATCTCCATGCTCATGCGCGGCGGCTCCAACAGCTCCACGTCAGGCCGCGGCGGCTTGAAGCCCGTCAGAGAGAGAATGCCGTTGTCCACCAGCGCGGCCGTATAGTAAACCGTACCCTGACCGCCTGTGATCTCCAAAGGCACGTCCACCGCATGGAAGGGCTTGAACTCAGAGCTGCCGCCCAATTTGACGTCCAGCACCTTCGCGGAGTTGTCCAGCGCCACATAGGCAAGTCCCACCGCTCTTACTGAGCCTGCGCCGGCCTGATTGACCGGGGTGTAGACGGTGACGATGGCGTGAGCACCCAGCCCCATCGCCTCGGTGGTCTCAAAACTGATGGAGTTATGTCCCTGCTGCACGCGGTGCCTGGTCAGTTCCACTATCTTGTCGGTACCCACGGCCAGATCGGCATAACCCTCGGCCACGCTGTCAAACTCCAGCGTGACGCTCTCGCCTAAGCGATAGCTTTTTTTGTCGGTGGAAAGATCAAAGCGATCCGGCGAGGAGGCCAGATCCGAGAGCATGTAGCCCTGATAGAACTCATAGGCGGTGGCGCTGTGGCCGCTTTTGAGCGCGATTACGTAGGAGCCGTTGTCCAATGGCAGCTCAATTTTGGCCGCCTCCCCCGAGGGCAGGGCCTTGAGGGCGCCGGAGTCCACCAGCGTGCGGTGCTCGTTGGCCATGTAGCGCCAGTTGTTGTTGATGAAGGCGTACTGATAGCTCACCTGCCGGCGGTGGATGGTGTAGGTGATGTCGCCTTCCTGGGCGTGGCCATCCTGATCGACCATGACCACCTCAAAGGAGGCGTTGCCCGCGCCGGGGAGTTTGCGCACCCCGATGAGCGGGGTGTGCGACTCGACCTTGTAGACGCGGCTGACACTCTGATTGCCGCCGTCGCTGCCGTAAACGGTGCCCTCGAAAAGCACCTGCCGCGCGTAGGGAGCCTCCGGCAGGACGGTATGGAAGGTGGCGATGCCTTTCTCGTCGGTTTTCTGTTCGTCCAGGTAGGTGTACTTGATGAGTTTCTCGTATTCGGCGCTCTCAGGTCCGAAGTAGAAATCTCCAAGGGAGGCTACAGGGTGCTCGTCCGGTCTGACGGTGAGGTGGGCGTTGGCCATCAGCCAGGCGCCGGGCTCCCCGTAGTTGAACTGCGCGGAGAGAGTCAGCGGGATCTCCACTTGGGTTTTCAGCGGGGCCAGGGATTCTGGTGCGCTGATGGTATAGCTGGTGGGGATGAAATCCTGCACCTGCACGTAGGTGGAGGAGAGCAGAGTCTGCCGGTCCAAGCCCAGTTCCAAGAGCCAGTTGCCCATGGGGGCATGCTCGGGCAACGTGAAATCATAGGCAAAGGCACTACCGCCCTCATCGGTTAAGGTTACGCTCTTGAACTCGGTGCCGTTGGGCCTGATGATGCGCAGCCTTACGGCCTTGAGATCGCTGCGCGAGAGATCGCCGTTGCGCACCAAGGAGACGAAGTGGATTTTCTCGCCGGGGCGGTAGATGCCGCGGTCGGTATAGGAGAAAACCTCATGGGAGAGGTCCGAGCGCTGCCGTCCCTGGTTGTCCTTCAAATAGAGCCTGGTCTGCTCCAGGCTTAGCGCCGCCCAGTCCTTCTCGCCCTGGGCCACTACCAGCGAGGGTTTGAGACCGCTGCGCCCGGAGGTGGCGTCACGGCTGAAATGAGCGTAGCCGTAACGGCCGGTGCGTACGGTGGTGAGCACCTCGTTGTTGGCCGCCACCAGCTGCACCCGCACTCCCGAGTAGGGCTCGGCGGTCCTCAGCGAGCGTACCGCCACGTCGATGCCGTTGGTGCCCTCATAGGTGGTGATGCCGATATCCGAGAACAAGAGCAGCTTGGCCAGCCACAGCTTGTCCTGGCTGTAGAACACCTCGGGATCGTCAAAATTGAGATCGGGCTGACCTACCAGCACCAGATACATGCCCTGATGATCACCGCTCTCCAGTTCGCTTAGGGTGATTTTGGTGACGGCCTGGGTATTGCTCTGTGCGCCGATGTTGTAGTCGGTGCTGCCCAAAAAGGCGGCATGTCCCGAGAGCAGCCTGGAGAGCTGCCAGCCGTGCAGGGTGTCCTGCAGCATGGAATAGACCTCCGAGCCGTTGAGATCGCTCGGGGAGATGCGGTAGAGCTGCACCTTGACGGCGGGGACGTTGACGGATTTGAGCAGCAGATAGGGTTCTTCCTTCTCGCGCGGCAGCACGATGCCGTGCTCTAGGCTCAGCGCCGGCGGGGCGTCGCTGGTCACGAATTTCTGCACCACGTCGGCGGCGAGAGCATCACCGTTGGCTGCCTTCAGTCCCTTTTTGAAGGTGAGCGTATAGGCCGTGCCGGGGGTCAGGGCAGTCAGGCACAGGCGGTTGCCCTCTAAAACCGGATTGACCTTGGCCTCGCTGCCGTCCTTGAGTTTTAGGGAGATATAACCGGTCAGATCGGTCAAGGCGGTACTGCCCTCCATGGCCGCGCTCATCACTGCGCAAACCGAGTCGTTGCTGTGGTTTTGGGTGTCGAGCAGACGTTTGAACTCCAAAGGTGCCGCCGTGGCCGTCAAGGCATGTGCCCATAACGCGGCGCCGGTGAGCAGGCAAAGAGGCGATGCTGATCTGAAAAACATGATGTGATCCCGACTGGTGCTTATTAGGAGCGCCTTTATGGCGCGTATTTTCAGCTGAAGGCCGCCTGAGGGTGCACTCTTGGCGCACACAGGGCAGGGACTTTTCAGTTACAAGCAGGAAAAATATTTGTTTTAACTCACTTAGTATGTCAAAATGCACCTTGTTTGTGAAGAAAGAAACACCGTAAAAGAGCACTCTTGCCTCAAATTTGCGATCCCGCACGTGACTTGAGGCTTTTGCCTGCATAACAAAGCGATATCAGGCGGAGGCTCTGGTGGGGGTAACGGACAGGGGAGCCTGGGAATGTCTAAGCTCGGCGGGGAGGACGGACTGATCTTGGGCAAAGTTGGTGTGTAAAGGGCATAGAACAAGAATATTTTTCGTATAACAATAAGTTATTGTCAATTAGTTTGAACTCGGATCAAATATAGGAGCAGCCATGTCCAAGCAGCAACCCCCGGGCCTTACCCGGCTGGTTAAAGCCTTTAAGTACAGCATGCAGGGTTTTAAGGCCGGTTTTGCCAATGAAGCGGCCATACGCCAGGAATTTGCGCTCTCGGCGGTGCTGACCGCTCTTGCCTTTGTCCTCTCAGATTCGGTGACCGAGCTTATTTTGCTGATTGCGCTGCCCTGGCTTACCGTGGCCTTTGAGCTGTTAAACAGCGCCATTGAGGCGGTGGTGGACCGCATCGGTCCTCAATGGCATGAACTCTCAGGCCGCGCCAAGGATCTGGGATCGGCCTGCGTGTTCGTGCTGCTGTGTCTTACCTGCTTTGGCTGGGCAGCGGTGCTCCTCTCCAAAGTGTACGCGCCCTGAACATGTTCTAAATTTTATATATAACAATTAAATGACAGCAAACACTCCGTCATTTCCTCCTTCATTGAGTGCCCTTGAAGTGAACGCTGCCTCACCGGGTGGCTCAGCATATTTTATGACGGTGGCCTTAGCGCAGGCCCGTCTGGCCTGGGATCTAGGAGAGGTGCCGGTAGGCGCGGTGGTCACCGATGGTCAGGGGCGGATCTTGGGTGTGGGCTGCAACCGGGTCATCAGCTCTCATGACCCTTCAGCGCACGCCGAAATGGTAGCCTTAAGGGCGGCGGGAAGGCTGGTGCACAACTACCGCCTGCCCGGACTTTCTTTGTATGTGACCTTAGAGCCCTGCCTGATGTGCACCGGGCTGATGGTGCACTCGCGCATCGAATACCTCTACTATGGTGCCAGCGATCCCAAGACCGGGGCCTGTGGGGGCTGTTTTGCCTTAGCAGACGATCCCCGGCACAATCATCACCTCAAAGTGCAGGGCGGAGTGCTCGCTGAGCAGTGCTCGGCGCTGTTGCGCGCTTTTTTTAAGTACAGAAGAGAGCAGCAGCGGCAGGGCGCAACCTCTTTGGTTTGACCTGAGCCTTAGCAGTCCTTTCTTCCTCAAAATCCCTTCAAAGTGAGCGCCGCTCAGTGTTTTGAGCGGGGGATCATTGAAATTTGACGTGGGTTGTAAGAATATGAGCCTTAACCATATACAAATGTCCCATCTCTTGAGAGTTTGCGTCTATTAAGGAGCTTTTAAGTGAAAAACCGCAACGGGATACGTACCGAGATCTCCTCTTTGTACCGCGCCAGGATCACCAGCTGGCTGACCGAGCATGTCAAAAACGAAAACCATGCCATCGACGGCTTCCCCTGCCGCATCTATCTGGGTGCTCCCACCCGTGATGAGGACGTCAAGGCCCACAAGGAGCAGTTTATAGCCTTCTGCGAGGACTGGCATAAAGATCTGGCCGCCGGCAAGGTGGATTTCCTGGAGAAGAACTACCCAGGCATCGGCACGGTGGAAGTGCCTATCCATCTGGTGTTCGAGCGCCCTGACGAGATTGTCACCTGGGCGGGGCATCTGGTGGAGTACCATTCGGCTCTGCGCCGTCTGGACATCATCGCCGCGCAGCTGCCCGATCTCATCGACTCGGCGCTGGACAATATCTCCTCGCTGACTACTTTGGACGATCTCGATTTTCAGCACTTCGTGGATGTGTGCAAGTGGATCTGCACCCACCGCAACAGCGGCTCGCTCATCCGTCAGATCAATGTGCGCGGGGTGGACACGGCCTGGTTTGAGTCCCACCGCAGCATTCTGCTTACCTTCCTGCGCGATTTTCTGGACTTAAACCCGCTGCGCAAGGATCTGCTGCAGCTGGGATTGCTGCCGCCCAGCCCGTTGGTACGTGTGGTGGTACTCGATCACGTGCTGCGCAACAAGATAGGCGGGCTGAGGTACTTTGCCGCCCCGATTGGCGATCTGCAGACCATCGACATCAAGCCGGCCCGGGTGGTGTTCTTTGAGGATGTGAGCACGGCGCTGTCGGTACCGGATGTTCCGGGTACCGTCATCGTGATTACTCCCACCCACTCGCTCTCGGAGCTGTGCAAGACCGACTGGATCGCCGGGGCCAAATGCGATTACTCCGGATCCATCTCCTTGCGCTCGTTCGCGGTACTCAACAATTTCCGCGTCTATCTGCCCAATACCAACTCGCTGCTCATGGACGAGGGTACCTTCGTCACCAACAAGGATCTGTGGACCTACGATGACATTCTCGCGCAGGATCAGCCCCAGCCCATGGCACTGACTGCCGAGGAGATGAGTTTCTACCGCATGTTGGCCTCCGGTATGTACGGTCTGCGGGCCCGCATCGACCAGGAGCGCATTCCCCTGGAACTCATTTACAAGGCTTTGGGTGTGGGTGGAGAAGAACTCGATACCGATATCGGGGTGAGCATTGATGATCAAGGCAAGGACTCCTATGCCTTGGATGAGGTCAAAAACCGCGATTGAGGATGAGCAGTTAAAACCCTAAAGGTTTGTCTGAATTGGCCGTTATGGTATTTAGCGGGACTTGTTTACCAAACGGCCAATGAGCCCAACCTCAGAGAGAAATGCCGGGAGATCTTGAAAAAGGATCTCCCGGTAATTTTTTTTTGGCATGGAAAACGCAGGCAGGTGCCGGGGTACGGTACCTGGGACAAAAAGTCCGCCGGGCAGGTCAGGCTGAGACATGCTCTGCCAGATCACCTAGGGATTTAATCTCGCAGTATTTGCCGCCAAAGCCGATACCCAGAGCCAGGATCTGCTTGCAGTTGGTATGACGCAGACTCTCGGCGTAGTTTTTTTCAATGATTTGTGAGGCGGCGTCCTCGCTGGCCTTAAGGCGATCCACGCGGGTATTTTTGGCAGATTTAAGCTCCAGGACTGTTGCGGTGCTGTGGTCTGCGTCAACCAGGATGATATCTGAATAACCGTCGCCTGACTCCTGCTCTTCCATCAGCTCTATGTTGCGGGAAGATGCAGCCAGACCCAGTACCCCGAGCATGAAGCCGTGATAGTAGGACTCATAGCCGGTATTCCTGAAGCTGATATAGCGGCCCAAGAGCTTATTGATGAGGATCCTAGCCTGGTCGACCTCGTTGTGCAGCAATGAGTCCAAAAGCTCGACGGCGAGGTTGGTCCAGGCGGGGTTATCCTTACTAAAGAGCGGACTAAAACTGTTAATAAAGGCCGTATGAACTTCACGGTTGGGGATTTTAAGCTTCACCTCACGCTTGAATTTGGAGTCTTGGTCATAGGTTACATACCCTGTGTGCAGCAGCAATGTCATAAAATCCTCAAAGCTCATCCCCTCTTTGAGGGTGGGGTAGGTTGAGAACTCCCTGAGATTTACCGTAATAGACTCACCGTTTACCAGTTTCTGCAGGCCCTCAATGCCCTCGCGGTCGCAGCTTTGGGCGTAAAGGGAGAGGATGTCGTTGCCGCTGCTGTTGACCCAATACATGCCAGGCTCACATTGAGGATCTTTAACGCAGTCTGAACAAAAGCCCATCAGACTCCAGGGACAGTATATGCTCTCAGGGCCAAAACGGTAGCCGTCATACCAGTCCCTGACCTCCTCATCACGTTCGGTGATCTCATAGTCACCGAGCATCTTATGCGTTTCCTCCCCGGTAAAGCCGAAGTAACGCGCGAAGCGGGCATTGTCCATGCCGATGCTCCTGAAGTTGTTGGCATCGGTGAACACACTTTGGTGGGAGATTTTAAGGCAGCCGGTGACGATGCCTTTTAACAGCCAGGGATCGGGATCTTGCTTGAAGGTACTGCCGCTTAAGCGGCGGATGATATCCAGCATCTTTTCATAATAGGGGTGTTCGGCTACCACGGCCTTCTGCAGGGGCACGTCGTACTCGTCGATGAGTACCAGTACCTGACGGTCGAATTCACGATGGATCATGGGGCAGAGTTTGGACAGAAAGGTACCGGCAAGTCTAACCGTACGCGCCAGCACTTCAGGCTTTTCAAGATTAGCTCCCGCGCTCAGTAAAAACTCGTAGTCGGAAATAAAAGAGGCTTTTCTTGCTTGAGTAAGTTTCTTGCTGTCTTTTAGGAAGATAAAATTTTCGTACAAGTCCGTAATTTTGTTCACCATGACATCTAAGGCAGAGATAAAATCCGTGCCCTCCACGGTGCGAAAGGAGAGATTGACCACCGGATACTGCCCCATGTACTCCTCACGCAGCTGCGCAAAGTCTTCTCCCGCCACCTTAAAGTTGCGGCCATTGTCCAGGAAGAGCCGCTCCTGGTAGCTGGTATCGCCGGGGTTTTGGTAGTTTAAGCGGCAGAAATGGTAGATCATGCTCTGATTGAGGGTTTTGCCAAAACGCCGGGGACGGGTGAAGAGCAGATTCTTGCTGAGATCGTTAATAAAGATCTCTTGGAGCAAGTCGGTCTTGTCCACATAGTAACCGCCCTTGAGGATTAACTCATCAAAGTCCTCAGTGCCTGCTCCTTCTTTTTCCTTCTCAGTCATGTATTTCTCCTGCTTTGGATAGTTCGCCTGATTTAATCTCGCAGTATCTGCCGCCAAAGCCGAGGGCGGTGGTGCTGACATATTGGTAGGTATCCTTGAAGCGTGTAAGGTAATCCCTCGTACTTAGTTGTTCAACCGCTTCCTCGCAGGCTTTAAGGCCTGCCCTAAGAGAGGTGTTGGCAGCTTTTTTGAGTCCCAGTATCAGTACGGCCTTATCAGTGGGGTTTAGCAGCATTATAGCGGAGTAACCATCAGCTGACGCCGGCTCTGCTTGCAGCTGCAGGCCCAAGGAGGAGGCGGCAGGTCTGAGCAGGCTCAACATGAACTCATGGTAGTAGGACTCAGGGGCATGGTTACTGACACTGACATAGCGGCGTAAGAGTTTATTGATGAGGTGGCGGGCAGGATCTTCCTCCTGACGCAGGAGTAACGCCAAGAGCTCTCTGCCTAAATTTACCCGGGCAGGGTTAGTTGCGGCAAAGAGGGGCTCCAGGGCATTTACAAAGGCGGTGCGCACCTCAAGGTTGGGGATTTTCAGTTTTACTTCTTCCCCAGGGGAGGATTCATCTGCGTAAGTGACATAACCGGTGTGCAGCAATAAGGGCAGAAAATCTTCCCACCACGGCTGCTTTTGAATATGGGGGTAAGTTCTAAGCTCCAGGGAATGCTCGTTGCTGACAACTGCCTTACCATCCAACAGGCTCTGCAGACCATCCGTACCTTCTTTGTAACAGCCTGTGGCAAATACCGAGAGCAGAGTATGTCCGCAGGTATCATCCCAGTAGGAGTGTGGGGTAAGGTTGGGGCGGCCAATTGCTTCCTTGCAGTAGCTCATCAGACTGCCGGGGCAGTACAGTCTCACCGAGTCTGCGTGATAACCGCCGTACCACCCTGATACCTCCTGTGTGTGCTCGGTAAGAGAAAAATCAGAGAGAATTCGGCGGACCTCATCCTCGGTAAAGCCAAAGAAAGAGAGGTAGCGGGGGTGGTCTAACTCTCTGTGCCTTAACAGTCCGGCATCGGTAAGGCCGCTTTGCCGGGCCACATTAAAACAATCAGCCACGATGGTTTTAAGAAGCCAGTTCACGATGGTTTTAAGAAGCCAGTTATAGGGAGCTTCCTGTCTGAAGACCGAGCCACCGAAGCGGCTCATGATATCAAGCATGCTCTCATAGTAGGGCTCATCTGCCACCACGGATTGCTGCAACGGCACATCGCACTCATCAAGCAGTATCAGTACCTCACGCTCAAAGGCCAGCTGCAGCAGAGATCCTAATTCATACATGAAACTGCCGGAGAGCTCGATAGCTCTGGCGAGTGCCTCGGGATTGTCCAGCTCTTGGGGGGCTCTGCTTAAAAACTCACAGTCAGAAGCGAAGGCCTCTCTGCACACAATGGGTAATTTGTCGCTTTTGGTGAGGAAGAAAAAACTCTCATAGAGGGCGGAGATTTGCTGCAGCAGTGCACAGAGCGCAGAGGAAAAGTCAGGTCCCTTTATCTCCTTGAAGGAGAGATAGACCACCGGGTACTGTCCCATGTACTTCTCACGCAGCGCTTTAAATTCCTTGCCTGCCACCTTAAGGTTGCGGCCCGGGTTTAAGAAGATCTCTTGCTGGTAGGCAGTATCGCCGGGATTCTGGTAGTTCAGGCGGCAGAAATGGGCAATCATGCTCAAATTGAGCGTCTTGCCAAAACGCCGGGGGCGGGTGAAGAGCAGGTACTTGTCATCTGTAAGGACCTCTTTGAGCAGGGCGGTCTTGTCTACGTAGTAAGCACCGCTTAGGATGAGCTCGGCGAAGTTTGCATCGCCTGTTTTGAGCTGGTACTGCCCGGTCATGTATGCCTCTGATTTAGTGTAGTTATTAATCAATATAACACACCTTTGAGACTTTCAAACCATAAACATGCGATTTTTGAAATTACCTGCTATCATACCGCTGCCTTGGACCTGCAGCAGTTTCCGAGCAGACGATATGCGTTGTGTCAGACCAGAGATGTCATGAACTCATGTGGGGGAACCGTTTCTGATTTTTCTGAAAGTTTACGCCCTGTGCTAAAATTGCCACGTTTTCCTGACAACTAAGAGGCCGGTAATGGCCCTTAAGTTTTAAGCGGCACGTACTATGTCCAATCTCAGCTTTTTTGCCACCTGTCCCAAGGGACTGGAATCCCTGCTTAAGGATGAACTAAACGCCTTAGGTGCAGAGGAGGTGCGCGAGACCTTAGCCGGGGTCAGTTTCAAAGGCGATTTTACCGCCGCGCTTAAGGTCTGTCTGTGGAGCCGTCTGGCCTCGCGGGTGCTCATGCAGCTTATAAAGTACCGCGCTCACGATGACACCGAGCTTTATCTGGGTGCGGTGGGCATAGCCTGGGAGAATTACTTTACCCCCAAGCAGAGCATTGCCGTGGACTTCAACGGCGTCAGCAACGCCATCCGCAATACCCTGTACGGGGCACAGCGCATCAAGGACGCCATCTGCGATCGCTTAAGCAAGAGCCTGGGGGCGCGTCCCAACGTAGAGCGCGAGCATCCCGATGTGCGGATAAGCTGTCATTTAGGCGGGGGCGAGGCCACGGTTCTTATCGATCTCAGCGGCACGGCGCTGCTCAAGCGTGAGTTTCACCGCGACACCGGCATGGCGCCCTTAAAGGAGAATCTGGCCTGTGCCATGCTGCTGCGTGCCGGCTATCGCGGCGGCAATTTCCTCGATCCCATGTGCGGCTCGGGCACCTTGATGATTGAGGCGGCCCTGCTCGCCTCCGACACCGCTCCGGGACTCAAACGTCAGAACTGGGGATTTTTGAAGTTAAAACAGTTCGATGAGACCATCTGGCAGAGTCTTAAAGCCGAGGCGACGGTGCGCAGCCGCCGCGGCATCGCCGCGCTTTTAGAGCGCAGGGTACGCTTTGCAGGTTATGACAGCTCCCAAAACGCGGTGGATCTGGCCCGCTCCAATCTCTTCAGGGCCGGTTTTGAGGAGCTCTCCTTGGTGGAGCGCCGTGATCTGGACTCTTTTGGCAATCCCTTTGCCGACGCTGCCTTTGCCGGTGCTGAGCCCCTGACGGTGGTGACCAATCCGCCCTACGGGGTGCGCATGGGCAATTTCAATGAGCTCATCTCAGTGTACGGTACTTTGGGCGCTAAGCTGCGCGAGCATTGTGCCGGGGCGACGGTGGGGGTGATCTCCAGCTCCTCCGAGCTGCTCTCCTGTTTAAGGCTGCATGCCACGCGCAGCTACAAACTCTACAACGGCAAGCTGGAGTGTCAGTTCAAAGTCTATGACATCAATACAACTGCCGCTGCGCAGTCAGATAAGGAGCAGGGCCTGCTTGAAACTGAGAGCGCAACCGACGCGGTCGTGAGCACTCCCGCCCATAACAGTACTGATCCAAAGGAGGCTTTGCTCAACCGGCTGCGTCATAACTTAGAGCAGGCACAGCGCTTTAAGCTGCATATCGGCACCGATGCCTGCCGCATCTATGATAAGGATCTGCCGGATTATCCGGCCGCCGTGGACTGTTATGGCGATTATTATCTGGTCTATGGTTATGAAGGTGAGAGTGAGGCGCAAAACCGCAAACAGCGCCTGCGTGCCTTGGATATCGTGGCGGCCCTGTTGGAGTTAACCGGCGTGCCCGGAAGTCAGGTAATTTTAAAAAGCCGCGGTGTGAAAAAAGGCAGCGAACAGTATGAGAAGGCCGCCGCACAGCGCGGCCGCCGCCTGGTGGTGCGTGAGGAGCCCTGGTCCTTCTACGTCAATTTGGAAGATTATCTGGACACGGGGCTGTTTTTGGACGCCCGCCTGATCCGCAAGTACTTAAGCGAGCACGCGCCGGGCAAGGACTTTTTAAATCTCTTTGCCTATACCTGCAGCGCTTCGGTATGCGCCGCCGCAGGCGGTGCCGCCTCCACCTGCTCGGTGGATATGTCGAGGACTTACCTAAACTGGGGCCGGGACAACTTTACCTTGAACAGCCTCAACCCGCAGGAGCAGCGTTTCGTGCAGGCCGATGTGCTCTCCTGGCTTAAACAGCCTCCACAGCAGCGCTTTGACCTCGTCTATGTCGATCCGCCTACTTTCTCCAACTCCAAGCGCATGAGTGAGGATTTTGATGTCAGACGCGATCATGCCAAACTGCTCGGGGCGCTGACGGCGCGGTTAAAGGACGAAGCGGAGGTCATTTTCTGCACCAACAGGCGCGGCTTTTCCCTAAGCGAGGAGCTTTCAGGTTACGGCTATGAGTGCGCGGATATCTCGGAGGATACGCTGCCGGATGATTTCAAGCGCAACGCCAAGATCCATCACTGCTATCGTTTAAGTTACCAAAGAGCAAGACAGAGTACTCCGGCACCTAAGCTCAGTTCCGGCGCGGTCGCGCCGCGCTGGCAGAAGGATTTGGGTACCCGCCCCCAGCCTTCCTCGCTGAGCAGCTCACAGTCAGGTCGCAGATCCCAAAGAGGCCCCGGTCCTTCAGGCGCAAAGGACTCCCGCCCTGCTAAAAAGCGCGGCCTTGCGACGGGAGCGGGGCGTGTTGCCGAGGGCACGGGGCGCCGGGGCGCGCCGGAGGGATTTAAGCGGGGAGATTTTAAACAAGCCGCGCCGGGGACGGGGCATAAGAGCTTTAAAGATGAGGGCAGAGCGCGTAAAGAGACGCACCGCCCGCAGGTCTACGGCCCTGAAGGCCTCAAGGGGCCTGATACTTACAAGGAGCCGGAGTCCTTCCCCAATCACTCCCGCCGCTTAAGGGAGAGAGGTTCTGAGGGCAGCGAGGGGAGCGGGCGGCATTGAGCATACTCAACCTCACCGACGCCTCGCTCTCCTACGGGGATGAGCTGCTGCTCGACCACGCTTTTTTGGCAGTGGAGGAGGGGGAGCGGATCTGCCTGTTAGGCCGCAACGGCAGCGGCAAGTCCTCGCTGTTGTCGGTGCTGTGGGGACGCAGTGAGCTGGACTTTGGCACTGTCACGCGCCGGGGGGAGCTTAAAACGGCACTGCTCTCCCAGCAGCCTGAGGCTTACACCCAGGGCAGCGCCTACGGGCTGTGCGCCCGTGCCCTGGGCGCTCATGGCGAGCTGTTGGCCCGTTATTTTGAAACTGAAGATGAGTCTGTGCGCGCTGAGCTCGCCCCCGAGCTGGAGCGTTACGATCTGTGGGCTCAGGATGCCAAGCTGCGCAAGATGCTCAATAAAATGGGTATTGAGGCGCACGCCAGCTTAAAAGTGCTCTCCGGCGGGTACCGGCGCCGGGCCGCCCTGGCCGCGGCCTTGTGCTCGGAGCCGGAACTGCTGCTTTTGGATGAGCCCACCAATCATCTTGACATTGAAACCGTCACCTGGTTTGAGCAGTACCTGAGCGCCTTTACGGGCACCATTATTTTCGTCACCCACGATCGCCGCTTTGCCGATGATCTGGCCACGCGCATCGTGGAGCTTGACCGGGGGCAGCTCTACAGCTACCCCGGCAGTTTTACGGCCTATTTACAGGGCCGCGCCGAGCGATTGCGCATGGAGCAGCTGCATAACGAGCGTCAGGATCGCATACTCTCCGAGGAGGAGGCCTGGATCAGACGCGGCGTGAAGGCCAGGCTGGCGCGCAATGAAGGAAGAGTGCGCAACCTAGAGCAGCTGCGAGCACAGCGGCGCAACCGCCGCAATGCCCAGGGCAAGGTCATCATGGAGATCAATGAGGCCGATCGCAGCGGTAACATTGTGTTGGATATCCGCGAGTTAAGTCACAGCTTAGGCGGACAGCTGCTGCTTGATAACTTCAGCTCCACCGTGATGCGCGGGGATCGCATCGGCATTGTGGGACGTAACGGCTGCGGCAAGACCACCCTCATCAGGCTGCTCATGCATGAATTAAAGCCCGACCATGGCTATGTCAGGCAGGGCATGAACACGCAGCTGGTTTATTTTGACCAGTACCACGAACAGCTCAAGCTGCAGCGCAGCGCCCGCGATAATGTGGCCGAAGGGCTCTCCGACGTGGTCATCAACGGCAAAAAACGCTCCGTGCTCTCCTACCTGAGCAACTTTCTCTTCACCCCGCGCCGCGCCCAGACCCCGGCAGGGGCGCTCTCAGGCGGCGAGCAGAACCGCCTGCTGCTCGCCAGACTCTTTGCCAAGCCCTCCAATCTGCTCATCTTGGATGAGCCCACCAACGATCTGGATTTGGAGACTTTGGAACTGCTGGAGGAACTGCTCGCCGACTACCCCGGCACCATTATCGTGATCTCCCATGACCGTGCCTTCATCGACCACGTGGCTACTGAAACCTGGGTGTTTGAGGAGGGCGGACACCTGGAGAAAGTCGTGGGCGGCTGGCGCGAGTATCAGAGTTTCTGCGCATCCCGCCAGAGCGCGGCTTTAAAGAGCACTACGGCCGCTGCCCGACGTCCCGCCCCGGATACTGCGACACAGCGCGGCACGGCCAAAGCGCGCACGGGACTGTCCTTTACCGAAAAGTATGAGCTCAAGGGGCTGCCTGCGCGCATCGAGGAGGCAGAGAGCGAGCTCTCGGCCATAGATAAGGCACTCTCCGAGCCCGATCTTTACTCGGACGGGGCGGACAAAGCTCTCAAGCTGCAAGCACAGCGCGAGCACTGCCAGCAGGCCCTGGATACGCTCTACGCGCGCTGGGAGAGTTTGGAGAGCAGGGCCGCTGAGTAAGATGGACGTTTTCAAGAGATCCTTAAGTTGAGATAAAAGCCATGACTGCCATTGCCTGCATCGACCTGCACTCTCACTGTACCGCCTCGGACGGCACCTTAAGCCCCGCCGAGCTCATCGCCCACGCCCAAGAGCGCGGTCTGACTCACCTGGCCTTAACCGATCACGATACGGTCGCGGGGGTGGCCGAGGCGCTTGAGGCCGCCCGTGGGGTGCTGTGCCTCATAGGCGGCATCGAGCTCTCGGCCTTATGGCGCAATCAGCAGATCCACGTGGTGGGACTGGGCCTTGACCATCAGCATCCCGCACTCTTGGACTTTGTAAAGGGACAGCGGGTCAAGCGCGAGATGAGGGCAGCTGAGATTGCCCGCAAGCTGGAGGGCTTAGGCTTTGCGCAGGCGCTTGAGCGCACCGCCGCACAGACCAGACCCGGGGCGGTGCTCACCCGCGGCAACTTCGCGCGCTTTATCGCCGGTGAAGGCGTGGTGCGCAACAGCGACGAGGCTTTTGAGCGCTACCTAAAGGAAGGCCGGCCGGCCTTTGTACGTACGCCCTGGGGCGGGGTGGATGAGGCCGTGGCGGTGATAAGACAATGCGGCGGACTGGCGGTGCTGGCCCATCCTAAGCGTTATGAGCTGACCAATACCCGTCTGCGTGAGCTTATCGGGTTTTTCAGGGACTGTGGCGGTGAGGGCATGGAGGTGGCTTCCTGTCAGCAGCGCCCCAGCGATCGGGCCTATCTGGCCGAGCTGTGTCTGCGCTATGGACTGCTGGCCTCGCAGGGCTCGGATTTTCACAGTGCCGAGCGCTATCGCGATCTGGGGCTGGGACTTAAATTGCCGGACAAATTGACGCCCGTGTGGCGTGCACCCAGGCTGGCTGGGTATTTTGAGTCTGTGTCGCAGCAGGGGCCTGCCTGAGGCTTGGCGGGGCGCGTCGCCGGTTGACAAATGTTCAAGTTGTGATTCACTCCACTTATTTTAGCTTCATGATCTATACGCAAATTTCCCACATTTCGGGAATTCCCTGGGATAGTTTTAAAAGCCTAATTCCCTGAAATTCTGCTAACTTATTGTTTTTGTTCTTTAAAAAATCGCTTGCTTAATATTTAAAACTACCTTATACTAATCCCAAATGG
>JAFUGP010000114.1 GCA_017469335.1 Succinivibrio sp. | reverse complement strand
GTACCCCCGGAGTGGCGTATTGAGGAGGGGTATATCGAAAATGAGCAGGGGCAGAGGATTATAGACTTCAAAGAGTGCAATCTGCATGTGGTAGGTTACTCCGAGGCGGTGGATACCTGGCTGCCCTTGGAAGAGTTAAAGGCTCACATCTATACCCAGGATGACTTACCCGGCGCCATTCCCTATGTAACTTCCTACTACAACCGCCGCTGGGGCTTTTGCATGTCCAGAAGGCAGTTGGACTCCTTACCTGAAGGTAAGTACCATGCCGTAATTAAAAGCTCCCACTTTGACGGCTCCTTGACCTACGGTGAGCTCTATATCCCGGGAGAGAGTCAGGAGGAAATCTTCCTCTCCTCCTATGTCTGTCACCCCTCACTGGCCAATGACAATCTCTCCGGTCCCTCCCTGCTCACCGAGCTGGCGCTCTACTTAAAATCATTGCCCTATCGCCGTTACTCCTATCGCCTGGTGCTGGTGCCTGAGACCATCGGCTCGCTTACCTATTTAAGCTGTAATTTGGAACGATTAAAGGAAAAGGTGGTGGCCGGTTTTAACCTTACTTGTGTCGGAGATGATCGGGCCTATACCTATATTGCCTCACCCTATGGGGATACGCTCGCCGATCGGGTCTTAAAGAACATTCTGCACTTTCATTATCCCAAATACCGCCGCTACAGTTTTAAAAAGCGCGGCTCAGATGAAAGACAGTACTGTGCTCCGGGGATCAGATTACCCCTGTCCGTGTTCTGCCGCAGCCGCTTTTTGGACTTTCCCGAGTACCATACCTCCTATGACAACTTGCAACTGATCTCCGCAGCCGGGTTGCAGGGCAGTTTTGAGGTGATGCGCGAGTGCCTGTTGCTGTTAGAGCATAACTACCGCTATGAGGCTACCTGCCTGGGGGAGCCGCAGTTAGGCAGACGCGGACTCTATCCCACGGTGAGCAAAAAGAAAAGTTATGATGAGGTCAAGCCCATGATGCACCTTCTGGCCTACGCCGACGGCAAGCTTGATCTCATCGCCCTGAGCGACCGGTTAAAGCGACCTGCCGCAGTGCTGATCCCCATCGTTGATAAGTTGCTGGGAGCCGGGTTACTGCAGGCCAGGTAAGAGCGCAATTAAGGAGCCACGTCAGTACCATAAATCCGGTGCCCGGACGCTCAAGGCTCAGCTTATTGCAGTCTTGGGTAGCGACACGTGAGATCGAGCGTAAAACTGTCCTCCACATAGAAGTCTAGGTGTTGAACCTGGTTATTTTGTGACGAACAGTTTAAGTCTTATTTAAAATCTTATTTTAGCAGTAGCCGTGATATACTCTGTTACACAGTGAACCCTCATACTTTATGCTGCAAACGACGGAGAGTTGACATGACCGCTCACAGCACTGCCTTGCCCGAGGATTTCGCGGCCCTAAGAGAGGCCGGTCTTCCTTATGTCGATAAAACCGCCTGCCTCAAGGAAATTATCGAAAAACATGGCTCAGAGCCGGGGCAGGGATTTGGAACCTGCGCGGTCATGCTCATCCCCCGCCCGCATGGTTTTGGCAAAACGCTGACCTTGAGCATGATGGAGCACTTCTACGCGCTCAACTATGAAAATCCTCAAGATAAAAGCCGTGCCCAGAGAATATTTGCCGGACTTGCCATCACCGAGGACAAAGAGTATTGCGCGCAAAACTTAGGAGAGTACCCGGTCATTTCACTTTCGCTTAAAAGTGTGGTGCAGAAAGATTATGTCTCGGCCATGGCTCAGCTGAGTTTTTTGGTGTCTGAGCTTTATAAAAAATTCTCCTGGCTGCTTGACTCAAGCGCTCTCTCTGAGATTGACAGGATATATATTCAACGCATCATCAGTCTTTCAGAACTGCTTCCCCGGTGGCCTGAACACTTCGGGGATAACCCCGCTGGCATAGAGACGATGGTAGAAGGCAGCCTAAAGCAGCTGTCACGATGTTTAGAGAATTCCATCGGCAGAAAAGTGCTGGTGATGGTGGACGATTACGATGTCCCCATACAATACTCCAAACTCTACGGCTACGACAGGGAGATGAATATCACCGTCGGCGGTATGTTCGGCGACGTCTTCAAAACCAATAATTCTCTTTTACTGGGCATACTCGCCGGCACTTTGCACATCAATCCGGTGCATATTAACGACACCTTTAACAATTACTGCGTGTTTTCGATGTTTGACTGGGAAAGCCGCAGCTTAATGGGCTTTACCGAGACCGAAGTGCACGGCCTGTTGGAGGAACAAGGACTATTATCCTGCGAACAGGAAGTCAGGGACTGGTACGGCGGCTACCACATCGCAGGTAAGAACATGCTCTGCCCGCGCAGCGTGCTTAAGTTCTGTCTGAGCGCTAAGGACACAGCCCCTGATGCAATACCCAAAGCTCAAAACTTCAGAGCCGACAGCCCGGATAATGAGTTAATCGAGATCTGCCTGCGGCGCCGGGATATACTGGACTCTCAAAGCCTGCAAAATCTGTTGGACGGCGGTACCGAGCAAATCCATCTGCCCGAGGGAAAACCCTTTGCCTCACTTAGCGAGCAAAATGTCTTAGTCCATATGCTGGCGGTGATGCTGCATACGGGCTATGTCACTGCCGTGGAGGAGGATAGGGAGAATTATTGTCTTAAAATCAAAATCCCCAACCTTGAGATCTTAGACTGTTTCAGGCTTCAGGCCCAAAGACTGTTCAGTAAGCATAACACCCGGTGGCAGGATGGGGCCCAGAGCTTTAAAGAGAGTATCCTCGCCGGTAATGCCGAGTGTGTGCAGTCAATTGCCGGTGATCTCTTCTTGAACTATGCGTGCGTGAGGGATGCAGACGAGCCATTATGCCGGCGTTTTATGCTGGATGTCCTGACAGCGGTGACGGAGGCAGGTCAGCTGAGCATCACCGCACCGGATAGCAGTGAGTACACAGAGCTCATCATCAAACAAGGAAGTACGGCAGCGGTACTGCTCATCAAACAAGCGGAGTCTGACGCCACTCCCCGACGCAAAGCCAATTTGCTGGAAGAGATCTTGAGGCAGCTTGGTAAGCACCCATCCGTGCCCACTCTATTAGATGCAGGTTTCACTACGGTATGGCGTTACGCCTTGGTATTTGCGAATAAGAGTTGTTGTGTCAGGATGCTGAGTCCTGATTGAAGTAAGTAACTACCTTAGACCCAGAAGGCAGGCGGTATCATTTTCAGGTTGCATGAAGCTCATACGGATGACTGTTGGACAGGCAGATAAATTTACCAAGGGTCAGATAAGACTATAGCGGAGGATATCATGACCGAAGAAATTGCCCGTGGCAGAGAGGGGTTTGGCTCTCTCAGAGCACATGACGGCATCTACATCGACAAGACCGCCTATCTCAAGGATTTTATGCTGCGCTGTGCCAGCAAGCCCGGTGAGGGTGATGCGGAAAGTGCCGTGATGCTGTTCACCCGCCCCAGACGTTTTGGCAAGACTCTCACGTTGAGCATGTTGGAGAGCTTCTTTGCGCTCAACTACCAAAACCCCGGGGATACAAGCAGGGCCCACAAGCTCTTTGAGGGACTTGCCATCTCCGAGGACAAGGAGTTCTGCAGGCTGCATCTGGGGCAGTATCCTGTCATCAGCATTTCCCTTAAGGAGATAGAAGGCTCCAGTTTTACCCGCGCCATGTCAGAATTTTTCTCCCTGATGCGCAGACTGTATGATTCTTTTTCTTTTCTCTCTGAGAGTAAGGCTCTCACTGCCACCGACAAGATATTGTTCCAGAAGATGCTGGATACTGCCAAAATCACAGAGTTCGATGCCTGGCTTGACAGTAACAACGCCGGTGCCTGCCAGATGATTGAAGACTCGTTGCTTGATCTCACCGGGTTTCTGGAAAAAGTCTATGGCCGTAAGGTCATAGTGCTGGTGGATGAATACGACGTTCCCCTGCAAAAGGCCAAAGTAGGCGGTTACTACCAGGAGATGCTGGAAGTGGTCAGGGGCATGTTCGGCAAGGTCTTCAAGACCAATAAGTCTCTGCTCTTAGGTGTGGTCACCGGCTGTCTGAGGATAAGCCGCGAGAGCATCTTCACCGGCATCAACAATTTCACGGTATTCTCCACCTTTGATGTGGAGTACCGGGATTTCATCGGTTTTACCAAAAAAGAGACCCAGGCTTTACTCAAAGATCAGGGCCTGTCCGCCTATGAGCCCATGGTCATGGACTGGTATGACGGTTATAACTTCTCCGGGGCATCCATGCTCTGTCCCTGGAGCGTGCTGATGTTCTGTAAACGAGCCCTGCGTACTCCCGCCGACCAACAAGTACTGCCCCAGAACTTCTGGGCCAATACCTCGGGAAATGACATCATCGAAATCTGCCTAAAACGCAGAGATGCCCGGGACTCGGAGAGATTACAGAACCTCCTGGACGGAGGTACCGAGCTCATAGACTTTCCTGAGTACACCACCTACCCAGAACTTGATGAGCACAGCAGCCTTGATACCATGCTGGGCATGATGCTGCAAACGGGTTATGTTACGGCAGTGAATGTCACCCCCGACAAAAAGGTGGAGGTTAAAATCCCCAACAAGGAGGTGTGGGACTGCTTTGAACAGAAAACCAGGCTCATCTTCGGCAAGGAAAATCCGCAATGGCTCTCTGCGGCGTATTCCCTCAAGGACACACTGTTCCTGGGAGATGCCGATAAGGCTCAGTCCGTTATCAATACAATGCTGCTGAACTTTGTGAGCGTCAGGGACTACAGCTATGAGAGTTTCTATCATGGCTTTTTGCTGGGAGTTTTGTCCATCACCGCAGACAGCTCACTGCACCTTGCCTCAAACCAAGAGAGCGGTAAGGGCTTTTCCGATATCACCCTAAGCCACCAACTCAACAAACGCGCCGTCATCATTGAACTTAAGAAACTAAGTCCCGACGAGGAGGCGGATGCACTCTGCGCGGCGGCTCTAAAACAGATAGAAGAGTGCCGCTACGCCTATCCATTCGAGCAAAAGGGCTATGAGATTTTCAAATACGGCATCGCCTTTTTGGGCAAGGAATGCCGAGTGGTCAAGGGCAGGCGGGGTGATTGAACCCGTGCTGTTCAGCGAATCTTGGAGGTACCCATGACCGAAGAAATTGCCCGCGGCAGAGAGGGGTTTGCCTCACTTATTGAGAACCGGCGCATTTACATTGACAAGACCGCCTATCTCAAAGACTTTATGGGCAGAGTAGGCAAGCCCGGTGAGGGCGATGCGGAGAGTGCTGTGCTGCTGTTCACCCGCCCCCGGCGTTTTGGCAAAACTCTCACCCTGAGCATGTTGGAGAGTTTTTTTGCGCTTAACTATGAAAACCCCAGTGATACCGGCAGGGCGCAAAAACTCTTCCAAGGCCTCTACATCGCCGAGGATAAGGAGTTCTGCAGGCTGCATCTGGGGCAGTATCCGGTTATCAGCATTTCCCTTAAGGAAATAGAAGGCTCCAGTTTTACCCGCGCCATGGCAGAATTTTTCTCCTTGCTGCAGACTCTGTATGACAATTTCTGCTTTCTGCTTGAAAGCTCAAAACTGACCGCCACCGATAAGATAAAGTTCCAGAAGATGCTGGATACGGCCAAAATCCCTGAGTTCAATGCCTGGTTTGAGCGGAATCCGGACGGTGCCTGCCAGATGATTGAGGACTCGTTGTTAGACCTCACCAGGTTTCTGGAAAAAGCCTATGGCCGTAAGGTCATAGTGCTGGTTGATGAGTACGATGTCCCGCTGCAAAAGGCCAAACTCAAGGGTTATTACCAGGAAATGCTGGAAGTGGTCAGGGGCATGTTCGGCAAGGTCTTCAAGACCAACAGCTCTTTGTTGATGGGCGTGGTCACCGGCTGCCTGAGGATAACTCGCGAGAGCATCTTCACCGGCATCAACAATTTTACGGTGTGCTCCACCTTTGACGTGGAGTACCGGGACTTCATCGGTTTTACGAAAGCAGAGACCCAGGCTTTGCTCAAAGATCAGGGCCTGTCCGCCTATGAGCCCATGGTCATGGACTGGTATGACGGATATAATTTCTCCGGAGCATCCATGCTCTGTCCCTGGAGCGTGCTGATGTTCTGCAAACGAGCCCTGCGTACCCCTGCCGACCAACAAGTGCAGCCCCAGAACTTCTGGGCCAATACCTCGGGCAATGACATCATCGAAATCTGCCTAAAGCGCAAAAATGCCCTGGACTCGGAGAGATTACAGCACCTCTTAGACGGCGGTACCGAGCTTATTGACTTTCCTGAGTACAATACCTACCCGGAGCTGGATGAGCACAGCAGCCTGGATGCCATGCTGGGCATGATGCTGCAGACGGGTTATGTTACGGCAGTGAACGTCACCCCTGACAAAAAGGTGGAGGTCAAAATCCCCAACAAGGAGGTGTGGGACTGCTTTGAACAGAAAGCAAGATTCATCTTCGGCAAGGAAAACTACCAGTGGGTGGCCGGCGCACAGGCACTTGTTGACGCACTGCTCTCAGGCGATGCCGACAAGGTACAACACAGCGCGGAGGATTTGCTCATAAACTACGTCAGTCTTAAAGACAACCGCTATGAGGCCTTCTATCATGGGTTTTTACTGGGAGCTCTCAACTCGGTGGCCGATGCTTCAGCGGTAGGTTCCAATGAGGAGAGCGGCTTAGGTTACTCTGACATCATCGTACGCTCCGAGGAGGTCTCGGTCGTACTGGAACTTAAAAAGGCCCACGCCAAAGACGGTATCAACAAGATAACCGCCCTGCAGGATGATGCCTTAGGGCAGATAGCAAAGCAGCGTTACGATCATGAACTGCGCGAAGATGGTTGTCCTCTCATCTATCATTTTGCCCTGGTGTTCAAGGGCAAGCGCTGCTGGGCCAAGGCCAGG